>JBGUWM010000315.1:0-29814 GCA_045221175.1 Acutalibacteraceae bacterium | reverse complement strand
TACATCTTCAGAAGCGCGTCATCCTCAGAGTGCTCAAGTATTAAGTTGGCTTTGACTTTTTCTAAAAGTTTATCCATCACGCTGCCTCCGTTCACATCAATGGATACAGGGTGATGCGTTTGCAGAACCGATACAAGGAGACATAATTGCCTGTGAGTCCTCACTGCAAGCGAGCAGTGTTAAATAGTAATTGATGCCGCCTGTATATTCCATTCTGAAAACCATGAAAAGTCTTGTTTTGTAGTCTGTTGCCTCCGGAACGGATGATTCAGCGGAATCCTTTCGGAAAATGAAAATAAGCTTATTTTGGTTAAACATTTCCCAGAGTTCCCGGAAGGTGTATCCGAAATATCCGTTCTCATCTGTCTCCGCTATCACAACGGGAAGAGTAAGAGGAGAAGGCGAAGGAGAAGGAAGACCTTCAACAGAGCCTCCTTCATCAATGACGAGCTTGCCGCCGATGTGAGTGGTCTCGCCGCCCTGTTCGGTGTAGTTCTTTGTGTTGTAACTCATGTTCATACCCTCCCGAATCAGGACTTCATCTTCAGGAGCTTGATCGCCTCGGGAAGGATCACCTTGCCGTCCACGCGCTCGGTCGAAACGTAACCGATCTGACCGTTGGTGGCGTACAGTTCGTTAAGGCGCTGCACGGTACGACCTGCGCGGTCACCGATCCAGTAGTTCTTGAAATCACCGAACGCAATAGCGAGAGCGCCTGCGGCAGCGGTGGGAACATACGGAGAAGTGTAAATCTCATAGCCGAGCAGTCTGTCGGGCTGACCTGCCTGAACGGAGGGCTGCCAGAGATAAGCGCCGTTACCGTCCTTCAGCTTGCGGATAATGGAGATAGTGGCATCGTTCAACAGGAATTTTGCGTTTCTGCGGTAGGGCGATTTCAGCGAATATACAAGGCTGATAAGTTCGTCAGCGGTGATCGCGGTCGAAGAAGCCGCAGTAACGCCGACCTGACCGCCGTTTGCGGTAAAAATACCTGTAGGCTGATTAACACCGGTGCCAACGCAGAAAGCCTGCTCCTCGGCAATACCGAAAGCGCGGGCAAATTCCTTCATAAGGTAGTCCTCAATGTCGAAAGCGGAATCCTGCAGGAGTTCAACGCTCACACGGCAGAGGTCGGTCAGCTTGAATGCGTCGATCTGCTTCTGACCGAAAGTGGGATTGCTCTCGGTGTAAGCATCGTTCTCAGCAGTCCACTGCGCGGTGGAGTGACCCGTAGCAACGGGAATCTTGCGCTCGTGCTGAGTGGTGATAACCTTTGCGAGGGAACGGATCACGTTTTCCTCTTCAAGCGCGGTAACAATGTTACGCTCAAAATCTTCCGGCACGAGATAGCCGCCATCGGCATCGGTGTCCTCGGACAGCACGTTGTGAACGAGAACCTTGCCGCGCAGATGACGGTCAAAATCTTCCTTGTATTCGTTGGAGGCGCGTCCGCTCTTGGGCATCTCAGCACCGGAAGGAGCAGAAGTGAGCGGCTGATTGACGGGCTTGTTCAGTTCCGTTTCGATTGCCTCACGGCGCTCCATACGCTTGATTTCATTGGTAAGACTGTCGAGGTCGCGCTCCATATTGGAGTAGGTGTTATCGTCCTCAGCGGAGAGAACACCCATGCTGTTTCTGTGGGTGTCGAGGAAACCTTCCATCGTATTCCACAGCTTTGCTCTTTTGTTTCTGAGTTCAGTAATTGTCATAATCAAATCCTCCTGTATTAAAGCAGTTTTTTGTAAAGGGACGCTTTAAGGTCATCTACCCGGCGCCCGGTTGTGTTCGATTTTGATTTCATTTTGTTTGAAATCTTATTGATAAGGGTACGTTCCACAGCCGAAGCCTCGAACTCATACCCTTCATTGGTATCGGGATTGCGTTTTTCGTCTGTCAGAATGTCATCGGCAAAACCGAACTCGACAGCTTTGTTAGCGTTCATCCAAGTGGTGTTATCCATCATCTTGGCGAGCTGTTTGCGCGGCAGCCCTGTTTTGATTTCATAAGCGTTGATGATGCTTTCTTTAACTTCCGAGAGCATCTCAATTGCCTTTTCCATCTCAACGTGATCACCGAACGCCATCGTTGCCGGGTTATGAACCATCATTACCGCTGTGGGAGCCATCAGAACCTTTGTGCCGGCCATGGCAATCACCGATGCCGCCGATGCCGCGATGCCGTCAATCTTGACTGTGATATCTCCCTTGTAGTCCATCAGCATGGAATAGATCTGGCTTGCTGCAATGCAGTCGCCGCCGGGCGAGGAAATCCAGATGGTAATGGGACCGCTGCCGGCAAACAGTTCTTCTTTGAACATTGCCGGGGTGATATCATCGTCATACCAGCTTTCCTCGGCGATAGTGCCGTAGAACTCAAGCACACGTTCAGCGGACGGTTCTTCTTCCGACTGATTCTTCCACTTCCAAAACTTCTGTGCTTTCATTGGAATCTTCCTCCGTTTCTGTAGTATTGTTGTCGGCAAACGCGCCTGCGTTCTGCATGGGCAGCATATTGCCGTTGATAAGGTAAAGGTCGCCTCCGAGTTCGGTCGGGATACGGTCGAGATTTTCAAGTTCTCGGATATCGTTCGCCGACATCCAGCCGTTTTGACGCGCCGTAGCGTAACCCGTCATGCGGCTTGCGTAGTCGCCGCGCAGCAGACCGTCAACATTGAATTTGAAGAAGTAATCCTTCTTTTCATCGGGATTCAAAAGAATACGTTGCAGGTTCTGCTCCCAACGGACTACCCAAGGGTCGAGCGTGTATTTTACGAACTCAAGCGACTGCTGTTCAATATTAGAAAAACTCGACTTCTCAAGGTCGCCGACCATATGAGGCGGGACTCTGAAAATTCGAGCGATCTCATTGATTTGAAATTTTCGTGTTTCGAGGAACTGCGCTTGTTCCGGCGATATGGAGATTGGTGTGTATTTCAGTCCTTCCTCCAAAACTGCTATGCGGTTAGAGTTCTGACTGCCGCCAAACTGCGACTGCCACGCTTCACGCAGCTTTTCGGGATTTTTCAGTGTACTCGGATGTTCAAGAACACCGCTCGGTGCCGCGCCGTTTGCGAAGAACTTAGCGCCGTACTCCTCGGTGGCGATTGCCAGACCGATAGCATTTTTTGCCATCGCTATTGGCGAATAGCCGACTAATCCGTCGAAGCCCAAGCCGGGGATATGCAGAACATCATACGGTTTCAGTACGACCGTCATTGATTTGTCCTTTAATGCCTCGTCAAACACGCGATTGTAAGTGTAATACAACTGACCTTTATCATCGCGGTCAACGCGCATTCTGTTCGGCATCAGCGGATATAAAGCAATGACGTCACCTTTGCCGTTCCTGATTATCTGTGCGTAGGCGTTGCCCCATAACAAAAGGTGTGTCATGAGCGTTTCCCTGAAAACGAATGAACTCATTTCGGGATTTGGTTCATCGTGGAGCAGTTGGTACAACGGGTGGTTGATGGCTTTTTCTTTGCCGCCGTCCGAGGTGTATTTGTAGAGGTGAAGCGGCAGTCCGGCAATCGCTTCTGACAGAATACGGACGCAAGCGTAAACCGCTGTCATTTGCATTGCGGAGCGTTCCGTTACCACTTTGCCCGATGAGGAACTGCCCATAAAGAATGAGGTTCCGCCGGATAGGTTTTTAGGTCTGTCGCGCGACCTAAATATGCTTGTAAACAAGCCCATAAATTATTCCTCCTGCGTATATTTGAAATTGTGTGTTGATAACTATATAAAAAGAAGCCCGCGGTTATCATAAACCGAGGCTCCGGTGTTATTGCCGCAGCGAATTGCTCTATCAAGAGCCATAATCGTGGCAACGGCGCCGTCTATCTTTTCCGTTGATTTTTCTTTGTCGGCTTTGATGTTGCCGGCAGGATCGGTGCGAATGAAGATGTTGTCCATCATCCACCGCAGAACCGGGTGACCGCCGTGAGCGATACGCTCCTCAAGGACGAGCTTCATCAATTCTTTTGTTGGCGGAGACATATCTTTGAATCCCTGTCCGAAGGGAACTACCGTAAATCCCATACCTTCCAAATTTTGAACCATCTGAACGGCGCCCCAACGGTCAAAAGCAATCTCCCGTATGTTGTACCGTTCTCCAAGCTGCTCGATGAATTTCTCGATAAAGCCGTAGTGGATCACATTACCTTCGGTGGTCTGCAAATAACCCTGACGCTCCCAGAGGTCATACGGCACACGGTCTCGGTTGACGCGGATTTGCATATTCTCTTCCGGTATCCAGAAATACGGGAGAACAATGTATTTGTCATCCTCGTCCTCCGGCGGGAACACAAGCACAAACGCCGTTATATCCGTTGTGGAGGAGAGGTCAAGACCGCCGTAGCAGACTCTTCCTTCAAGCTGTGAAGGGTCGGCGGCGAACGCGCATTTATCCCACTTATCCATCGGCATCCACCGAACGGATTGTTTTACCCACTGGTTAAGGCGCAGCTGCCGGAACGAGTTCTCTTCCGCCGGGTTCTGCTTTGCGGATTCGCAGGCATCACGCACTTTATCGATCCCAACGGTAATTCCGAGAGAGGGATTAGCTTTTTTCCACACCTTCGGGTCTGTCCAATCATCACCTTCCTCAGCACCGTATATTACGGGATAGAAGGTAGGGTCGATTTTCCTGCCCTCGAGAATGTCCTTTGCCTTTTGGTGAATCTCGTAGCCGATGGATTCGGTATTGTTTCCGGCTGTCGTTATAAGGAAGTACAGCGGCTGCATTCGGGCATCGCCGGAACCTTTCGTCATAACATCATATAGCTTTCGGTTAGGCTGCGCGTGAAGCTCATCGAACACAACCCCGTGGACATTCAAACCGTGCTTGGAGTAGGCTTCTGCCGAAAGCACCTGATAAAAGCTGTTGGTCGGCAGGTACACGAGTTTCTTGTTTGACTTGTATATCTGAACGCGCTTTTCCAAATCAGGGCATAGTTGAACCATGTCAGCGGCAACGTCAAAGACGATGCTTGCCTGATTTCGGTCAGCGGCACAGCCGTAAACCTCGGCGCGCTGTTCGCCATCTCCGCAGCATAACAAAAGGGCAATCGCAGCGGCTAACTCCGATTTGCCCATCTTCTTCGGTATCTCTACATATGCGGTATTGAATTGTCTGTAGCCGTTCGGCTTGAGTATGCCGAACAGGTCGCGGATTATCTGTTCCTGCCAATCTATCAACTCAAATTTCTGACCTGCCCATTTGCCTTTGGTGTGGCAGAGGCATTCGATAAACTTCACGGCGAAATCAGCTGAATCCTTATCGTACACAGAGTTCTTTGCTTTGAACTTGGTCGGTTTGTACTTTTTTAGCTTTCGTATATCTGCCACCTCCTTTTTTCGGGCATAAAAAAACAGCCCGTGGGCTGTAGAGAGGAAAAGAGCCTCTCGGCTCAATTCCCGAATAGGGTTGTTTAGTTGAGGTTGAAGAGGTACGCGGGGATTCTTTCGTACTCGTCTGTTTCAAAATCCTTGTGCTTGCTGTTGATTTCAACCATACCCTCAAGCAGGCATCCGTTTTTGGTGAAAAGCCATGCGGTTTCAACCGCGCTCGACCAAGAGGAGGAAAAGGTGAATTTTCTGAAGCCGAGGGTTCTTAAGGTGGTAATCATGTTCGGAACATCCTCGTCTCTGATCACGTCGCTGAAATCAATGTAGTTGTTGCCTCTTCTCCAAGCGTCCTCGAAAATCCAGAAGTATTTTGCGTAGTCGTTTCCCTTTGCGGCGATCCGCTCTTTGAAGGCTTTGAAATCCCCGCGGGCGCCGTTCTTTTCGACTTCGGTCTCGGCGCTGTCGTAAGCGTTGCGGATGTTTGTGAGTTCGTTGTACTCTGCGATGAAGTTGTTTGTCATTTTGATGACCTCCTGTTGTTTTGGTGACTGTATATTACCGTCAAACGGAGGATTTATCAAGCTATATTGTACACAAGGAAAATGTTTATTATTGTGTAGTTTATTCTACGAGCAACAGAGCCTTTCGGCTCCGCTACTGTGTTTTACCGGTTCATTTTTGCCTAAGGCACCAAGCGATTGCGTGACCCGCGTCCTCGAATGCTTTGTGCGAGGTGTCGATAAGGAATAATCTGCATTCGATTTCATCGAAATCGACGCCCGGCTCATCAACAAACTCATAAATTGATGCCCGGAATTCTCCTGTGTGGGTGATATCGGTAACGAACACCCTGCAGTTGTATCTTAAAACCGCGCCGTAGCTTGAAACCTTTTCCTGCAGGTGTTCCATTGTTGTAAAATCACTCATGGCTGAATCCTCCTTTACAGTAAAGCCGCAGCGAAGCGGTCTTTTTCCTCTTTGGTGTAAAGCTGCGACCAGTGAATCTGATTTTCCTCGCCGCAGTAGATTCCGTAGATGTAAACAATGCGTTCTTTGTCGTCAAACCGGTGGGAGTCGACTCTGACGCTTGCCGGGTGAAATCCGAGGCTTGTGTAAAACTCGTGGAGCGCCTGCTTGTACTCGTGACCCGCATCGGTGCGGATTGTCAGCTGTGCGCCGTAGGGGTTCTCGCCGAGGTTTTTCAGGCTGCGCTTAATGTAGTTGTACTCGTTTCTTTCTGCTCTTGTCATGGTTAATGTCTCCCTTCAAATTCGGTAGGTACATATTAACTCTAAATGAGAGATATATCAACGAATATACTACACAAGGATAAAAAAGATAATTGTGTATATCTACCACGAGAAACAGAGCCTTTTTCGGCTCCGTTCCCGGCAGGGAGAAAGGTTTATGAGCGGTCGCCAGTCATAATGAATTTGATATAAGCGGAAGGCTCGTTCTCGATGAACATTACCAATTCAAAGTAATTGCGGTCGTAAGCGAGACGCTGCACCGTATTGACGGCGAACATATTGGTCAGCCCTGTATCGCGGATTGCGAGGATTTGATCCATAATGGTATCGGTCACTTTCATTCGTCCACCTCGTCAAGTTTGCGAACACGGTCGCCGCCGTCAAGCACAACGTTCAATCCGCTGCCGTTGTCCCAGCGCATTATCAAACTGCCAATGTCATCGACCGCAAGAACGGTTCCTTTCGTTCCGACAGGAGGCGCTTGGGCGTCGTCCATAGCGACCAAGGCTACACGGGTTCCTGCGGGGTATTGCTCCCGCAGGAAATCGATGCGATGTTTACTCGGCATTTTCATCGTCAGCACCTCCATCCCTAAATGCACTCGAACCGTCAAGGTTTCTGAGGAGTATTTTGCGGTCGGTCTTGTAGTCCGCACCGATAAAACCGAGGCGGAGGAGGAAACAGCGGAATGCGTATTTCTCGTTGTCCACCGTTTTCTCTTTCATTGATACGCGCTTGGCGTTCGCGCTGAACTCGCACAGCTTGCCGATGAAATCAGTGTAGGCTTTCAACTCATCGGGATCGAGTTTGCCGACATCGCTGAACCAAGGGAATGTAATCTCGTCACCGTCCTCTTTCAGCGGAAGGTCATTAAGCCCCAGAGCCTTTTTGATTAAGGCCCCCTTGCCGAGAAGAATCAGGCAAAGGTTCTTGACGCCGACCTTGTCTTTCGGAACCCGAATCGTAAGTTCCGTGCTATCTTCTTCGGCTGCTCCGGTTTCCTTGCGCTCAGCGCCAAAGCCGTGCTCATCGAGGTAATCGAAAAGGTGCTCAATCTCCTCGCTGTCGGCTCTGTCGTCAAAGCTGACGGTGCCGTTGCGGTCGATGGTGATGTAGTCGACCATGTAGGCAAATGAAGGTGCGCCTTGGTATTTTGCCGGGCATTCCATAGCCTCCGAAATGCGGGTGACGAGTTCTTTGCGGCGTGCGCCTGTGACGTTGAATTCTGCTGTGAATGTTGACATTGTGAAGTCCTCCTTCAATTTTGGTAGTCACATATTACCGTCACTTGCGCCGATTATCAAGTGTGAATAATACAGAAGAACACAGGTATTATTTGTGACTATTCGTCAGTAGTACACATTTGTCTTTCAAGTTCAACGGCCGCAATAGCTCTGTCACAGGCTTCGCACACATCACCGCCGGGGTATTCCAGCTTTATCATTTCAAGATACTCGATTACGCGCTCATAACTCATCAGATTCACCTCTTGAATCATAATATACAATTCCCGAAAGCACAAAAACCGCGATATTCAGGTTGATACCGTTGCCCCACATTTTATACTCAGCCGAGTCGGAGTGAGGATTTTTTATCCATTTTATCAGCTGATTATCTGTTTTCGGCTTGGTGGACGTGCCCATTATCTTTCTATGCGTTTCAAACACTCCGCGCCAGAAAGCAATATCTTCCTCGGTCGGGTTCTCCGTGCCGAGGTCTGCGCACCACCAATCGGGAAAGCCCTGCAGTCTGGCGCACTCGGTCGGAGTGAGCCTGCGTACAATGTATTCCGTGCCGACAACAGGCGGGTCTTTGTAGTCAGTGGCTACGAGGGTATCCGTTGCCTCATCGGAAGAAAAATTTGTCTGAAACGAGTTCTTGCTCGAGTGGTAGATTGGCTGACCTACCGCGCCGGGACCTTTCGCAACGATAGTCGGCTCGAGTTCCGGTTCAACCGCGATATTGAATTTAGCGTTAGTGCCTTGGTTATACGCTGCGCGGTCGATACCGTAAGCGACAGCGTGACGGTCACAGCTGTCCAAGGTGAAAGACACATCCTCATTGACGCCGCTGCCTTGGGGCCCGTTCTTATCTGCTCTGCCGATCATGGAACCCTGAACAGCGACCACGACCATACCGCCCTGATTTTTGCAGGGAGACTGATTGCCCGTGTCGATTGTCCTTGCGGTTTCCGCTTCATAGAATCCGCTGCTCGGATTGCCGGAGTTCATAGAGTTGCTGTGCTTTGAACAGATACCGTAAACCTTCGGCTCGAAAAGCGTCTGGTCATTATTGCATGACAGCGTTGCCGATTTATCCTCTTGTATTAACGCGCCTTTACCGCCGCCGTCACAGCCGGAGCGGATTTTTAGCGTCTTGGGTGTTTCAACCACAAACGGTTGATTGTTCCCGCCCATACCGTAGGTTGAACTGACGGTGGGAGAAACATCAACGGGTCCCGTATATCTGGTGTCCTGACTGTGGTTTTCATAAACGGCCGCCGGAACAGTTCCGGCTCGAAGCGTAGGAGACTTTTCTTCCTCATAACCGATGGAACGTGCCTTTGCCGAATGCTCGGTACAAAAGCCTGCAGAATATGTTTCCGTGCGAAGTGCCCCTGTTGTTTCTTTGTTTTCCATTACACATGGCGGGTGATGGGCTTCTGCACGGAGAGTGTTGGTCACTTCCTCGGTGACATCTATTCGGGAGCCGCCTTGGTCGTTCAGGCAGATGCTTGGTGAATCAGGGCTTTCTCCAGAACGGCAGGCAGTTTCTTGCCACGCACGGAGGCTCTTCGCAGAATACCCTGACAGGCCTTCGGACTCAAATAGTATTTTTCCGACACTCCTGCCTGTAAAATCCGCGACAAGGAAGATACGTTTTCTGCGTTGGGGAACTCCCCAATACTGCGCGTCCATGACTCGCCACGCGATGGAGTAATCATCTCCCACGATTTCTCCCGCGGGCTGCCACTTGTCAGGTTGAGGAATAACAGCGGTTTCGTCTTTGATTTGGCAGACGCTTTCGAGGACGCACCTGAAATCGTCTCCCTTGTTTGAACTGAACGCGCCGGGGACGTTTTCCCAGACGATGTATCTTGGATATTCGCCATTGGTGGCGCACCTCATTTCTTTTATGATTCGGACAGCTTCATAGAACAAGTTAGAACGGGAGCCGTCCAGTCCGGCTCGTTTTCCTGCCACTGACATATCTTGGCATGGCGAACCAAACGTGACGATATCGACAGGCTCGATTTCCGCTCCGTTCATAGCGGAAATATCGCCGTAGTGTTTCATGAAAGGCAGTCGCTTTGTTGTCACCCTGATGGGAAACGGCTCAATTTCCGAAGCCCAGACAGGAGTGATGCCGGACAGGAGACCCGCCAGAGGGAATCCGCCCGACCCGTCAAAAAGACTGCCGAGAGTCAATTCTTTACTCATCAGCAGCCACGACCTCCTTGTATGTTAACGTGACGCCGTCCCGCAGAACAGATACATCGCTGTCAGAGCCTACCTGCTCGATATAGCGGTTAACGATAACGTCACAGAATTTTTCGTCCAACTCAATCGTATAACAAATTCGGTCGGTCTGCTCACAGGCAACGAGCGTGGAGCCGGAACCCCCAAACGGGTCAAGCACGATTGAATTAGTTAGGGACGAATTCTGAATGGGATACGCAAGCAGCGGTATCGGTTTCATTGTCGGGTGATCGCCGTTCTTCTTCGGCTTGTCGTACTCCCAGATGGTGGTCTCCTTGCGGCCGGCATACCACTTATGCTTGCCTTTCTTCTTCCAACCAAACAGCACCGGCTCGTGCTGCCATTGGTATGGTGAGCGACCGAGAACGAGTGACTGCTTTTTCCAAATGCAGCAGCCGGACAGGTTGAAGCCTGCATCGGCAAACGCTCTGCGAAAATTCAAGCCCTCGGTATCCGCGTGGAACACATAAATAGACGCTTCGTTATCCATAGCCGTCTCGGTGTTTTTGAACGCATCGAGCAAGAACTGATAAAAAGCGTCATTAGCCATATTGTCGTTTTTGATTTTTCCGGCGCTGCCCTCGTAGTTCACGTTGTACGGAGGATCGGTAATAACGAGGTTCGCTTTCTTACCGTCCATCAATGTATCAAAGGTGGCGGAATCGGTGGAGTCGCCGCAGACGAGTCTATGTCGACCGAGCGTCCAGACATCACCCGGCTTGGTGAAATCAGGCTTTTCGAGTTCAGCGTCAACATCAAAATCATCGTCTTTGGTGTCGTTGCCATCATCAAACAGCTTTGAGAGTTCGTCCTCGTCAAAGCCGGTGAGCAGAGGGTCGAAATCCTCGGCTTCCAAAGCCTCAATCTCGACACGCAGCAGTTCTTCATCCCAGCCCGCGTCCATCGCCATACGGTTATCGGCTATGATGTACGCTTTCTTCTGAGCGTCTGTCAGGTGATCGGCGAGAACGCAGGGCACCTCGGTCAGACCTTCTTCTTTGGCTGCGGCACAGCGTCCGTGACCGGCGATGATGGTATAGTCCTTGTCGATGATGACCGGGTTGATGAAACCGAACTCACGCAAAGACGCGCGGAGTTTCGCAATCTGTTCTGGAGAATGCGTCCGCGCGTTATTGATGTATGGTATTAACTTTTCAATCGGAACAAGCTGCATTTCTTTGGTAGTGATCATCGAATCAAACCCCATTCCGCGAATTTCTCAAAGCCGCCGAGTGAATCAATGAAATCCTCAGCGATGCCCACGATATCCTCATAGGGAATACCGTCAACGAATTCATCACCGATGGCACAGCACAGTTCCACCGGCTGCCCGGTTTCCTGAGCCATAATCCATGCGTAGATGTTTACGCTGACATCAGCCTTAGACAGGTCTTTGCCGTGTAAGCCGCCGCCTGTGACTGAATCACCCATATCCGAGCCGAGCTTGCGGTTGGTGGCGCCTGTATCAACGTCAGTGCCGCCCGTCCAATCACCGAGAGGATTGATTTCGGCTCTCGGGAACAGCCTGCAGAGTTCGCTTGTCGCGGCGTTGCTCTGGCAGATTATGAGGTGACCGTTGGTTTGGATATATTTGCCATCGCACAGATACTTATCGTACAGACGCTCCGCGACAGTTGCGAGTTCACGCTGTTCATCGGTAACGGGTGTCCCTTTAAAGATACCGTTGTCGCCGCAGCGAATGTGTCGGTTCTGATTTGCCGCGAGATGTACATCCTGAGCGACCTCTTGGTAATCGACCTCAAGGGGACCGGCAATGCGCTCCACGACAGAAAGCACCTCAGCCAAGGTGAAATGCTTGGATGTTTCCGCGATGATGTGACACACACCGTGACCGATCAAAACCTCGACAGCAATCTTCGGGTTGTCAGCCTTTGCGTAAGCGAGGTCGACTAAGGCGCCGGCAATTCTGTCCGCGATTTTATCAGGGTGCGCGGGATTAACCTTTTCGTACATTAACCATTCCTTCTTTCTCTCATTCTTAACAACTGCTCCATAGAATCGTCAGGCGGGGTTGCACTGTATTCTTTGGTACAGTAATCTTTTACAATCTGAAAAATATCTCCCCACAACCGATTGAACTGAGTGAAGTATGTGTTAGCCACGCTGACATACGGAGATGTTATGGCGGCGCCGGTGGTGGGGTGTTTAGCTAAAAAGCCGTGTTCGCTCGTCAGGTTCTCACACTGAATCCAGCGCGCCTTGCACATAGCGTACTCCTCCAAAACGTGCGGAGGAACAAGGCTCTCACAGCCGCGCTCTTTCAGCCAGTTCCAAACGATCTCATACACTTCCACGGCAAAGAAATCCGTGCCGTTTTTCTGTTTTGCCGAAAGGTAGTCGGACGGTTTCGGCATCGGCACACCTTGCAGGTCGGCGGCGCTGTCTTTGAAATCAAGGACTGTCATTTTGTGACCGCCGGGGTTACCGTTTGTGATTTTCTCGGATATGGGTTTTCTTGGCCGACCGCCCATACCCGGCTTCGGGCCGCGTTTACCCATGTAAAATACACCTTCTAACTGTTATTCAAATCATCGGGGCTATTCCCTCCAAAACTTCCGCGAGTTTACACACGAAGCCCCGGGCCGCTGCCCCGGAAGGGACCCGCAGAGATCAAGACCGCCCTACCGGTCACCCAGATCGTGGTGAATCTTGGTGTGACACGAACGACACAGCGCCATCAAATTACTGCGCTGGTGTGTTCCGCCTTTTGATACAGGCAGGATGTGATGAACCTCCTCAACAGGAGTCAGCCGACCCTCAGCCTTGCAACGCTCACACAGTGGATGCTCCGCTACATAACGGTCTCGGATACGTTTCCAAGCCCGACCGTACTTCTTGTTGACGTTGGGTGATCGTTCGTATTTGTCGTACTGCCTACGAGCCTGCGTTCTGTGTTCCTCACAGTACTGCCCGTCACACAGGTTCGGACAGCCGGGATACGAACACGGTCGCTTGGGTTTCTTTGGCACAACCGCACCTCCTTCCGGGCAAAAAGAAAAGCCCTGCGGCTTGACACCACAAGGCTCTCTGTATTCTGTTGTCCCAATTATATTATAGCACAAACAGGTGCGTTGTGTCTTGTTGCAAAGCGTTGTATAACGTGCAACTTTTAAATTTTTTTCTAAATTTTTATAGGATTATCAGGCAACACCACGTTTTTGAGCGCGTTGTTGTGCCAGCGGTAAACCGTAGTCCTGTCCGAATGAAGCTCCTCTCCAATACGCTCCCAAGTATAATTCATTGTGTAGCGGTAGTGAAGCACCAGCTTTTCATTGGGATTGCTTACCGATTCTATGACTGCTCTCATTTGTTCCTTGAGATTAACAAATGTATCCACCTCAGCGTCAATTTCCTGCTCGAGTTTTGTGATGCGCTCAATTGCTTTGACAAACGGCGCGTTGCCGTCACGGGAACGGGCAACCTTCTCAGACAAAGCGGAGGACGTAATGTTGCAAGCCATAGCCCGCAGCTCATCCAACTCCGCGATGTTTAGATTGATTCTCTGGTCAAGCCTGTACGCCTGCCTGAAATACTCCTTTGATGTCATTAAAACGATACCTCCTGTTGTAATGCCTGAATAATGAACTCTCCGTCTGCCGTAGTGATGTCGCAGAACCACTGTGAGCGAAAGAACACCTCAATCTCGTCTTTATGAATCTTTGCTTCGCTGTCGCGAGGATTTCTTATCAGCGATTTGAGTGCCGTGCGGTAATCCCTTGCCGCCTGAACAGCTATTGCCTGAATAAGGTCTTCATAGTTTCTGTCCATAACGACCTCCGTTAGCGGGATAACGCCTTTTACGAGGGTTGCGTTTCCTGCGCTGTCCTTTGTTACGAGCCTTACGCTCCTCTGCGATGATCCTTGCTATAGCGGCTGCCGCTGTGGGGTCGGCATATCCTTCCGTGTTTCTTGACGTTCTCATTTCAAACCTCCAAATCTGTGATCTCAATGTAAATACCCGCAGGCTCATCCGACCACCGTTTCTCAACGGTCTCTCTAACGACCTGCGCGTCATCCTTCCAAAATCCGCACTTCGTCATACAGTCTTTGAGCAGCTTCTGCAGGTTGTCCGTGTCCGGCTTCGTGACGCGCCACTCACCGTGCTTGTGACGCTTTCCTTTCGGGAACAGCCACACCGCTGACAATGCCACCGCACCGATAAACGGTTCCTTCGGCTTGTGAGGGAGCAAGTGAGCGGTAAGCTGTTTCCTTGCGTCCTTCACGGGAGCCGGGTCATAGAAGTGCGGTCTGCCGCCAATCATCGTGACCTTATGCTCTTGAGCCGTGACTGTCGGCGGGTTCATATTCATAAAAAAATCCATAATCAAATTCTCCTTCCGTATTGTCGTGTACCCTTGTTGTATTTCTCTTTTGTCGTCCCTTTTCGTTACGGCTGCACCTTTCAAGGGAGGGCGGGCTTTCAGCCCTCCCCTTGGAGGGTGTAACCATCTATATATGAACATATATAGTAGGGGGTGACAGCGACAAATTATGATATTTATTATTCGTTTTCAGAATTATCGCTCTTGGTGATTCTACCGTTATCGATGACGAATTCTCCGTTCATTTTTTCGACCCGGTTATATACGGTCTGTCTTCCGACTTCGAGGTACTCGCTCATTTCCTTCACGGTCACTCCGTCACCGTTGAGATTGAGGATATCAAAAGCGGCGCGGAACCTGTTGTTGGCTTCTTCCTTCTTTTTCTCATTGGCCTCAGCGGCTTTCTTGCGTCCGGCTTCCGAACTGCCCTCGGTCGGGCATTCATCCAGCTTACCCGCTTCATCAATTCTGTGAACGGGATAGTCAAACCAGAAGTTGATGGGCTTGATATTGGGAAACTCACGGAGCGAGGACTCCAAGCGCCAAGCTGTGGCGTTTCTCTCCTGATATCCGAGATCAACATCATCGTTCACCTCAAGCTGAATCATATCAAGCTGCGCATCGGGGTCGCGGGCGAACACGCCGGAACCTGACGCTCTGTCCACCGCTTTCTTATATCCCTGCGGACCCTTGCTGTGGTGATGGCAGTAGATAGTGCTACATCCCGTTTCGTTGCAGATCTTGTCAAACTGGTTGCAGAACGCACCCATCTCAGAGGCGTTGTTCTCATCTCCTGTGATGACCTTGTAGATGGGGTCAATGACGATAGCCTCCAAATCCATATCGCGTACTCTTCGCGTCAGTTTCGGCACAAGTTCGTTAAGCGGAACGGCGTGACCGCGCAGGTTCCAGATAACGATATTGTCGAGGTGAGAGAAATCCAAACGCAGCCTGCGGAAAATACGGAGAAAACGGTCAACGCAGGATGCCGGGTCGATTTCAAGGTTGATGTAGAGAACCTTGCCCTTGCGACAATCGAAACCGAGCCACTTTGAGCCTGACGCGAGAGCCGCGCACAGTTCCATCAGCAGGAACGACTTTCCTGCCTTGGACGAGCCGGAAATCAGCATCTTGTGTCCTCTGCGGAGGATGCCCTTAATCAGTTCCTCCGGCAGTTCGGGAGGATTATCCCTGTACACGGACAGCGGCTCCATATCCGGCAGCGTGTCGGTGACGCCTTCCGCGTAGTCCAGCCAATCCACCCACGATTTTCTGCCGATGTTGACAGCGGCGAGATACTGACGGTTGCCGTTCCTCGTAGCACCGGGCATTCGGGACAGACGGGACGGATTGCGGTTCTGCTTATCGATTGAAACGCCGTGCTTCTCCAAGAAATCATAAAGATACTCAACGCGCTTGCGATATTCCTCGTAGCTGTCGGCATCGACGCGAACGATAGCGTGGAGACTTTTGCCGCCGCTGTGAACGAGTGCGGCGATAGGCAGCTCCAACTTGCGGAAGAGAACGTCCTGCTCCGCGATAGGCAGTGTGTCCGACTCTACCAAGGCGTACTTGAATTTGGTGACGTTCTCGTTTCTGACACCTTCGCCGTCAACCGGGTTGAAGCGAATCCACGCTCCGACCTGCGGTTTCCAATCACCGATGGTTGCGCCGAGGTCGTCCGGGTGCTTTTTGAGGGACGCGATCAACTCACCCGCGGTGCGGTCATATACGCCTTTGCTTGGCATCCATTTACCATCGCCGTCTTGCCAAACGTCTCCCGTGACATATCCGACGCGGTCTTCCGGGTCAAAGAGCAGTTCGAGGTAAGTGATAAGGTCTTGCGTCGGTGACCACGCATCCGGCGCCGAGAATCCGTTGAACCCGTCATTGCCGTCATACTCGATGGTATCGTCCCAATTCATACATCCGTCCTCACCGCTGAACGGCATCCAACCGTGAGCCTTGGCCATAGCGATAATAGTGCCGCCTTTGACGGGATTGCCCGTTCCTCGGAAACCTTCCCATTTGCGTTCGCATTCGCCGGGCTTATAACGGTTATCGTTGCGGCTCCAGTCGTCCCAGATGGAACAAGGGAACCCTTCCTCCTTGAGAGCCATGCCGACCGCGATCCAGTCGGCGCGGGTGAGCGTTGAAACATCGATTGCTTTTAATGCTGATAAAATCTGATTATCCATAATAAAATCCTCCTTAAGGTCTGTATAATGCAGGCGTCACTCCATAGGGAACGCGCCAGTTGTTTTGTGCGAGTCTGCTGATCAAAGCGCTGGCATCATCAAACTGCCATGTGCCGACCTGTCTGAAACCGTAACGCTCCAAACAGCGTATTTGTTTGGGAGTGGAGAGTCCCGCGTCTTGCCGCCTTTTCAATTTGCCAATCAGCAGCGACGCGAGTCCGGCGTTATAAACGCTTTCCGCGGAGATCCCTCTGCGTTCCAAAAACGCCAGTTGTTTTTCTGACGGCGGAGCCATCTCCCAAGCGAATGAGGGAACGTAGTTTGCTAAATCCTCCGCAGCGATTGACAGTGCGTACTGGATCGGGTCAACGAGACGGCTTTTTCTCTTGCGCATTTGTGAGAGTTCCTTTGCGAGGTTACCTTCGCGTTCGGCAAGCACATCGCGCTCTGCCTGTTCCTCAGCCTCGACAAGGTCAAACGCCTCGGTGTCGGTTATCATCCGCTCGTCAATTATGTCGGCGATTTGCTCGTCCTTGCTGATCAGTGACGAGGGCTTACAGAGGTCGTGCTTTTCCGACAGCCAAAGAAAATCGAGTAACAGAAGGTTATCCTTTCCGGGTGATAACCTCATACCGCGACCGACCATCTGCTGATAGAGAGCGCGAATCTTTGTCGGTCTGAGAACGATGATGCAGTCCACAGACGGGCAGTCCCACCCTTCGGTAAGCAGCATACTGTTGCATAGAACATCGTATTTACCGTTCTCAAAATCCGAGAGTATCTCGGCACGGTCTGTGCTTTTGCCGTTTATCTCCGTCGCGCGAAGCCCTGTCGTTTCGTTAAGAATGGAACAGAACTTTTGAGAGGTCGCGATAAGCGGGAGGAATACAACGGTTTTTCTGCCGTGACAGTATTCCCACATTTTCTCAGCGATCTGATACAAATACGGCTCCAAAACGTTACCGATGTCACTCGCGGAAAAATCGCCGTTTGAAATACCGACATCGCCGATATCCAACTCCAACGGAATCGTCTGCGCTTTGATCGGGCTGAGATACCCTTCGTGGATAGCGTCCACCATACTGTACTCGTAAGCCAGAGAATCAAAAAACTCACCAAGGTTCCGTCTGTCGCCTCTGTCGGGGGTCGCTGTGACGCCGAGAATATTCGCGTCGGGAAAGTGCTCGAGTATGTTCTTATAGCTGTCGGAAAGACAATGATGCGCTTCGTCCACTATGATGTCCTGAAAGTAATCTGACGGGAACCGGGCGAGCCTCTTCACCTGTGCCAAAGACTGCACAGAGCCGACCGTCACCGGGAACATACTGCCAAGGCTCGTGGACTCGGCTTTCTCCAACACCGAATCAATGCCGGAAGCCGCTTTCAGCTTATCGGCAGCCTGCTCGAGCAGCTCACCGCGATGAGCCATAATCAGGACGCGATGTCCTTTGTTGACCTGCGTTTCCGTTACGGAAGAGAACACAATCGTCTTACCGCATCCTGTCGGCAGGACGAGGAGCGTTTTTCGGAACCCCTCGTCCCACGCGGTAAGAATCGCCTGTTTCGCCTCCGCCTGATAAGGTCTGAGTTGAAACATTACGCTCCCTCCTTAATCGAAGGGCAGGTCGCCGTCATCGGTAAGGTCAACGAAGCCGCCGTCAGCCGGAAAGAACTTCTCGTCATAGTCGATGAAACGCTCTACGTTATTTGCCTGACGTTCGTTGCCGTCCTTGTCGGTGTAAGTGCGCGGTTTGAAATGAGCGCGACCTTTACTGCCGAGCACCTTGTTCCAGTTCATGACGAGCTTCTCACCGTGCTTTTTCTCACCGATGCAGCGGAAGAACGCGGCGATCTTGAACTCGACAAGACGGTTCAGAATGAGGTCGGTACGGACGTTGGCGATGCCGTCCTTGGTGACGACCTTCAGCGTCAGCGTAGCCTTGTTGCTCGGCGCCATTTTTGCGGAGCCGGGGAAATGACCGCGCTCGAAATCCGTGACCTCAAAGTTGTAATCTCCTTCGGGAAGGATGATGTATTCCTGTCCGTCGGTTTCAAGGACATCGTCCCAATCCATTCCTACATTGTTGTTAAGATAATCTGCCATGATAATTTACCTCCATATTTTAGTTTTCAACCATGCGGTTGGTGCAGATGATTTGAGTGATTTGCGGCCAGTATTTGATAAGCCAGCCGGTGATGAATTTGTCGGAATAATCCGTGATAGGTGTGTCAGCAGAATAGTGACCCTTGTCGGATACCACCTGCTGAACTTCGGTGTCTGTGGCCTCGATTTTCTCCATCAGGGAACGGAGTTTGTCGATAGGCTTCTGTTCGGCAACGGCGGGCTTTGGATTGGTCTTGAAAAGATGCGCGAGGTTCTTGAAATCCAAATCCATCTCTTCCGGCAGACTGTGACGGTTCTTCGCGTCCCAACAGGGGTGGTGCGAAGTATAGATGACGCGCCTGCCGCCTTGAGCCTTTTTGCTGTTGGTGTCGGTTGTGATGACATAGGTCTTATAGTTGAGGAAGAGGAGCATATCGCACCATTCCTTCAACAGCGGCGCCACCTGCTTGGAGAGTTTCATTTCCCAACGGTCATAGGCACCCTGCTCGTCCGGCTGCTCGAACTTACGCATCTTTGCGTGAGCCGTGATGACCACGTTCTTGCCGGAATCGATAACCTTGTCCAATGCTGTGAGCAGTCTGCCGAACTCCTCGGCGAGGTAGGTATAGCCTTTGCCGTAGCCGAAGCTCTCAATGCTGCTCTGTTTGTACTTCTCGCAGACATGGGTGACGCAAAGCTGTTCCGCCCAATCCGCTGTATCAAGCACAAGCGTTTTACAAACGTCCGCTGTGGCGGCTACCTCTCCGATGATGGTAAGCAGTTCGCTCCACGATTTCGGTCGGTTGATACGGCGCACATCCATGTGTGAAGTACCGCCCTCTGTGTCGATGAACAGCGGTTCCGGGAAAGCGGCGGCAAACGTTGTTTTGCCGATGCCCTCGCTGCCGTAAGCGACCACCTTTAAGGCGCGGTCGATTTTTCCTGTGGTAATGTTCAGCATCTGTGATACCTCCTTATCTCAGCGAACATGAATAGTCCTCGACAAGTTCGCAGCCGGGAACTTCAACGCCGGATTTAACCAGCTTCTTGACCTCGGATTTGGAAATCTCGGGAGCCGGCATTTTGTAGCAATCCGTATAACCGAATTCTCTCAGCCAGAACAGTGCCTCGCCGCTGTCGGTGATCTCCATGCGGTTTGTTTTACGGTAGGATACCGTAGCAACGCCGAGGTCGGTTTTCTCACCGTTACACTCGCGGTCGAGAATCGCCATAAGGCGCTCTTCTTTCTTACCGAGCCGTGTGCGGCGTTCCCTGAGCCGAATCTCCTCAGCCTTGATTGCCGCTTCCTCTGCGCGGAGATTGAGGACGAGTTTGGCGAGATACTCAAGCACTGATTTCTTCTCCATCTGCAGAGCGTTCATCTCAGCGGTGATGGCATCGATGTCGCAGAGGATTTCTCCGGTATCCTCGTCAAAGGTGATTTGGTCGGTGAGCCTTTCGATTTGCTCATTGATTTCATACAGTTTCATGCGCTACCTCCTGAATTGATAATTCTTCCACGCTGTCACCGGGCACGATGACCGTGAGTTTTGTCTTGTCACCGAGCAGAAAGCGGAGGAACCGTTCTCTGACCGATACTTTGCGCCAAGCGACCACACCTTTGTTGACGGGTTTCTTGCTGACGCTGATTTTGAGTCTGTGCTTCATTTCTTTTCATCCTTTCTGAATGGCTGTTTCATTGCCTTTCACCTTACGGACATTTTTGGGGCATTTTGGCGAGTGTTTTTTCAAAAAAACTTCAAAAATTTTTTTCTGCCCTGTTGGATAGAGTCTTCAACCGCACGGTGATGTGTATTTTCACGAGCGGCGATCTCTCTTATCGACATTCCGGCAGCAAGCATAAGAATGCGGCGCCGCTGTGTTTCGGTAAGGTGTGAGAATGCCTCTCTGATATGCGCGCTGCGCTCTTCACTGCCGTCAAACAGTGATTCGGCAAAATCAGGCTCTCCGTACTCCACTCCCTCGTAGGTGACAGCGTCAAGGGAATAGCAGTGGCGCTGCTCCTTTTTGGCGAGTGCCGCTTCCTTGCGGCGGGATTCTTCAATCACGGCACCGATTTCTTCCGAAACCTCGACCTCCTTGATTTCTCCATTGTTAAATACGTATTTGATTTTCATGGCTTGTCCTTTCCGCTGAGGGCAGTCAGGACAGGACATAAAGATAGGTCGGAACCAATCGGCACCGACCCGTACACAAAAAGAGCGCAACAAGGTAAAGGGTACCGATTACGCTACTCCGGCTGAATCATCAGCGTATGTAGCGATATCAATATCCTGTCTTGATGCGCACTCAGACTTGATATTATTTTTTTATCACCCAAGCGGGTGTGGTTGATTATTTTGTTCTCTCACTATACGGAAAGAAAAACGGTTTTTTGATGACCCTGTTTTGAAAAAACATCTTTCATAATACGGAAACATATCCGATGTTTTGTCGGGATGTTTTTCAAAAATATTTCCTATTCCAATATAAGGAGAAAAACAGTGTGTTTTGTGGGGGTAGTTCTCCGAAAATAATAGTTCTTCACTATACGGAATCAAAATCGCCATTATGGGGGTCTGTTTTCAAAAAATGTTCAAAAAATATAATTGTTCTAATAGTTAGGACACGAAATCCTGATTTTTTAAGGTTTTTTCTAATGGATTTTTTGTATTGAAATCATTGTAATCCCAAATTTCTGTATTGAGAATGGTAACCTGACTTCCATGTTTTCTGAAAAAAGGCGCAAAAAAAAGAGCCATACACAATCAAAAATAATCGTGTATGGCTCTGCAACTGCTTTTTTATATGGAAGTCCGACTTCCATGTTTTGAGAAAAAATTCAAAAAATATTTATAAAGTAGCGACTCCCTGCTGTTGCAGGAATATTTGTATCTCCTCAATTGGTTTTGTGTACATATACTTCAAAACAAATTTATACAAAAAATGAGTATCGTTGGCGGGTTTAAACTTGTATCCCGTACATTCCACAAGTTTCATACTGATATCATATGGAAGCTTCGCTCCCAGACACATCTTAACTACGTTGTTTAATGTACCTTCAGATTTTTGGTTAATTATGTTTCCGATAGTTTTTTCGGTTATCCCCGTTCTCCTTGACAATTCAGCATTTGAGATTTTTCTCCATTTCAAAACTTCCTTCCAAGCTTGAGTGCAATCTCCTGTAAGCCTGCTCAGAACCTGCTCTTCTTCAATAGCGATATCTTTTAAGAGCATAATTCTCTGCTTGTCATCGAGTTCTCCGTTTTCACCGGTGAAAGTGATATCAAAGTCAACGGGAGTTCCCTTGTCACGGTTGAGAAAACATTCTCGGTGATAATCTTGGTTATAATTCCCTTTTATTGACAGTTGGAATGATAAACAGCATTTATCCATGTGAAGACGAGCGTAGTCTGTCATTTCAGGCATTCCGTCTTCATTTTCACTTACAAATTTAGGATGGTTTAATACAAAATGAGAATCGATGAACAAATAATGCTTGGCGTTTTGAAGTTTCGGATTAATTACTTCTTGTATTGCCGCGTCTTTAGCGGATATCGAATAGGTTTCGTTATCCTTCAGTGTGCCCTTTTTATATGTAAAAGGCTTTACATATTTCCCATCAATGTAAATAAATGCTCCACGCGCCTCTTCAAATCCGGCATCGATCATGCGCAGCTTTGCCGCTAACCGCGATACATTAAAGAAAACAGCCAACTCTTCTATAACAGGTTGAATAATGCAGCATAGTTCCTGTTGCCCTGTCTCTTTTCGGTAACGATTGATAATTTCCGACGCTTTTCGGGTGAACATTTTGAGCGGCATTTGAATACGCGGTGCAAGTGAATTTGCCTGCCACTCCATCCAATGCGTAGCCTCATTGCTGAATCCCGCTATGCCGCCGACAACCTTGCACTTGATTTGGCTGATGCTTTCATTGTATAACTGCTCTAAAGCAAACGCTTTTTTATGTAAATCCCAGTGAACGCATTCATGTACTATCGTATTATTGAACGCTCCGAGATTTCGCTGAAAAGCAACATCCGGGTCTACAATAATTGTTCCGGGACGAACCCGTTCAAGCTTTTCGGTATCGCTGTCTTTATCATATAAAACAGCGTCCGCTTCGGAGAAATAGATTTGACCGAATATTGAAGTGTCCTTGGAAATACGGTGAGCAATTACCGTTAACTCCATTCGTCTTGCCAATTCACTCGGATCAACAGCTGTCGGTTGCACCAAGGCTTCCGGGTAATATTTCCTCAAAAAGCGTTCTGCTTCATTCTCCAAATCTTTTTTTCGGATATACGGAACAAGCGAATCCGACATTGGTCTGTCGGCTTTGTTGCGGTAATCATATATACACACGTTCGAGATAATTAAGTCGGTCAATTTGAGGTCAAGGCTTCCCTGACAGGATACATTAAACCACTGATGAATCTCTTCCGGCTCATCATTATGATATCTATCGGTATCATAGACGCTAATGACGGCATCTATAATCACGTCAAAACTAATGGCGGAACCCGGAAGATCAGAAACGAAAACATTCTTTATATCAATATCTTCAAGTGTTATTTCCCCGATTTCTTTGACTCTGTAGTGTCGTAAATCGAGGTCTGATATTTCTGTAGCTTCTATAAATCTTTCTATTGCAGTCCACAGTTCATTTTCTAAAGTGTTCCGAATATAATCTGTGAAAGAATGATTTTTTGACAATTTTCTACCTCCGAATACAAACAAAGCTTTCCAATGCTCTATAAGTATTGTAGAATCATACGATTATTTTGTCAAGAAATCTTTCTCCCGGTAGCAATAAATGTTGACGTTAATCTTCACTGTCATCGGTAAGACCGGCAACAGCGAACCGCATACCGTACTTAAACCCGATTTCAAAAACGCTGCGGCTTGTTGCGTCAATCAGGGCATCGTGAGCCGAAACCAGATTTGTCAGTAACGGTTTCAGATTGTCAGGCAACTGATCAGACAGCGCGTTCTCGGCAGCGACAGCAGCTTCAAGAGCAGCTTTTTCGTCCGAGCCTTCTTCGATCTCGCGCTCACTTATGTTTATGTTCCCGTAGTAAAGATCATCAAATAAACTCATAATTCCAACTCCTTTGACAAGTACCTTACCATAATAGCCATAATATATCCAGCAACATTAAAGACATAGCTTAGACAAAATTGTTATCGTAACAGATTGGATGTATTTTTTCATGGAACGAGACATATTGTACTCGGTTTTTCTAATGTAATATTGCTAAAGTTGCAAGAAATTAAAATGCTATATTGCATTGTCCTTTAAACGGTACACCTGCTGTGGGATAATATTAGTATCGCAACCCCATTTTGTCAAAGTGAAGTTGACATTTTTGAATCACATTCACTAAACATACAGATAAAAACTCGCAACATGATGCGAATATCTATTGCAACAAAAATAGTCTTGTGCTATAATTATTTAGAAAGTTCTTTGTTTTTACAGAACTATCATATAATTTCAGCTGTAGCTGTTTGTTTTGGAGGACATAAATGTCATTGTCATATAATAGATTATGGAAGTTATTGATAGATAAAGATATGAGTGTTGCTGAAATGAGAAAAGCTGCTGATATTGCACCTAATACCGTCACCAGAATGAAGAAGAATCAAGAGGTTACGATGACGGTGCTTGAAAAAATATGCGATGTTCTTGATGCAGACTTCGGTGACATTGTTGAATACAAAAGATAACGCGTTCGGAGGATTATCATGTTAAAAGATAAAAGCATGACATATGTGACGCTGTTTAGTTCAGCCGGCGTTGGCTGCCATGGCTTTCAAATGGAAGGATACCACTGCATTGCAACAAATGAGATAATTGAACGGCGTATGCAGGTGCAGCGTTGTAATCACAAGTGCGATTACGATTCAGGGTATATTGTCGGTGATATTACATCCGATGAAATCAAACAGAGAATATACGATGAAATTCACAGATGGGAGAAAAAAGGCAATGATCGTGTGGATGTCATCATTGCCACGCCGCCATGCCAAGGTATCAGCGTCATTAACCACAAAAAGAATGACAAAGAAATAAACAGGAATAGTCTTGTTGTTGAGTCTGTTGAAATCATTCAAAAGATCAATCCCAGATTTTTTATCCTTGAGAATGTTATGGCGTTTCAGAAAACGCTCTGCATAACACCGGATGGGCGCACCGTGGCTATCGGAGATTACGTTAGAGAGGTACTCGGAAAAGATTATATCATTTCCGGGCGAATTCTGAACTTCATGAATTATGGCTCTAATTCCTCACGAACAAGAACGCTCATGATTGGTGTCAATAAGACATATCGCAACAACATTACACCGTATGACCTCTATCCAAAGTATCGCTCCGAAAAGACGTTACGGGAAGTTATCGGCGACTTTCCGGAACTTGAATGGGGTGAAATCTGCGCTACTGATTTTTATCATGCTTTTCGTACATATAAGCCGGAAATGCGCGAGTGGATTCACGATTTAAAGGAAGGTGAGTCAGCGTTTGATAATGATGATCCTGCCAAACGACCGCACAGAGTAGTTGATGGCGTAATTGTTGAGAACATAAGAAAAAACAGGGACAAATATACAAGACAGCCTTGGGATCGTTTCATTCAATGTGTCCACACTCGAAATGATCAGTTAGCAGCGCAGAATACCATTCATCCTAATCAGGACAGAGTTTTCAGCATCCGTGAACTAATGAAAATGATGACGATTCCGGATGATTTTAAATGGAATGATTTGGAACTTGAAGAACTCAATGCCCTTTCAATCCGAGAAAAGCGCGATATTTACAAACAACACGAAATTAATATCCGGCAATGTTTAGGCGAAGCTGTCCCAACTGAAATTATGCATCAGCTTGCTATTGCGATTCGTAGCAATTTAAATCAAAAAAGGTGCGAGTCCATTGAAATCAACAGAATCATCACGGACAACAACTTGAATGATAGGAGCAGCCTTTGTAATTATTTGAGAGAAAATCCCATGTCATTGGATGTCGCTTCACTTATGCGCATAACAGAGCTTTGCAACGCTGAACGTGAAAAGAACGCTGCCTTTTATACCAATAAATTTATTGTGAATGAGATTATGGGTAGCTTGCCGACATTCAGCAAGGATGAAATTCGTATCTTAGAGCCGTCTGTAGGAGCAGGTAGTTTTCTTCCGTTTCTATTCAAAAAATACGAGGATATTCCCCATGTTATTTTAGATGTTGTGGATATTGATTCGGACAGCTTAGAAACCCTCGATATTATGTTGGAGAAACTTGACATTCCGAAAAATATTACTATCAATCGGATATGTCATGATTTCCTTACTTTCATTCCGGAACAACGATATGATTTGGCAATTGGGAATCCACCGTTTTCAAAACTGAAAAATAGAACGCCGGAGATTGAATTGAGCATCGCGTCTAACGTAAACCAAGTTACCAATAATCTCGCAGAATTATTCTTGGAAAAATGCATCCGTTGCAGCGACTGCGTTGCTCTTGTGCTGAATAAAACAATACTCAGCACAGATGAATTTGAGGATACAAGGAATCTTCTGCGGCAGATGCGAATTGAAACTATTATAGATTTTGGTCGCTACGGATTTACAGGGGTCTCAATTGAAACCATGTGCCTTATTGTTTATCCCAAGCTGAAGCCAAAGAATACTACCGTTTACAATATGAAGTTTAACCGCAAATCCGTCCGTGAACAGTCGTATCTGACAGATCAGCGATTTCCTTACTTCATTATTTACCGCGATGAAGAATTTGACTCTGTGGCAGATAAACTGATATTTGATGTATTCTCTGTTTTCCGTGACAGGCAGATTACAAAAGCAATTACAAGTCAGGAACACTGCATTCCTTCTTTGTGGGTTATCAAGGCGAGAAATATTGACGATGACGGTCAGGGAGTTACACACATTTCTGATTACGATGTTTATCTGCCGGAAGAAAGAGCTGTCAATCTCTCGGCTTATCGGTATGTGAACGATAATAGCGTATATCTAACGCCTAATATGACCTACAACCCACGGGTTATTGAGAATCTTCCCGGAACCATACCGGATGGTTCTGTCGCGGTTCTGATTCCCAAGAAACCAATGAGGCTAACAGGAAAGCAAAGAGCGTATTTTTCTACAAAAGAATATAGACGATTTTATGGCATCGCGAGAAATCTCTCAACACAGTCTATTAATGTAGATAAGACAAGCGTATTTTTTTATGGGGTGTTAAAAGATGACCGGTAATATACTACAAAGATTCTTAGATGAGCACGATTATGATATCCGCAAAAGCGGGAACGGTCGCTGGATTGATCAGAAGTGTGCGTTAGATGAGGTCTGCTTCGTAGCTGACTGCATCGTAGACTACATTCAAAACGGAGGACAACAGCCTTTTCAATCGCCGGATATCTGGCATGCTGAATACTCAATCGAGAATGTGCAACGAATTTTTAATAAACCGGACCCAACACAGAAGTCAACGATTGATGAGTATAACAAGTTCTTCCGCCAGCCGATGAAAATGTTAGCGGCTGCCGGTGTCCTAAAAGAGAACGGCAGGGTACGGAATACAATACAGTTCAGCATACAAAACATGGACGTTTTGGAATTCATCGCTATGCGTGAGCGTAATTCATTTGAGTTCCTATGCCTTTATATTGAAAAGACGCTGAAAGATAGCGGTTTATGGGATGTATTTGAAACGTTTTTCGAGTTGCAAACCCAAGAGTCGTTTGAGAATACCAAAACAGTGTTTTCTGATTTCTGTATAAAATACACTCCGATTAATACGAAAGTTGAAGCAGGACGTATTTTTACTAAGGTTTTAAATCCATTAGCCTGCAGAATGCATAAGAAGGGTTCAGAACGCGGACATATGTCCAAGCGCATGATCACCTATGATAAACTCATGTACAACAAAACAAACTGGCGGGATGATGCAGTCGGTAAAGATAAAAACGTTGCTCGTAGCGACTTCAACCCACAACCGAAGCAAGAGCAGATGTACAATTACCGCATCAATCGCGCGATGAAATATCTGCGTAAATTCAACGATATACACAGAGAAGGAGCATCAGAGGTTTTAGATCGTTTTTCGGTCGGAGAAAAAGCCACACATATGCACCATATCTTTCCGCAGAGTGAGTATGCAGAGATTGCCGACTATATAGAGAATCTTATTGCGTTAACCAGCGGACAGCATTTGCAGAAAGCACACCCTAACGGAAACACGCGGATTATTGACAAGCAGTACCAGTACACCTGCCTTATTGCCAAAACAGAAAGCATTCGGAAAAATATAATGGCAAATAAGGGTGAACCTGTTATTTATGATTTCGCGGCGTTTATGTATGTACTGGATGTCGGTCTCAATACGGATTATTTTGAAGCTTTGCCATCATGTGACTTTAATTCGGTTGTAACCGGAATCGAGTTTAATTATTAACCGCACCTCTAAAATTTTAATGAGCCAACGGGCTGAGTATTTCCATTAAACTTACTCAGCCCGTTTTCTGATTCCATCGAACTCTTAGCCCGAAATTGCTCAAACAATTCCACAAAAAGTATTGTAAGTTTCTATATTTTATGGTACGATTAAAGTGCCAAACAAAATTTGATAGTTATTTTTTTCCAAATTTAGAAGTTTGTGTTTTTTCTTTGGTAAAAGCACAGGCTCTAATATTTCATTCTTCTAAATTTGGACTGGAATTTTGTTTGGCGACAAGTGAGCTGTGTTTTTCTGCGTGGCTCTCTTGAGTCACGCATTTTTATTTACTTGAAATGATTTAGAAGGAGGAATTTTTGTGAAGAAACGGTTTAGAAAAGTGACTGCAGTTTTGATTGCAATCGTAATGACAATGCTTATGATTCCAATGACTGCTATGTCAGTAAATGCTTCTCAGAAAGATGATATGCTATCCTACTTCAATGGATTATAGTATAGAATCAAATACCGGGAAAAATGTTCCTGAAGGTGAGTATCGAATTGCATCAGCAGTTAACGAAAATAAAGCGCTTGACGTTTGTGCTGCATCTAAAGAGGATGGAGCAAATATCCAAATATAACGGGAATGGTTGAGTACAGCATTTATCATTTATGGTGGTATTTTATAATTGCTATCGAGCTGAATAAATTATTGCGGAAACAGTTATCATTTATCTCCGCAGTGATTAACAATCAAGCAGAACGAGCGTGAACAGACAAAAGAGAGAATCTCAAAAAAGTATCAGTTACCCTTTCTCTGCTGATGGGAAAGTGCTGGTCTTTTGATGCTGTAGCGGTGATTTTTGCAAGTTATGAACTCGATTTTGCATAAATCACTTTATCGCCTTGCAAAAGAAAAAAGGCTTGAAACGGACGTTCCAAGCCTTGAAAGTTCAGTGCTTATGCGGATATTCGTTGCGGCGTTCACGTTTGGAGACCGCTGCTCTACCAACTGAGCTATACCCCTAAATATTTGGTTGCTGCGAAGTGAGACTCGTTCACTTGCAAGGAATATCATAGCATAAACACGTGCTTTTGTCAAGAGCTTTTGACAAGAAACACGCGAAGAAAACGCAAATCGCGTGTGAGAAAATGTCAGGCGACGTGCGGCAAAGTGAGGTTTTTAGATAAAGCGCGTGGCAGGCACGTGTTGATTGCATTTCATTCTACAAATAATCACACGTGATACGCACATCTTTGACGTGGATTTGACCATGTTTTCGGAATAGAAAACCGCGCAACGCATTTTTTTCGGCGGCTGCGATGTGGCTGCGTAGGACAGCAAAAAAATGAAAAAAGCCACAGAGCTTCTCAAAAGATGAAATATTGCTTGCAAATGATTAATTTCTAAAAACGGCAGAAAACTCTATTGACACTTTTTTGAAGTAGCTATTACAATATACGTACAGAGAAATAGAAGAAGCATCCCTATAGCTTGACAAACGGCAAGTTATAGGGATTTTTCTATGTTGGTAATGCACAAATTTTAATTAATGTCTACTGAACAAACCCCAATTTCAAACTGCGGAAAAGCAACGCTAATATCTCCGCCCTCAACTTCTCGATCCTCCTCAGATT
>JBGUWM010000314.1:0-2187 GCA_045221175.1 Acutalibacteraceae bacterium | reverse complement strand
TGCAAATTACGGAAAGAAATGATCCCCAATGTAAGATTCTTCGTTAAAGGAAAACACAAGAGAGACGAAAAACAGCCCCCCGCCACTAATGGCTGAGGGCTGCTTCTTTGAGATTATCTGACCATGAACCGGTACTAATCGCCAGGATTATCTGCACTCTGTTTCTGATCAAACTGTGCAGTATGAATACCTAACCAAGTATTTGTTTTTTCTGAATAAATGGCTGTAAATTTACTTGATTATCCTTTCTCTTTATCTATGGCTACTCCTAAGGTCAATATTGGCCAGTATTTATCAAATGGCGCCAATTTTTAATCAATAATTAAGTGTATAGAATGATAATAGATCCGGTATAGCTGTTCCGTCAGTCTGCGGATCTCCGCTTCCGTATCCTTCACAGCAGCCCTGGCGTTGTTCAGGTCGGTCTGTGCCTTGCTAACCGCATCTGCGCTGTTCTGCATGGTTTTCTGGAGAGCCTTGACCTGGCCTTCCAGCTTGGTTAACCTCTGCGGTCGCCTCGGGTTGGCTGCCGCCAACGCCCGGCTGTACTGTTCCACAGCTCGCTGCTGCTGGGTGAGCTTGTTGCCCAGCATGGACAGCTTGGCTTCCGTGCCCGCGATGGTCTTTTCATAGTTTTCAACGCCAGCCCCGGCCAGACGGAAGGTGGGCTCGGCTTCCTTGATCTGCTGGTTGATGGTGCGCATATTGCGCGAGAAATTGCTGGAGTCCAGCGACAGCGCGACTACCAGTTCGCGCAGGGTTTCAGCCATAAAGTTTCACTTTGATTGCAGGAGATTCGGGAAAGATGGCAGAATACTGGTTAGGAACATCGGTTCGACAACTCGGGATCTGAAAAACCACTTAACTTTGAATTCAAAGAACTGTCGACAAATCAAAACTTCCTTTTGCAATTGACCTCTGAGGAATATATTTCCTTCTTTCCTTTTCAGAGAAAAGAAGTATAATGATTCAGCGGAATCGAAAGACCGTCCGGTTGGCCTTTTATTCTGATTCACACTCTTGAGAGGCAGCCTTATGAATCGATTTTTTATTGACTCACTGAAGATGATGCGGGAAAATTACATCCGTGCCTTCGGGGGAAAATACGACACGGAGATGTGTCCAATCAAAGATGTGGAAGTGGACGAGCGGGACGCGGCGGGCATCGTGACTGCTTCTACGGGATTTCTTCGGGGGCTGACGATCGACGGCGTCAGCAGTCTGAAGAAAATCTACACAAATGACGTAAACGGAAAAACAGAGGAAATTCTTGATATTCGGGAGCGGGATGGAAGTGAACACGAATACAGGGATCTGGCGCTGACGAGATACCGCTGTTCCCTGATGACGGTTTTCGCGATGGAACAGCTGATGCGAAAAAAACCGAAAAACGTGGGATTCATCGGGACAGGCCGCACGAACCTAGCGAACTGCATCGGAATCTGCGAGCGCTTCTCTCCCTTGGGAATCGTAATCCGCGGAAGCAAAAGGAACGTCGACAAGAACATCGGGGATTTCCTGCTGGTTAACGGAAAAACGAAAGTGGATGACACGGAGGATATGATTCATCTTAACGCCTGCGATACCGTGATTATCTGCACTTCCGCCACAAGGCGGGAGGAAATGATAAGCGCCAACCTTCTGATGGGCCCGGATTTGATCATCGTTCTGGATAGCGGGTATTACCTGGATGAATCCTTCCGGAAAACCCGGGATAATTATTCGGACAGCCCGGAACAACTGGAAGCTCATTTCCGGGATGAATTTCCCTGGGATGAAAAAGACTATACCTTTAAAACACTGCTGGATAAACGGGACGCCAGAAAATGCACGGCCTACCTGTACGGCATCGGCCTGGCCGACGCCGTGGCGGGGGAGGAGATCACGAACCGCATTGAAAAATCTCACAGGAAATAAAGGCATCCTCTAGAACAAAAATTCTTCATCAAAAACAGGATGCGTCTCCGCATTCAGAGACCAAAATATTTCTCGGAATATAATCTTGTCCGAGAGTCGCCAAAGGGAATACATATGATCCTGTACCGTTCCCTTCCCTTTTTGAGATGAACGGTATGGATAAATCGGGGTAAATAATTGCCCTTCGAGTGTCATGTGAAAACCCGCAGAGCTTATCACAATCTGCTCTGCGGGTTTTCGTCATCTTTGGGTTTAAGCAGCAATCACTTA
>JBGUWM010000313.1:0-8374 GCA_045221175.1 Acutalibacteraceae bacterium | reverse complement strand
AATACTTTGCGGACATCGCTTTCATTTTCTTCTGCATTTCGGGATGCGCGATTGGGTTGATATTCTGTGCGCGCATCATCATTCTGATAAATCCTGCTCTAATAGACGTAAAATCACCTTCTTAAATGATTGTCAGATAACTGCATTTGTCAAGAGAACATTGACGAGCGTTTTACAGTTTCCATGGCATGCACCTGTTAACACGTTTTTATTCTACAGGAACCACCTTGTGCAGAAAACCGCTTCTTGCATTCTGTTCTGTATCGTCGTCCTCGACATAGCCATCATATGGAGCATTCGGATCGTGCGGCTTCTGTTTCTTCATCGAGTTGCAGACCTTGTCCTTGTGGCGGAACACGAATTCAAAATCATCCGTCCATCCGGTATGACCGGTGATGACCTTCGGCGAAAGTCCTTTACGTTTCAGCTTTTGCTCCAATTCAGCCAAAGATTTCTTGGCAAGCTCGTTGTCCTCGGCAAGCGAATTGATAAAGCTGTAGCCGCCGTCCGCGCCGAACCAGATCGTATCTCCGGTGAAAAGGTATTCGTTGTCGATCAGATAGACCATATGCCCCCATGTGTGTCCGGGCACAAGGATACACTCCACGCGGATGCTGCCTATATTGAGGATTTGTCCGTCCTGCAGGAGTACACGCCTGTTATCGCTTTTCACCATCGGCAGCTTGTATAAGCCGAAGATCACCTTGCGGCGCTTTTCTCCCGTCAGATAGCGGTTCTCGATCTCGCTGAGATACAGGGTGGCATTTCGGAACAGACCGTCGCTGTCTGCTTCGACCGCGCCAACATGGTCGGTGTCCTGATGGGTGATAAGGATATGCCTGATCGACGACGGCTCGATATCCAGCCATGACATCTTTTCTTTCAGTCTGTCATAGTTATAGCCCGCGTCGATCATAATCGTCGTGCCGTTCTTGGTGTAGAAGAAGATGTTGGCGATCCACTCGCGCACACAGGCGACGTTATCGTCGATCCTGCCGGTGTTCAGCGGCTTGAAAATCTCTTTGCCCCTGTAGCCGAGGCTCATTACCTTTTTCTGAAAATTTGACGCTTTCTTTGACATTGCCGATCCCTCACGCTACAGTCCAGCCGGAGCTTTGCTGTTGGAGGCGTACCATCTTGGCGAACTCGCCGTTTTGTTGCAGCAAATCCTCGGGCTTGCCGGATTCCGCTACCTTGCCGTCCTTCAAGACGATGATCTGATTCGCCGCCTGAACAGTTCTCATGCGGTGTGCGATCACAAGGACGGTTTTGTTTTGCAGGAGAGTCGAGAGCGCGCCCTGTACCTTGGTTTCATTTTCTACATCGAGAGAAGCGGTCGCTTCATCGAGCAGGACTATCGGAGCGTTTTTCAGCAGGGCTCTGGCGATGGAAATTCTCTGACGCTCTCCGCCCGAAAGCTTAGCGCCGTTCTCGCCGATAGGCGTATCATATCCCTGCGGGAGCTTTTCGACAAACTCATCGCAGTTTGCGGCTTTGGCAGCTGCTCTTACTTCCTCGTCGGTTGCGCCGTGCTTTCCGAGACGGATATTCTCCATCACAGTATCATCAAACAGCACAACGTCCTGAAATACCATTGAGTAATCGGTCAGCAGGGTTTCGGGATCGATCGTATTGATGTCCACGCCGCCGACTTTAACGCTGCCCTCGGTGATATCCCACAGTCTTGCAGAAAGGCGGGCGCAAGTGCTTTTGCCGGAGCCGGACGGACCGACAAGCGCTGTAACCTCACCCTCTTTGGCGGTGAAACTCACTCCCTTCAAAACTTGTTCGTTATCATAGGCAAAGCCGACGTTTTCAAAGACGATATCGTGACCGTCAGGCGTGAACGTATCCGCGCCCTCTGCGGTCGGCGTGTCGTATATCTCCATCAGGCGGTTTGCGGACACCTGAGACATGAACATCTCGGCGATCAACGCAAGGCTCTGGTCAAACGGAGCGTAAACGCGCGTGATCACCAGCAGGAACAGGAAAAACACCATAAAGTTGATCTGTCCCGACAGAATCAAGCCTGCGCCGGTGAGGATCGTTGTCGCCACGCCGAGTCGCATGATGACAGAAGCGGCGTTGACAAAGATGCCCGTTGACAGCTCACCCTTCAAGAGCGTCTTCTCGTGAGCGTCGATTTTATGATTCAGTCCGTCAAGATAGCGTTTCTCCTGATTGGCGGCGCGGATCTCGCGGATATTTTCAAATGTTTCCTGTATGCCGTCCGAGACGGTAACTGCCGCTTTTTTGGATATCTCCGATTGTTTTTTCGCCAGCTTGCGGCTGCCGAACAGCAGCAGGAAAGCAACGGGAACACCCCACAGGCAGGCGATCATCAGCCGCCAGTCATAGACCGCGAGCATCACGGCAATTACTGCGGTGGAAATATAAGAGCCGTAGAGATAGCCCAAGCAATGCGACCAAACGTGCTCCAAGCGGTTGACGTCGCCCATAATCGTTTCGGTCAGGTCGGCAAGGTCGCGTTTGCCGAAGTAACCGAGCGGGAGCTTCCTCAGACGTTCCGCCAAGCCGATACGCGTGTCCTTGATCTCTCTGTATACCAAGCCGTAGGTCGCACGGTACTGCCCGATATGAACAAACAGAGAGAGGATCACAAACAACACGGTCAAGCCGATATACAGCCATGCGTTTGGCAAGGGATCGTTATGCGTGAGCGTTCCGATGAAGCTCTGCATCATAAAGTACAGCAGCCCCATGCCGACCATCATCAGCAGATTGACGATGACCGTCCACAGCATACCCATTTTTGTATTATGTACGCCTCTGTCAGTCAGGGCGTATTTACGCTTGAATTTTTCACCAAACATTTATCTCACCTCGCTCTGTATCTTCCATTTTGCGGCTTGGTTGTACTCGCTCCACATATGCGCATACAGACCGCCGTTGTTCTTCAATTCCTCGTGCGTACCTTCCTCGACGACTTTTCCGTTATCCAGTACGATGATCTTATCCGCACCGACTACAGTGGAAAGGCGATGGGCAATCATAATCACAGTCTTACCCTTTGTCAGTTCGGCAAAGGCCTTTTGTATCAGCACTTCATTTTCGGGATCGGCAAAGGCGGTAGCCTCGTCCAAAACGACGATTGGCGCGTTCTTTAATATCGCCCTTGCCAAAGCGATACGCTGCTGCTCGCCGCCGCTGAGATAGGTTCCCTCAGAACCGATCACGGTATCCATACCGTCGGGCAGCTTTTCGATGATATCCATGCACTGCGCCGCTTCCAAAGCAAGCAAAACCTCCTCGCGCGTCGCGTCGGGCTTTGCCGCGCGGACATTTTCAAATATAGAAGTCTTGAACAGACGGTTGTTCTGGAATACAAAAGCGATATTGTCCATCAAAACGTGCGGATCGATCTGTTTGACGTCAACGCCGCCGACCTCGACTGCGCCCGAGCTCACATCCCAAAAGCGAGGGATAAGGCTTGCGGCGGTCGTTTTGCCGCCTCCCGACGGCCCGACAAGCGCTATTGTCTGACCGCTCTGTGCAACGAAAGAAACGCCGTCCAGCGCAGGAAAATCTGCGCCTTCATATGTAAAACCGACATTTTTGAATTCAACCCTGTTGCCGTTCGGCTTTTGCGGATCCTTTGCGATCTCCAAAACGGGCGCGTTCATCACCGTGTCTATGCGGTTGAGCGCAGTATTGGCGAGCATGGTACCGCTGGCTGCGAACATAATTTTTGCCAAAGCGGTCGAAATGATTGCCGAGAATACAGCGTAAAAGGCAAAGTTGGTGATGAATTCCGCAAAGTTGCCGGAGCTTAATGCAGACGGCGCTAAAAAGAGCGTGACGGGAATCAGGAACACGAACGCGCCCTCGGTAAAGGTAAGGTTGACCGACTGCGGCACACGGCATACGCCGTCTGTATACCGTTCGGCTTTGGCGCTGTAGTCCTCGATCGCCTGCTTGAACGCTTTGAAGGAATAGACCGTCTGCTGAAACACCTTGACCACGGGGATACCGCGCACATACTCGGTTCCCGCCTTGCTCATAACGTCCTGAGCGGTTTGATACTCCATCATCAGTTTAGCGTTTTTGCCGCCCATCATTGAAAACATCGCAACAACTGAAATGATAGCCGCCAGCAGACATGCCGCACCCATTCTCCAGTCGAACACGAACATCAGCACCAGCATTGCAATAAACATCGCTGCCGTGCCGACGATATCGGCGAGGTTGTGTGCAAGCAATGTCTCGGTTTCGGAAGCTGCGCCGTCAAGACGGTTTCTAAGCAGTCCCGAAGCGTTGTTATCAAAGAAGCCGAGCGGCGTTTTCATCAAATGCGCGACGCCCTGCTTGCGGATATTTGACGCGGTGCGGAATGCCGCCAAGTGCGTACACATCAGCGCGGCAAAGTAAACCAAGATACCGCCGACTGCAAAGGCGAACGCCATCCATCCGTATTTGCCGATCTCCGTTGCCTGAGTCCAATCGGGCGCAGCAGCAATCAAATCCTTAATGACCAGCCATATGCAGACATACGGAGCCATTCCGAGGATCATTGCGACCGCCGATAAAAACAAACCGGAAAACAGCAATGCTTTATAATTTCCTGCATAAACGATCAGCCGTGAGAGCGGTGAGGGTTGTTTTTGTTTTTTCAAATTCATCAACTCCTGTTTGATATTCTTCTGTCCTTGCGAAAAACGCGATCATCGGATAACGACGACCGCGTTTTTCTATCAGGGATTATGGATACTGAAACCCAATTTAAATAGACACTCTTATTAGTTGCTGTTTATTGGATATCAATACCAATGGGGAAAAATGAAAACTAATTTATCAGCGATTTGCCGAGCGCTTTGCACGCGGCAACCGCCTCGTCATCGGGAGCGTCGTTGCAGATCACAGGCTCGGATGTCAATACCGCGCCGGCGCTTTCGCACTCGTCCTGCCAGTTGCGCATCCATTCGCCGTCGCCCCAGCCGTAGGAACCGAAAAGTGCGATCTTCTTTCCGCCGAGCTTAGGAACACAGGCGCTGAACATCGGATCGAATTCATCTTCTTCAAGCTGCTCAGCTCCCATTGAGGGACAGCCAAAGGCGATAGAATCATAATCGTCTATCATACTTTCGTTGAACTTGTCGCAGGTCAGTACATTGACCTGAGCTCCCGAGGCTTCAGCGCCTTCGGCTACAGCCTGAGCCATAGCCTCGGTGTTACCCGTGCCGCTCCAAAATACAATTGCTGTTTTCATATAAAACATCTTCCTTTCAATCTGTAATTTTAATCAGTTAAAGCTGTGATTAACTAACTGCCACTATCTTTTGAATGGTTAGCCAATGCTAACTCATAGACAAAATCAATAGCGGTTAGACACCGCTAACTGATATTATACAGTACTTTTTATAATTTGTCAAGAAATACTTCAAAATACAGCCACAAAAAACAGAGCGATTTTCACCGCCCTGTTAATCTATGTTACAACTCAATTTTACCGTGCTTTTCCTCGTATTTCTCAATCGCATCACGGATCAAAATCAATATCTGACTATTCGCCGAGCGACCTTCATAGTCGGCTACAACGTGCAGTTTGTTCAACATTTCCTCGTCAATTCGTATAGATAAACTCTTAACAGCCATAAATAAACCTCGTTTCATATTTATTATGACTTTATTTTATGCCTATTATGTGTTATGATGTTTGATATAGGCACATAATATATCTAAATTGTATCTAACGGGGTTGTTATGAAAGCGTGTTGCGGATTCGGTCACAGGAATGTATTTGAAAATATAAGTAGTAAGCTTGATAATGCTGTCGAGGAAGCAATAGCGCAAGGCTGTGAGATATTTTACACGGGAGCAATGGGCGAATTTGACAGCTTGTTTTCCTTTGCTGTACGGAGTGCAAAGAAAACCTATCAGCATATAAAGCTGATTTGTGTAAAGCCGTATTTTACTAATGACATAAACACAAATAGGGAGTATTATGCAGCGATCTATGACGATATCATAATCCCTGATGAATTAGTGGATATTCATTACAAAGCCGCTATCAAAGCCCGCAATCGCTGGATGATCGACAACAGCGATATAGTCTTTATTTACACCGTGCGTAATTATGGTGGAGCGTATGCGGCAAAGAAGTACGCAGAACGTTCCAGAAAAAATATTACGATTATTTAGCCTTGGCTTTGATAGTATTCAGAGCCCTCTCACACACTCTCTTCGCAGTATCGGCATCGCTAAACCCGTGATCGGTGGCGATATCGGTATAGGGCAGCGGCTTGATTGGCTTTTCCTTCGGCTTGCCGTTTTCGTCTAAATCATTCTTGTCAGTATAATGCGTGCTGAAACATTCAGGGCAAAAGCCGAGGTGTTGGGCGAGCATTATCTTCTCCGTATATTCCAAGCTGTCATAGGCTTCATAAAGTTTATTATAAAGCTCCTGTTTAAAATAAATATTTTCGGGATTGAGCGAGGAATCCGGCAGAAGAAAGTCGGTGGTTCTTGTATCATCCTCATCATTACTCTGAACATCGGTATAGTTTTCGGTGAGAATACCGCCCTCGATGATAGACTTTGTTTTCTCATAGCTTTCACCGATTTGCGCTGCGGCCTGTGAAATGGTTTCCTCCGTAAATTCACCGCCTGAATGATAGAAAATATCCATTGCTTTACGAAGTCGGGCATATTCAAATTCGCTCTGCACGGAATAGCCCGTCCGCATTGTGCGGATATAATTATGCGCCTCACGCTCCATATACCGCTGCGCATACGGCAAAAACGGAGATATGGAAATATCGTAGTTAAGCAAAGCCCTACATAAGCCTGTCACAAGGCTTTGCTTTATATCGGCAAAATGTTCTTCCATTGAGTATTTATTCCTAAAAGACTTTGCCTTGTCGTTAAGCGTAGGCTCGTAATAGTGTAAGAACCAGTAGAAATATTTGTCGTCTCCGCTCTGTATATACTGACGAATATACTCCTGGAAATCCCATTTAGGCGGTGGTGGCGTAATGCGGTATATTTCAAATTCTTTTTTCTCGATATGGCTCACTTTTGCTTGATTCTCCTGTCTGTTTCTCTATACAAATTCTCACGCTTCATATCCATTTTAAATTGACCGTTAGCGTAGTTATCGTCATACTTCGCTTTTTGCCAATAATCTTTAGCAACCTTCAGCGCCATTGCAGCAAACTCTGCTGTGATGGTGCTTCTTTTTTGTTCTACACGAATTGCAGAGCACCGGCTCTTGTAAATCGGATTGATAGGATTGCCCTCGGAAAGTTCCTTTTCCTTCATCCTCGCCGCATATTTTCGGCAAGTAATGGGATTGCCTTTCAGCGTGAATGGTGCCGTTCCGTTGCAATACACCTGCCGTCTTGCAGAAGTCATCAGGAAATATCGCTTGCAGATCGGACACCTTCTCGGATAATGACCGTAGTGTAAGCCCTCGAAGAAATCTGTCAGAACAAAGCTGTAGTAATTATCAAAAAACATCCTTCTCGCCGTAACCATCGTTTTGCTTTTAGCTGTCTTGCGTATTGCGACGTACTCGGATGTTACATCAAGCTTTTCGTTGCCGAATATATCCAGTGCAATAGGTAACAGGTGTGGCTCGTCAAAGCGTTCTGCTTCATTAAGCCTGTCGCAGAACTCGGTTAAACCCTCAAATGCTTCTCTCATATCATTGCTGATACGATCATAGAAAGTCAGCGTCATCATCATATCATCAAGTAGGTTGTCCGCTGTTTTTTGCTGAACTTCATCTATTTCGATCGGCAGTAAATCCAACGCGGATTCATTGATTCCCATAGCTAAAATCTGAGCCTTTGCATTGAAATACTCTCGGATAAAGTTTGCGTTATCCTCTGTAAAAAGTTCAGATATTCTAATACGCTCTGCTTCAACATCCAGCTTAGTGAACGGTTGCAGTTTAGGCAAGGTTTTTAAGATTTGTTGGATCTCCCACCCGGATCGTAAAACATCATTGTTATCAAGATAACCGGCAGAGATTGTATCGTATAGATGCCAACTGTATTGTTTGTATACAGCCAACCGAGCCGCCGTATCGTCCATATAATATTGATTCAAAAGGTGCGTAGCGAACGTGCCTGCAGTATAAGTTTTGCTGCCGATCCGTATTCTTCCGTCACGAAAATCGGCGCTGAAAAAGCTGATTTTTTCCAAAATCAACACCTCCTCACTATCAAGTCTATCAAAATAGGTGTCCCATAAAACTCCCTTTGCTCCGATTTTGAAAAATTTTTTGAAAATGAAAAATGAAAAAGTAAATGTCGAATTTTGATGTTGAAAATCGTTGTTTTGGTTGCGTTTACTCTTGCAATCGGTTAAATTAGAGTTGTGCAGTTGTCCGCGGAAAGAGGTACCGTATGAG
>JBGUWM010000312.1:0-1858 GCA_045221175.1 Acutalibacteraceae bacterium | reverse complement strand
GGACGACCACAAAGTTAAAGCGACATTTTTCCTTGTAGGAAGCTGGGTCGATAAATACCCCGACAGTGTTAAAAGCATCGCCGCGCATGGGAATGATATCGGCAACCACAGCGACACTCATCCGCACATGCCCTCGCTTGAACAAGGCAAAGCACAAAACGAAATCTCAGCCTGCAACCAAAAGATCGAGAAGCTGACGGGCAAAGCCCCTACCCTGTTCCGTCCTCCATACGGCGACTACGACAATATGGTTGTGGACTGTGTAAACGATCTTGGTATGTACTGTGTGCAGTGGGATGTTGACTCGCTCGACTGGAAGGACCCGTCACCTGAGCAGATGTGCAAAACCGTTGTTGACAAGGTGACAGACGGCTCTATAGTACTGATGCACAACGGCGCAAAAAATACCCCTGCCGCGCTGCCCGGTATAATCGAGGGCATTAAAGACAAGGGGTTTGATATCGTTCTGATAAAGGATTTGATCCCCGAGGGTGAGTATTACACGGATGTGCAGGGAGAGCTGCATTTGACTGAAAACTGAAAGTAGAATATTTAAAAAGATTGACAAATTTATATTATTCATATATAATAAACGTAAAGAAACGGCATCGGCTGTTTCGCAAAGGGATTAAATTCGCTTATTTAACCGCTTGTGTTGCAGCACAGGCGGTTGTTTCTTTATGGTCAAGGCAATTCAAGCATGTCGATCAAATTTGAACGGAGGATAAAATGAAACTAAACGTTAGTGTAACCGAAAACGATTTCATTAAATTTAATGAATACTATATGAAAAACTCAAGTCAGGGAAAGCGGTCTACCCTGCTGTCAAGGCTTCTTCTTCCTGCTGTTTTTCTGGTGATTATCATGATCTGTCTTGTCGCAAAAGCGGATTTCACGGTAATTATTCTTGAAGTCATTATTTTTTCAATGACCACTGTTGTTTGGGAACTGAAAATACCATCCTTTATTCGCAATAATATCAAGCGAAGCATTGAAACAGTAAAGCATGACGGCAAGCTTCCTTATCACGAAAACGCTGAATTTGAGTTCAACGATGAAGCAATTATCGAAACAACCCCAAATTCTGTTTTAAAAATCAAATACTCCGATGTATTGTCCGTAAAACCAACAGATGAATACATATATATCTTTTTCGGAGCAACACAGGCGTTTATTATTCCGCGCAGATGTATCGGAAATGAATATGATTTGGAAAAGTTTTTAAAGGAACGTGTCAGGAAATAAATCATTCAAGCATTGTTAAAAAATGGATATTGCCAAAAAGGGCAGACGCCGAATCTCGGAGTCTGCCCTTTGATGTATGAGATTAAATCAATATACGATAACGGGGGTGTTCCAGGTGGTGTTTTCCCAAACCTTGACTACCGCACTTCTCGGTGTGTTTACGCAGCCGTGAGAGCCGTTGCCGTTGTAGATGCTTCCGCCGAAACTTGAACGCCAGCTTGCGTCATGGATACCGCAGCCTCCGCAGAACGCCATCCAATACTCAACGAATGAGGAGTATCCGGGACCCGTCAGGGTGGTGTTGCGGGCACGTGAATAAATCCTGTGGAAGCCCTTGGGTGTGTTGTGAACGCCGTCGTTGTTGCCTGTAACAACGTCTGTACTTACGACGAGGTTTCCGTTTTTGTAAACCCACATATGCTGAGCGCTGATACTGATTTCAACATAGGAACCGCCGACGCTCTTGCTGTATGCGCCCGAGGTAACCTTGCAGGCTTTTGTAGTATAGGTACCGCAAACCTTGGTCTTGGAAGCACCGACATACTTATAAGGACGAACGCGGAAGTAGTATGTCTTGTTGTTGGTCAGGTTTTTGGTGGTGTAATAGTTGCTC
>JBGUWM010000311.1:0-2411 GCA_045221175.1 Acutalibacteraceae bacterium | reverse complement strand
TAGCGCGTCCTTGATTGCCGACAGCATAAACTCGATGAAGCAGGTGGAGTCGGCGGCGTCATTGGCGTTGTTGATCGCCTGATAATACGCGCTCTGTCTGTCATGAATAATTGACTCGACAGGCACCCATGCAAACAGCGGATTCCATTTTGACAGCAGCAGCGTGTGCCACAGTCTGCCAATTCTTCCGTTGCCGTCAGAGAAAGGATGAATCAGCTCAAACTCATAGTGAAACACGCAACTCTTGATAAGCATAGGATTTTCGTCGTGCTCCGTCCATTCGAGCAACTCTGTGATCAACTGAGGAACATACGCAGGCAAAGTACCGAAGTGTAAAATATTCCCCTGCGAATCGACAACACCTACCGGACGTGAACGGAATTCTCCGGCGTCATCGCGCAGCCCTTTCATCATAACAAAGTGCGCCGACAAAAGGTCGTCTATTGAATAGGGATTCAGCTCGTCCAGCCTGTCATATTGTAACGTTGAAGGATAGTTCCCTGCCGTTTTCGGGGGATTGTGCTCACTTCCGAAATTTCTGCTCGGACGATAATGCAAGTATTTTATTCGCCACCAGTTCACGGAAACGTACATCGTGTTCCACAAACAACAATGTGGGCTGATACTCGTTGAGAAGCTTTTCTATCTGCATTCGTGAAAAAATGTCAATGTAATTCAGCGGTTCGTCCCAGATATAGAGGTGCGCGGGAGTGAGCAGACTTGACGCTATCAGCACTTTTTTCTTTTGTCCTTCCGAAAAATCCTCCATGTTTTTAGTGAACTGCACGCGCTCAAGGTCAAGTTGTCTGAGAAGTGCGCCGAACATCGATCTATCCAGACCTTTTTTCTCGCAAAAGTCCCATATACTGCCGTGAAGGAAAGAGGTATCCTGACTGACCGACGAAATGATGAGTCCGGAAGCCACCTCGAGTTCCCCGCTTTCCGTGAAGTCTCCGAGCTCGCTGTCCATCCCGGCACGTTGCAGTATCCTCTTGATCAGAGTCGATTTTCCGCAGCCGTTCTGACCGACAAGCGCAATCCTGTCACCTTTTTTGACATCGAAGGTTAGTTGATTCAGAATGGGATGATCCGCATCGTTGTATCTGAAACTGTAATCGCGGACGTTCACAAGAATATTCTTGTGATGGTCAAGCGGTGAAAGCTTTAGTTCGGCAGTCCGCTCGATATCGCTGAGCAGCCCCTCTTTCTCCTCTATTTCATGAGCGATACGGTTCTGCATCTCCTTGACACGTTTCTGCATTTTCTTTGTTTTAGCGCCGATATATGCGCGTGTACTGATACTGCGGTCATGTTCTTTTATCGGATCGAATCCGATTTTTGTGCGCTCACTCTTATCAGCCCATTCAGCGGTGCGTTTTGCCGACTGCCGCAGCTTTTTTATCTCTTTTTTGTGCTTCTCGTTCTCGGCAATCGCAAAGTTATCCCGGCGCTGCTTATTCTCCCACCAGACGGAGAAGTTGCCGTTCTGCACATCTATGCTTTTCCTGTTGAGTACGAGAACATGGTCGATACAGTGATCAAGCAGGTCACGGTTGTGAGAAACCAATATGAAACCGCTCTTTGATGCAAGGTATTCCTTTACGATTTCACGCGCGTTGCTGTCCAAGTGGTTGGTAGGCTCATCTATCAGCAGAAAGTCATTTTCACCCGAAAACAGCACCGCAAGCATCACCTTTGTACGTTCACCGTGACTGAGCATTTTGAATGGACGATACAGTATATCAGCCTCCTCACTCAGCAGTGAAAGCTCACGTATGACGCGCCATTCTTCACAGTCCGGCTTGATATCGGCGATGAACTCGGAAGCCGGCATATTGATCTGCTCATCGGAAAGCTGATACGGGAAGTATTCAAATCTGACTGATGAACTCACAGAGCCGGTGTAATCATACTTTCCCATAAGGATATTGAGGAAAGTTGTCTTGCCTTTACCGTTTCTGCCGATAAAACCGAGTTTCCAGTCAGTATCTATCGAAAACGATACATCCTCGAATATATTGTCGAAGCTCCCCTCATAGCAAAAAGTAAGTCCGTTTACACTTATTTGTGACATAATGATCCCTCCTGCAAATGCTGCCGGATAGTTTATCTCTGTACAATTTCTCATTCTTTGAATATTATCTCTCCCGATACGCCCACGATTTGCCTTTTCGGAAGCGGATGATCATTCCCTTTTCAACCATACCGTTCAGCACACGGTTGGCGGTGGCTGCGGAAACGGATAGCAACTCGCGGACGTCGCTGTTGGCGATCTCGCTGTGTTCCGAGAGATAGTCGAGGATTGTCTGTTCCCTGCTTTCCGTTTTCGGCTTTACTGCTGTCTGTTGGGTGAAAACCTCCAATAGCGCGTCCTTGATTGCCGACAGCATAAACTCGATGAAGCAGGTGGA
>JBGUWM010000310.1:0-24753 GCA_045221175.1 Acutalibacteraceae bacterium | reverse complement strand
GTTTCAGTGGGGGATTATAACCCCCACTGAAAGTCCGAATGGCACCCGCCGCCTAAGAGGCGGGGGACATCGGTGATTGGTTATACTCTCTAACTGCAAATAAATGACCGGCGGAGTGCCTCCGCTGTCAATTCCGCCTCATTCGCATAGAAGATAAAAACCTGCCAACCTCTCCGATCAAAAGAGTTTGGCAGGTTTGTTTGATGAGATTTTCAACAGGACACAGAATTTATGTTGAAAACTTAGTTATTATCAGTCTTCAACGCCAAAGTCATGTCTTTTCTCATGATATTACCATCGGCATCCTTTACTTTTACTCTGACAACATAATCGGTAGCCACTTTCGGTGTAATACTAAAGCTTTTTTCCGTACCGTAAGCAGCAACAGTTACCCACGCAGAGGAAGATGCCTTTCGGTACAAACAAGCATACTGATAGGGTTTTGTACCGCCTGTTGCCTCAGCAGTAACGGTTATTGTATCACCATACTTAAACTCATTTGCCGACAGACTCGAATTATTTTTCAGAGCCGGTTTGAATACCTTGATATTAATGTCCTTGTTGGCAACGTTTCCGGATTCATCCATTACCTTCGTTCTCAGTATATAATCACCGCTTATCGCAGGAACAAACAGAGTATCTGTTTCAGAGCTGTAAGGCTTTATCTTTCTCCAGTTCTTGTCCCCCGGAATTTTGTAATAAACTGCATACTGATAAGCTCCCCTACCGCCGGAAGCAGCTCCGTGAACGGTAATTTTCTCTCCTACCAAAACAGATGTTGCCGAAACGGTTGTTTTATTTTTCAGCTCTCTGTCTACGTTAACGGTAAATGTTTTGTTGATTGTGTTGCCGACAGCGTCTTTTACCTTGATACGAACACGATATTCTACAGGAGCGGCAGGTGTAACGGTCGCTGTGTTGCTGCTGCCCAGAGTCTGTACTGTAGACCATGATGTGCTGTCTGCTTTTTTGTAATAGACAGCATACTTATAAGGCTGTGTTCCGCCCACGGCATTTCCTGTTACGGTTACGCTCTGACCCAGATGGATTTTTGCAGCGGAAATATCAGCGTTGAACGAAAGTTCCTTTTTCTCCTTCAGTACAATACCGTCTTCCGTATAATCCATTCCGTACAATCTGTTGGCGTAAGAAAGTACCTTCATAACAGATGATGACGGTCCCTTGCCAATGACAAAGCCATTCTTGGCAACACTTGAATCCGCTCTGAGATTGATCTGACCCTTGACATTATTTTCAAATGAAACCGCATTCTTTACATTGACAATATCAGGAATAGAAAGATCTCCGCAGAATAATACCTTGGCAGTATCAGAAACATAAACCGCTGTATTTCTGTTATAGATATCTGAGAAATTATTCTCGATATGTGTACCGCTTTTAATTTGCAGAGTGCCCTGCATCATGGTAATCGTACCGCCGATTGTACGGTCAACCGCAGAATTGTAAGTCATATCCGTGTCTGAAAACCAGACTGTATTTTGGGCATCTTTTGAATAAACAACACTTCCGCTTCCTTCTGCTACGTTATAACGGTATACACCGTTATAATCATCAAAAGTAGCTTGATTTGCGAGATAGATAAGACCGTCTTTTCTGGTTCTGCATAATTCTACTGTATTGTTAATCATCGAAATATGTGCGTATTTGTCCGCATTGAACAATGCGCCGTTTGAGGTTGAATAAACGTCATTGAACATAATATTATCGCCAAACAACACACAACTGAAATCAGTCATTCTGAAAAAGCTGTAAGCACTTCTGTAATAACCGCTGCTGAATGCGATAACTGCATCTGTACCTGTCAGAAACTTTACTTCTGCATTGGCAGAAATATTAAATACATTATCACGATATGTCTGACCATAAATGTATGCTGCGAAAGACGGATCTTCAAAAATGATTGCTAATGTTTTATTAATATTGATTTTTGATGTAATCAGCATCGGAGCCGTAATATAGACGGACCCATTTTCTGATGCTGCATTGATCGCCGCCGCCAGAGTCTGGTAATTGACCCCATTCACTTGCGCAACGTAGGTATTAGCCGTATTGGTATTGAACGTGAAAGAATCATAACAGTTCAATGCATAGTCATACGCATTAACAGTATAGGTATGGTTATTACTGTCAGTCAGCTTACTGTCGATAAAATAATTATCCCATGTAAACCCGACAATTACACCGTCTCTGAGAATTTCATAGCCCAAGGTATCCTTGTCAAGATCAGCGGAAACTTTAATGGTAAAAGCCTTTTGCGTTTTATTGTACGCTCCCAGACTGATCGTTCCGCTGGCAGCCTTTTTCTCTTTGTAATATGAATAAGTATCATAGTACCAGATTTTTGGCTGCTGCTTGCTGAGACTCATGCTTTTCATAGCTTTCAGATAATTATCGGAAGCCGACAGGAAATAACCATACTGATGATAATAATAGGTCAGGTCTATACCGACAATTTTGGAAGAATAAGCGGCAACCTTTTCTTTTGTACTGCAGTTTTTCAGCAGTTCGTCAATCTGCGGATTACCGCAGGAGCCTGCTCGGAACATAGAATCCAGTTTTGCCCAGTAGCCGGGATAATAAACTTCCATATCCCAGAACATATACAGGTCAGAAAACCAGGTGCCGGCATTCTCGTCTGTCCATAAATACTGATCATCATCTACTGTGAGAATATCCAGTTCACTGGGATTTTTCGGAATACACAGTGAATCCATTTTCTTTCTGTCAAGAGAATACTTCATGGACCACACGTTATTGGTCATCTCGGAATAAACACGACCTGTGTTATCCAGACAGTGACCCAGCTCATGAGGAAATCCCCAGCCGTATTCACCGGCGATCAATGATGCAGACCAGTGGTTATCCTGAATACAGATTTTTTCATTCGTTGCATAAGCTCCCGCATAGGGCTGGTTTACTTTACAGTGCAGATTCAGATTTTCATACTCCTCACGCTTCACACCGTCAAAAGCGAGAAGATAATCTAAAAAGTCGCTCCAGCTTTGTGCTGTATGGTCCACTTCCATACCTTCACGGATATAACCTTCGTAGCACCGCTCCAGCGTCAGCGTAATAATGCTGTTTTTGGTATTGAACTCTACAACATTATGGCAGCCATGAACACCCTTGCTGTAATTGCCGGCATATTTTTCTTTATATTCGTTATAATAATCCTCCAGCTCTTTATAAAAAGCTTTAGGATCGTCACCAATCGTATACAGCGGTATCTTATCCGCACCTTCAATATATACCTTTACATTACCGCTCTGCTCTTGTTCTGTATAAGGGTTCCAGAGATAGAAGCAGCCGCCGGGTTCCGTAGGTGTTCCCCAACCGTCACCGTACAATTTCGGCACCTTTATGATATTGATGCCACGGTTCAGTTTGATCTCCATATCATAGTTACGAGAAATATGCTGGGTAAAATATAAACTCGGCAGAGGATCGTTCTTATCCGCCTGTACAAAAACAGCCAATTCTGTCAGCGGTACACCCCAAAGACCCGTTGACTGTCTGTTTGTTCCCCAGAACCAGAACTTGAACTGATTTTTGGCAATATTTCTTGTATCGCCGTTTCTTTTTGGAATAAACTCATATCCGTCCGACAAACCTGCTGAACTGTCAACAAAGGACTTCAGATGATCTATCAGAATCTTATCCGTTCCGTCCCACGGATAATCCTCGGCTTCCTTCACGGTGGAACGAACTTCCGAAAGGTTTACGCTGCTGCGAAGGGTGCGGTATGAATAATCTTTCGGATCAAAATATCCGGTAACTTTTTTGAATACGTTACTCTTATTCATCTCCATAGCAGCTTTATATTTATCGACAATAAAATTGATTTCTATGGTAAGCTGATCAATTGTTTCCTGCTCAACCTGCCGGTTATACGCATTATTATAATATTCCAAGCCGGCGTCAAGCAGATAGATCATAGTCGAGTCAAAGTTCGTATAATACTGTCCCTGCTTCAAAGCCTCATACAACCCTGTGGTATCATTCTGAATGCTTTTTTTGACGACTTTTTTATACAGTCTGAAAAAATGCTCATAATTATCAGTACTCGAGCCGAAAACGGCAAAGCTGTTTTCGGAATATTTCTGAAGCTCAAACAGCTTATTCTCTCCTGTACCGATTGCATTGATCCGAAACGACACGTCATTTGTATTAGAGGAACGCTCCATATTAATGACCTGCGGTGTATCTGTTAATTGTACAACACCGCTTCTGACAATATTAAAATACTTGCCGTTTTGTTCTATCGTATATTTTCCGGTACTTGTCTTAGTAAAATGAAAAACTGCTTCATCGGGGACTGTTTCAGCGGGAATATGATCCATATCAACTACATCTGTCATCGGAATACCGTCCGGCGTGCACCAGTTATTATTTTTGAACGTACCCTTCATGATCATGGGTGTAACAGGCAGACACACAACATATTGTCCGCTGGGAAAATCTACTGTCTTTTCCTGCACATACTCATAAGAAGTATAGTTGACAGGTTCCGGAAGATTTTTAATTTCTTCCCGGATTTCATTGAGATCAATAAAATCACTGACACTTGTTTGACCTGCTGCATACGTCGTCACAGCGGCTGTTGACATAACCATCGAAACCGCCAATAATGACGACAATACCGATAAAAATTTTTTGATTTTCATCTCTGCATTCTTCCTTTCTTAATCATAAGACGACCATCGTTTTATTCTTAACTATTATAAAACTATTTGTTCATAATTTCCATATTATCTTACTAAAAATCATTAAATTTTGCTATTTTAACATTCAAAAAGCTCATTACTTAGCAATTTTGACGCAATCGGATTTCACTTTATAAAAAATGACTGTTTTTTGTACAAATATGTGCTATAATAACGAATATCGTAATCAAAAGAGAGGAGTCTTTTTTAATGACAGGAATTATCGGCGCTATGGATATTGAAGTAAACGGACTGATCAACAGAATGACAGACATTCACCGTGAAACGATCAGCGGCATCACTTTTACATCAGGCAAGCTGGGCAAACATGAATGTGTTGTCGCACGCTGCGGCATCGGAAAGGTCAACGCCGCCGTCACCGCTCAGACCATGATTCTGAAATATGCGCCCGACTGCATCATCAATACAGGCATCGGCGGCAGCACAAGTAAAAAAACACACATCGGCTACGTCGTTATTGCCGACAATGTGGTTCAGCACGATATGGACACAACCATTATCGGCGACAAACCCGGAGAACTCTTTTTGCCGCAAGAAAAAATCGCCTATATTCCCTGCAGTCAGCAGCTTATTGAAGGGCTTCAAAAAACCTGCGATTCAATCGGCCATCACCATTATGTGGTCGGTACGGTTGCCACAGGTGATCAGTTTATCAGCGGCAACGAAAAAAGACAGAATCTGAACGAAAAATTCGGCGCTCTTGCCTGTGAGATGGAAGGCGGAAGCATTGGTCAGGTCTGCCGGATCAATCAGATTCCCTTTGCCGTACTCCGTTCCATTTCAGACAGTATGAGTGAAGAGGACGACGCTGTTGAATATGCTGCTTTCAGCCAATCTGCAGCGCAGCTTTCCATTGACATTCTGACAGCTTTTCTTTCATAACGGCGCAATCCCTCCAATGCGGCTTATCAGAACCACATCGGAGGGATTGTTATATCAACTGGTACAAACTGTGTTATCACCTGACGCACAAACCGCCTTCCGGTATTTTATTCCATGCTGACAGGCTGAATGCTTGTGATGTCGTACACAGGCAAAAGCAGAAAACACAGATCAAAACAGTTCAAATTTTTTCAGCATTTCTTCCGCTTTGTCTTTGGGAAGCTGCTTGACAACACATATTTTTTTCTTGTCAAAATATACGTATATTCTGACGTTGCACTTGCCGCTTCTTTTTTGAAAAATACTCTGAGAGATTTCTACCCTCTGAATTTTGTCCGGCTTGATATAGTGTTTCCGCAAGGTCAGCCTGCGAAACCCGCATACAATCAAATGATCCTGATTCAAACCGATATGTGCGTTGCGGTAAGAAAAAATCCGGAATATCAGCCACCATATCACCACAAACAGACTGATATACGCTAAAAAACGGCAGGTTTCTGTCAGTCTGGGCAAGAGATGATGAAGCTGCGAAAAACCAAAGGGAATCAGAAGGGCAAGCAGAGGAAGATAAATATAGGAAAAAACGCTGTGCGGCGCAGCGTGCAGGGTCTGTTTTTCAGCAGCGGAAATTCCTGTCAGTTCGTACATCTTCCGATAAACGTAATCGCTTTTTGAGGCGGATATAATCATACCTCTGTCGCCCTTGAGCTTTCCGGAGCCGATGACGCTCAGCGTGCAGCTTTTCAGGCGCAGCAGCTTCATCAGCAGACTCTGGTCAATATTCACTGAAGCCAGCTCACTGATTTTTGTATAGGTGATGCTTCTCCCCGGAAATCCTCTGTAAATTACAATATATTCCCCTAAACGATAGGACTTGAATCGTACATACCGCATGAAGCACAGTAGCATTGAAATGGTCCAGCTCAGCAGAATAATAGTAATCAGCGTTGCCGCTACCGGAGAAATGAATTTTGACCAGAAATGCCACTGTGAGTCAATGGAACCACGAACGAGCGCATTGGCAACTTCATTTCCTACAATTTTGCCCAGATTCTGAATGATCGGTACAATAAAGATAATTCCCGTGACAGGGTTTGACCAGAACGCCGACATCAGCAGAATACTCATGGTTTTAGGACGGCATATTTTTGTCGGCAAAGCCGCCGATTCTCCTGCCAGACGGATCTCTTTTGCTTTTGTCAGAGAGCTGTAAGCCGATACGTCAAATTTCTTCCGTGAACCCGATGGCGTATCCACTGATATTCTTTCCGCACCGAACACTGTAGAAAACAAATCCCGATAGAAAACGATCGTACAGATATTATCAAAAGAAATATGAAAATTTTTGCTGACAAATACACCGCTGCGAACATGAATCATTTTCGGGTCAATCCGATATTTGAAATTACTGTACAGCGACAAAGCATAAAACAAAAAAGCAATCACATACAGCGCACTGATGCCCAATGAGCTGATGATCATCAGAATACCCTGTGGCTGAACCAGAATTTGCTGCAGAACCGACAGCAGAATCAAAATGACCGATACTCTGAGCCGACGAAGAATGCCGTAAGGATGCTCTCTTCTGAACAGTTTATTGTGTTCCATCGGCACCCTTCCCTTCTGTTCCGGTATTTTTATTGTTTTCCTGATAACGCTCAATTTTCGCTTTCAGCCGCTTAGCTTCTTCCATACTGATATGTCTGATCCTCACAGAAGAACCTGCCAACATCAGTATCAGACTGCAGGATTGATAGGCTTTTTGTACATATCCCTGAGACACCATACAATACTGTATGGAAGAAAAACGGATTCTTGTGCGGCGATAAATAAAAAAACCGCTGTTGATGATCACGGCGCCCGGCTCCGTGATACAGTAATAATTTCTGAAATAGGCAGGAATCGCCCAGAACCGCAGGAGCAGATAGCCTGCTGCTGACAACAGGATCGTTATCATGCTTAATTCATAAGAAATACTCTCGATCATAATGTTCAGCATAATAACAGGTATCATCAATAACGTCAGATCTATCTGCCAGATTCTTGTGCCCCGGCATGAAGTTATTTTTTTGTCCTCTGACCGGTTTGATTGTTTCATATCTTTTCTCCAAAAATATTATTATCTTATTATATCATTACTTCTTTTATTTTACACCATCTTTTTGAAACTTTACATAACTTTTTTCTTTCATTTTACTTTTCGATTGACGGACAACCTGATTCATAGTAAAATAATACTTGTGTATGATAGCATTACAGCAAAATTCCCGTCAAAGCATTTTTAATGATAAACATATCTTAAAAGGAGATGAAACTATGAATGCAACAAAAGAAGCTGCATTATTGATGTCTTCGCTGTCCATTTACCGGGGTGTAATGGATCGCACCATTGTCAAAGCTTTTTTTCATCTTATTTCATCCGTCAGCAAGCCCGTTTATGAATTTACCGCTGCCTGGGGCAATTTTTTTTCCGCCCTGTGCGATAAAAACTGTACCGATAATTTTTCCGGCTCTTTCACAGAAACGGCTCTTTATGATGACAATCTGTTTTCCCGTGCTGCCGTAGAAGGAAAAGAAAAACAGCTTCCTTCAAAAGTGATCAATGCTGTTCGCCGTGATCTTTCGGTTCTGCGCCGTGTCAGTTTAATCTCTCCCGAAACGATTCTTTCGGATTATTTATACCGTGATGAACTGGGAACCGTTGTCAATAATCTGCCCCGCTGGGAAACCGGTACTCCTGTCAGAGAATTTCTGCATGAGGATGCCATCATCGACACCCTTTCAGACTTCTATAAACAGCATGGCTGCGGTATTTTTGCCAGATATCGTGCCTTTATCTGGCGTGACAAACAAATTGAACCTGTCCCTTATCCCGATACGATCAGCCTGCACTCCCTGAAAAGCTATGATCTTCAGCGAAATATGGTGCTTGACAATACACTTGCTTTCTTACAGGGCATTGAAAGCAACAACTGCCTGCTTTACGGCGACCGGGGTACGGGAAAATCTTCTACTGTCAAGGCGATTCTGAATGAATATTATCCAAAGGGACTCAGAATGGTAGAGCTGCCAAAAGACAAATTGTCCGAATTTCCTCTTTTAGTCGAAAGAATAGCCGATGTCCCGCTGAAATTCATTCTGTTTATTGACGACCTGTCATTTGCCGGCGACGACAAAAGCTATGCCCAGCTAAAGGCTGTGTTAGAGGGAGGGCTGGCAGTCCGTCCTCAAAATACGCTGATTTATGCTACCTCTAACCGCCGTCATATCGTAAAAGAAAGCTTTGCCGACAGACAGGGAGATGATATTCACGTTAACGATACCATTCAGGAAACCTTGTCTCTTTCCGACCGTTTCGGACTGGCGGTTAATTTTTCCAAGCCCGACAAAGAACAGTATCTTGAGATTGTGCTTTCACTTGCCAAGGAAAAACATCTGTTGGTGAGCATAGAAGAGCTGACAGCCGAAGCGGAAAAATTTGCCATTACAAGAGGCGGACGCTCTCCACGCTGCGCCAGACAATTTATCGCTTCTATGGAAGCTAAGCTTACATTATCCTGAGGAGATCATGTTATGAAAAAAGTTATTATTCTGATGCTGACACTGCTGACGGCACTGCTCTGCTGTGCCTGCTCTGCCAACGATGCGGGTGAATATCCCGTAACGCTTGCCAACTGTACGATTAACGAAAAACCGGATTCTATCGTCTGCCTGAGCGATTCGGTAGCTGATGTGCTGATTGCCTGCGGATACGCTAACCGGATTACTGCCAGATCTGATGAATGTACACAGGCAGAGCTCAGCTCTGTACCCACTGTCGGCAAAAAAGATGAGCCTAATCTTACAAAGCTGCTTGAAGTCAATCCGGAAGTCGTATTTGCCGATAAAACCATCTCTGATGACATTCTGGATAAAATCAAAAACAATCATATCAACGTACTGATCATGATGCCTGCCAAGAATGCCGATGAACTGACAAGGCTGTATGAAAACATTTGCTCGGTGGCAGACGGTAAAATCACCGGTAAAGAAAACGGCAGTATCAAAGCAAAGGCTATTTTGACGACACTGAGCGATCTGCAGCGAATTATCCCGGAAAAACAGGTGGTCACCACAGCCTGCTATCTATATGACAGCACCGGAAACGCTGCTGTTGATACAACGCTGGAGGGCAAACTGATCGGTTATACCAACGCAGTAAATGTTTGTGCCAACGCCAATACACCGGAAGATGCTCTGGAAAAACTTAAGCTTTCTGATCCCGATTATATTTTCTGTGCCATGGGATTAAAATCAAAGCTCTCCAATGATACTCATTTTAATCAGTTAAAGGCTGTTAAGCAGGGCAATGTCTATGAAATAGATTCTTTGCTGATGAAACGTCAGGGTAACAGCCTGACAGACGTGCTGGCTTTTATGATTGAAACCATGTACCCCGAACTGAAATCTGCCCCCGGTCAGCAAAGTTCGAAGCCAGAAGAAAGCTCGAAGCCTGAAGAAAGCTCAAAGCCTGAAGAAAGCTCAAAGTCTGAAGAAAGCTCGAATTCTGAGGAAAGCTCTTCACAGGTTTCTGCCGATGATTCCTTGAATATCACAGAAAACTTAGCCTATGGTTTCGGAGAAGAAAACGATGATGTCTATAAAATTCAGCAAAGGCTGAAGGATCTGGGATATTTTGAAGACGATCCTACAGGTTATTTCGGCAACTATTCCGTAGAGGCTTTCCGTGCTTTTGAAGAAGCCAACGGTCTTGATACAGACGGCTACGCCTCAAACAGTGATCTGATTCTGCTGTTTTCGGCTGACGTAAAACCTGCCTCATAAGCATTCATAAATTTCGTATTGAAAAACTGCCGCACGAAAGCATTGTTGCACCGTGCGGCAGTTTTTTTTAACTCGGAGCAAAGCCATTTGTTTTTTATCATACCCTGACCTTTCCAAAAAACAAAATTTCCCTCACTTTTTTATCTGACCGTTCATAGAAAATGAAAGAAAAACAACAAAAATGTCATTTGACTTTCATGATGAAAATGCTATGATAGGGATAGAAAACGCCGTGAATCTTTGAAGGGAGGTATCCTGTTGAAGAAAGTATTTTGCCTGATGTATTGTCTTTTGCTGATCTTCGGAACAACCGCCTGTGCGGCTGCACAGAATCAAAACGACAGGTCTGCCCGTCCTGTGAAACTGACTTATCCCTCAGCACCGGAATCCGCAGTTTCCGAAGACGAAAGCTCTCAAGCTGCCGACGTTTCGGAATTATCTGATCCTGCAAAAGATTTTGAAATCATACCAAAGCTGGAGCAGCTTCCGGATTTTATGCAAAACAATCCTTCTCTGTATGCCGATATGCTGGAAAAAATTCTGAAAATCTATTATTCCGGTCTTGTCAGCGGCAGAATCAATTCTACGACTTATCATCAGAGATTCAATGCAGATCGGCTTCCTTCTGCTAAAGCTACGCCCGAGCAGCGGATAAAAATTGCCGAACTCTGTACGGTGGGCGGAGCGCTCGAATATTTTGGCATGGATCAGAAAAACTATATGAAATATATGGAAATGTACAACGGTTCTCTTCCCTATTTCTGCTATGATCGTGATGCTTCTGTTTTTGCGGAAGGAAGTGTTTCTTCTGACAAAGTTCTTAAAATGACCGGCTTCTCTCAAAGCTTGTATTTTCTGTTCCGTTATGCCAACAACGATCAGACAGAACGGGACGCTATGCAATATGCTGCTGATAACATTGACAGTTTTGTCAAAAGCTATTATCAGGGCATTCAAAACGGCAGTATCAACACTTCCTCTTTTCGTCCTGTCTATACGTCCGACCCGCTTCCCGAAAAAAATGCTTCCGAAAAAGACAGACAAACTGCCGCCGATCAAGCTACAATTGCAGGAGCCTTGGACTATGCAGGCTATTATACCGTTTATGTTTCCTTTATCACCAAGCTTGGCTATCATAAAAATGCGTCCATTTTTACTCTGCCCGACTTTACTAACCCCGATATTATTGCGATTTCTTCAGAGAATACCAGAATTTCTCAGCTCCGACAAAGATAACCCTTCATTACCAACGATGAATATCCAATATAACAAAATGTCCAAAATCCTATGGCAGCACATCTTATCGTCTCCGTCAAAGCTATTTTTTACTTATATGAAAGCATACAAACGAAAAAGCATTCGCATAAGCTTTTCTCAGCAAATGCGAATGCTTTTGTGTTTTTTGGGGTTATGCTTCATTTTTAGCAGTTACGATGCCTGCAGACAGCGAGTCAGTGAAGGCTTTTTCGAAAAACAGTGCGTGACCGGTGCGTGACCGCACAGGACGAGTCCGCTGTCGGTGCGTGACCGCACAGGACAATTTTGCTGTCAGTACATAACCGCACAGGACAAATCGCTGCCGTCCGCCACGGTTTTTTTGAAAAAATATTGCTGTCTCATTCAGTTTCCGACACAGAAATTATCTGCTTTTGATATGATAACCGTTTGAAACGAATCATTCATGGATCAGATATCCTCGTCTTCGTTTTCTTCTTCATCATTATCTGTTTCTTCTTCATGCGGCGCTCTTGAGATAGTAACAACCTTGCTGTTATCGTCCATCTTCATAACAATTACACCCTTTGAAGGACGGGAACAGATGCGAATGGAGGAGGCTTCGATACGAATGATAATACCGTTATCGGAAATCAGAATGATATCATCTTCCAGATCAACTGCCTTGATAGCAGCTACCTTTCCGAATCTTTCCGTATGATAGTTGGTTATACCAAATCCGCCTCTTGACTGAATGCGATAATCACTCTGCGGTGACAATCTTCCGTAGCCTGTTTCAGAAACAGTCAGAATGTATGCGTCTTCTCTCAGAATGGACATTCCTATAACGCTGTCGTCGTCACGCAGTTTGATCGCTCTGACGCCGCGGGCAGAACGTCCCATACTTCTGACGTCGTTTTCGTCAAAACGAATGGCCATACCGTTTCTGGTAGCAACCAAAAGCTGTGAACTGCCGTCCGTCAGACGAACCCAGACAAGCTCATCGTCTTCGTCAATATCTATTGCAATCAGTCCGCCCTTGCGGTTGGAATTAAATTCCTTGGTTGCCGTTCTCTTGATAATACCCTTCTTGGTAATCATGACAAGATACATTCCGTCATCACCGGACTCGGGCATACGGATCATGGAAGTTACCTTTTCTTCCGGCAAAAGCGGCAGCAGATTATTGATATTCATACCCTTTGAGGTTCTGGATCCTTCGGGAATCATATAGCATTTCATGCGGTAGACCTTGCCCAGATTGGTAAAGAACAGAACGTAATCATGCGTTCCTGCTACAAACATATCTGATGCCACGTCTTCCTCACGGCGGTTCATACCGGAAATACCCCGTCCGCCTCTGCGCTGTGTACGATAGGTATCTACTTTCTGTCGCTTGACGTATCCGAAGTTTGTCATCGTGATCACACAGTCTTCATACGGAATCAGATCTTCAATATCAACCTCGCCGCTGACAGATTCGATCTGTGTGCGTCTTTCATCTGCAAACTTGGCACGAATAGCATTCAGCTCTGTTTTGATAATACCCAGCAGTCTTTCGCCGTTGCTGAGAATATCCTTATAGTCTGCTATTTTCAGAATCAGAGCATTCAATTCTTCTTCAATTTTTTCTCTTTCCAGACCTGAAAGCTGTCCCAAACGCATGGCAACAATTGCCTGTGTCTGGGCGTCGTCCAGACCAAAGCGTTCCGACAGACGCTGTCTCGCCGTGGGCTGATCTTTTGAAGACCGGATAATACGAATGACTTCATCTATAAAATCAATGGCAATTTTCAGACCTTCTAAAATATGCGCTCTTTCTTCAGCCTTTTTCAGATCAAAAACAGTTCTTCTGGTAATGACGTCTACCTGAAAATCTATGTAATTCTGCAAAATATCTTTCAGCGTCAGCACCTTTGGCTCACCGTTGACAATTGCCAGCATGATGATACCATAGGTAATCTGCATCTGCGAATTATGATACAGACTGTTCAGCACGACATTAGGCGAAGCCTCTCTTTTGAGGGTAATCTCAATATGCATACCGTTTCTGTCGGAGTGGTCGTCAATATTAGAAATACCTTCCAGACGCTTTTCCTTGACCATATCGGCGATGCTTTCTACCAGACGGGCTTTGTTCACCTGATAAGGAAGCTCTGTGACGATAATCTTGAATCTGCCGTTTTTGTCTTCTACAATTTCCGCTCTGGCACGAACGGTAATTTTCGCACGGCCTGTTGCATAAGCAGCCTTGATGCCGCTTTGTCCCATAATGATACCGGCTGTCGGAAAATCAGGACCTTTGATAAACTGCATAATCTCGTCCAGCGTTGCGTCCGGATTGTCGATCACGTAATTAACCGCATCAATAACTTCGCCCAGATTATGCGGCGGAATATTGGTTGCCATACCGACAGCAATACCCGTTGAGCCGTTTACCAGAAGATTCGGAAATCTTGACGGAAGTACGGCGGGCTCTTTACGGCTGTCGTCATAGTTCGGAATAAAGTCAACGGTTTCCTTGTCAATATCCGTCAGCATTTCTACGCTGATCTTGCTCATTTTAGACTCAGTATAACGATAAGCAGCAGGGGGATCTCCGTCAACCGAACCGAAGTTTCCGTGACCGTCCACAAGGGTATAACGCATGGAAAAATCCTGCGCCAGACGAACCAGCGCATCATAAACCGAGCTGTCGCCGTGAGGATGATATCTACCAAGCACATTACCGACGGTTGTCGCACATTTTTTATACGGCTTGTCGGGTGTCAGATTATCTTCATACTGAGAATAAAGAATTCTTCTGTGAACAGGCTTCAGACCATCCCTGACGTCCGGCAGGGCTCTTGAAACAATAACGGACATGGAATAATCCAGAAAAGATTTTTTCATTTCCCGTTCGATATCGACGTCTATAATTCTTGAAGGCTGTATTGTTTCTTCATTATCCAATTGACCGCACCTCTTTCTTGATAATGATTTCTGCAGCTATTAGCCCTCTGCTACAGATTCCTGTAATTTTGCATAAAATTCAGGCATGGCTTTTTTGAGATTGACCGGTCTGAAGGTTTTGCTGTCTACAAAACCGTGAGTAGTGGTTCCTTCAGCCATCAGCTCTCCGTTGAGCATCACCTGATAGTAAAAAACTATTTTTGCATAGCTGAGCTTTTGTGTTACGGTAATAATGGTCACTCTGTCCTCATAATGTACCGGACGAAGATACCGGCAGGTAAGCTCTGCAAGCGGCAGCATAATTCCCTGCTGCTCAAGCTGGGTATACGTAATCCCCGAATATTTGATAAATTCCGTTCTTGCAGCCTCAAACCATACGGGATAAACAGAATGATGAATTATTCCCATCTGATCGGTTTCGGCATATCGGGCTGTTATCTGTGTTTCACAATGCATTTTATCATACCCTCTTTAATCTTCACCCGGATTCGTTCCGGAAATTAGTATCGCCTTGAATTCATTATAGACCTCAGGTTCTATCACCCGTTCCGGAATAGCGAAATTTCTTCCGTCTTTCAGACATATCATAAAAATATTGTCAAATTCCAGCAGCTCACAGTTGCCGTCCAGATCAATGCTCCAGGCACCGCTTCCGCTGCCGATATCAATATGGTCAGGATACACCTCTGCTTCCACGGTTTTTCCGTTTGCCATGACTTTTGCCAGACTTTTGATATGAAGATACGGTACAAGCCATACCAAAACGATCATGACAAGACAGAAAATACTGAAAAACAGGTTCATGCTTCTGGTTGCTTCTCCTGATGTAAAACACGCTACGGCAAATACTACTGCCGCTATGCCGAAAATAACGCTGGATATGACGGCTCTGGTTCCCTTGGTTTTATACAGATCACTATGGTACAGGCATTTATACATTTCTTCCTTTGTCATAACAAACGATATTTTGATACCTGTTTCGGGTATTTCATATTCTTCAGCGTCATCATCTGCCACCAGTCCGGATTCGGAACCGTCCCATTCCGGATTATCCTCGATGATACTGTCGTCTTCTGTTTCTTCTTCCATTTCACTGCGTATACTGTCTTCTATGTCTTTCATATTATCTCCTTGTCCTTTTATTATACATCAAGATTCTGTACATATTTTGCGTTCTTTTCAATAAATTCTCTTCTCGGCTCAACCTTGTCACCCATCAGAATGGTAAATACTTCGTCGGCGGCTGCCGCATCTTCCATCTCTACACGAAGCATAATTCTGGTATCGGGATTCATGGTTGTTTCCCAGAGCTGCTCGGCGTCCATCTCACCAAGACCTTTGTAACGCTGTATCTCATATTTGCCGCCAAGCTGCGACATGATCTTATCTCTTTCCTGGTCGGAATAAGCGTAATAATGGTCGTTTTTGCCTTTCGTGATCCGGTAAAGCGGCGGCTGGGCAATATAAATATGTCCCTCTTCGATCAGCGGACGCATAAACCGGAAAAAGAAGGTCAGCATCAGTGTTCTGATATGCGAACCGTCTACGTCGGCATCTGCCATGATAATGATTTTACCGTACCGCAGCTTATTCAAATCTATTTCATCGCCGATTCCGCAGCCCAAAGCCGTTATTACCGGCATCAGCTTGTCATTTCCGTATACTCTGTCAAGTCTTGCCTTTTCGACGTTCAGCATCTTGCCCCAAAGCGGCAGAATTGCCTGAAACCGTCTGTCACGGCCTCCTTTGGCGGAACCTCCTGCAGAATCTCCCTCTACGATGTAGATTTCTGTTTCTTCCACATTCTTTGACTGACAGTCGGCTAATTTACCCGGAAGTCCTGCGCCTTCCATTGCTGTTTTTCTTCTGGCGAGATCTCTGGCTTTTCTGGCTGCGTCTCTTGCTCTGGCTGCCATCAGCGCTTTTTCAAAAATTGCCTTTGCCGTTGCCGGATTTTCCTCCAGATACTGCTCCAGCTTTTCACTGACCAGCTTGTCCACCAGTGTTCTGATCTCCGTATTACCCAGCTTTGCCTTGGTCTGGCTTTCAAACTGAGCGTCTTTCAGCTTGACGCTGATCACCGCTGTCAGACCTTCTCTGACGTCTTCACCGCTGAGGTTTTTGTCTGCTTCCTTCAGTATATTGAATTTGCGGGCATAGTCATTCATCACTCGTGTGAGAGAGCGCTTGAAGCCTTCTTCATGCGTACCGCCGTCATTCGTATGAATATTGTTAGCGAAAGACAGTATCAGCTCGTTATAGCTGTCGTTATACTGCATAGCGATTTCCGCAGAAGCCGTATCATCTTCATTTTTTGCCTGAAAATGAATAATGTCCGGATGAATCACGTCCAGTCCTCTTTTTTTATGGATATACTCTACAAAGCTGGAAACGCCGCCCTCATAGCAGAAATCTTCACTGACTATATTTTCCGGATCTCTTTCGTCAATCAGCTCAATATGTACGCCGGCATTCAGAAATGCCTGTTCTCTCAGACGGGTAGACAATACCTGATAGTCATAAACGTCTGTTTCCGAGAATATTTCGGGATCCGCCTTAAACGTAACCGTGGTTCCCGTATTGCTGCCTTCACCGATTTTTTCCAGATCGGTTACGGTATTGCCTCTTTCAAAGCGCTGACGATAAACGTCTGTTCCGTCACAAACCTCTACCTCTGTCCACAAAGACAGCGCATTGACAACAGACGCACCGACACCATGCAGACCACCCGCTACTTTATATCCGCCGCCGCCGAATTTTCCGCCTGCGTGCAGCACCGTGAATACGACCGTTACGGCAGGAATTCCTAATTTCGGCTGGATTCCTACCGGTATGCCTCTGCCGTTGTCGGTTACTTTTATGATTTCGCCCGGCATGATGTGTACGTTAATTTTCGTACAATAACCTGCCAGCGCTTCGTCAATTGAGTTATCGACAATTTCATATACAAGATGATGCAGTCCTCTCGGTCCTGTTGAACCGATATACATTCCGGGACGCTTTCTGACAGCCTCTAATCCTTCGAGTACCTGTATCTCATCAGCTCCGTATTTTTCTGTCGTCTGAGAAATCTCATTCGGTTCCATTTCTTTCATCAACCTCCTTATTATCGGGCTTTTGTACCCGACCCCGCAGGGATTGTTTCCCCGGTTTGTATTTGTATTGATCACTTTTTTCTGATTTCTGACAGCAGCCGATCAATGTTTTGTCATCATTTTTTCATTTGTTGCCTGTCTGGTTTTCTGAATCTGATAAAAAAGGGAGAAATCAGTATTGACAGCAAAATGACCGATGCGTTTATGATAACCATGATGATAAACGTACTTTTGCCGATGTCCTTTGAAGTATGAAATACCAAAAGGTTAAAGGCAATCAGTACGATGCAGGCAATCAACACAGGAATTGCCCTGAAGCTTTTTTTGACGATAAATTTTTTCCTGCAGTGATAGCATTCCTGTATTTTTCCTTTCATGCTCACAACGTCCCTGTAACGATAGATGGTGTGACAATAGGGACAATTTTTCAGCTTCGGCATATATCTCCTCTTTTCTGCACGGAAACCGGTTTTAACGGGACAGTCACATGATGCAGCCAGTTTTCTTGCGGAATACGGGTGATTCCCCCATCTTGCCTGTCCGCCGGACATTTCACAGCCCTTTCCTGAAACCGCTGACTCTACTGTAACCGATAATTCTTATTGATGCACACAAATACACAAGCAAACGCTCAAAAGAACGATTTTGCAATCTCACAGTCGTCAATGCTCAGGGATTGATTTCCGTATCTTTTCTGAATCACGGGTTTATTCTTCAGAATATGCTGCTGTCTGCTTGACGCCTTCTTCGTCAGCTTCTTCCTCTTGATAAAGAGTATTTTCATTGATTTCAAACGCTATTTTGGTATTCTGAATATCCTCCGGTTCCTGATCGGTAACAGGTTCGTTTTCTTCATCATTTTCTTCAAGACTCCTGAGGCTGTTCTGATGCTTAGCCTGCATGAACTTCTGAGAAAAATCTTCTTCAACGTCAAGCATAACAGGCTTTGCTGCACTGTTGGCGGCTGCCTGATACGCTGCGTCACTGGGTCTGTCTGAAGCATTGCGGTCCAGCAGCTTTTTGACGGCAGACTGATCTTTGCAAGGGGTTAGCCTTACAAAAAAAGGAACTAAAATATAAAATATCAAAAACGGCATCAGTACTGCGGCAATTCCTAAAAAGCTGCCGTGATTGCCTGCCATAGAATAAAGCACAACGATCAGCAAGGAAACAACACATACCAGACTGGCCAGAGCATAGGCTTTTTTACTGATGGTAACATTGGAGATACAATCGCAGGTATTGCAGTTGTGTTCACCTTTTGTTTTCAAAAACATAGCTCCTACATAGGATATCCTCTTATGACAATATGGACATCTTGGCAGCTTTAATGGATTTGTCATGATGTATCAATCCTTTCTTTCTTCTTCCTCGGTCATCTGTGACGCTCTCCTGATCAATGTAACAGGAGATAACTGACAGATATAAATTTTAGTTTCGCTGTTTTCTATGCATACAACGAATGATTTTGGCAGTTCAAACGATACGTTGATGACTTTGCCGTTTTTTTCCGCTGCAGCAAGATATTCCCTTGTCTTGTAAGATACCGTGGAATTTTCCAGATCAAATATTCCGACGATATTGTCTGTTCTGATTACCGTATCGCCGCCTAAATGTAAATACAAGGCACTATTCCTCCGTTGGCTGTATCCTTCCGTTGCTGATGCGGACCTTGTGATCGGCATCAATTTCTTTTTCACAGCAAGTGATAAAAACCTGCATTCCTTCCAGTTTTTTCAGCAAATACTGCTGTCTGCCCATGTCCAGCTCGCTGAGTACATCGTCCAGCAGTATAACGGGTTTTTCCCCTTTTTCTTCTCCCAATACCGTTGCTTCTGCCAGCTTCATCGCCAGAACAGCGCTTCTTTGCTGTCCCTGCGAACCAAAGCTTCTCGCTTCTCGCCGGTTAATTCTGACAGTAAGATCGTCCCGGTGTATTCCCGTGGTGGTATATCCGCAATAGATATCATCACTCTGTCGGCTGATCAGATCGCTCAGCAGCGCTGCTTTGACAGCTTCTTCTGTCAGCTCCTCACTGCTGCAGCTTGATTTGTAATGCAGCTCCAGTGTTTCTTTTCCGCCGGAAATACCGTTATAAAAACCGATGGCAGGTTCTGACAGTTTTTGGATATACTTTTTTCGTTCTGTCAAAATCCCCGCACCCTCTGAAGCAAGCCTCTCATTCCAGATTTCCAGCATATCTTCCAGTTCACGGTGATGCGGAATGTCCTTTAAGAGTGCATTTCTTTCATTGAGTATGCGTTTATATCTTCCTAATTGCACCGCATAGGAAGGCTTGATCTGACAAATCGCTGCGTCCATGAAGTTTCTTCTTTCTTCTGGTCCGTTTTTAATCAGCGTCAGATGATTCGGTGAAAAGATCACGGCGCAAAAACTGCCGATGATCTGTGACATGGTGTTTTTAGGCACGTCGTTCAACACGGCGGATCTTTTACCGCCGCTGACAGTAATTTCCAGACTTTGCTCTCTTTCTCTTGCATAAAAAATCATGGAAATTTTCGCATATTTCTGTTTGAAAGCGATCAGTTCACTGTCTTTTGAACCACGGAAAGACCTTCCTCCTGTAAAAAGCCATATTGCTTCAATCAGATTGGTCTTACCCTGAGCATTGTCACCGTAAATGACGTTTATTCCTTCGTCCGGAAAAAAATTGTCCGGCGCTAAGTTTCTGTAATTTTCAAAGCTTATTTTCTGAATATACAATAATCAGCACACCTCAAAAACCATGTCATCGTATATGGCTGTATCGCCGCGCTTCATTTTCTTGCCTTTTTGCGTACAGACTTCCCCGTTTACGGTTACTTCACCGTTGAGAATGACGTTTTTTGCCTGTCCGCCTGTTTCTGCGGCGCCGCATATTTTCAAAAGGTCACAAAGACGAATGTAGTCTTCGTCTGTTTTCAGTCTGAATTGTTCAGTTTTCATTTCTCAACCTCACCGGCAGCACCAGGAAGATGAAGCTGTCATCCTCAACAGGCAGTATCACAATCGGACTGAGCGGACCGTTCATGTGAATTTTAATTTCATCTGTATCGGTGTTTTTCAGTGCGTCAAGCATATAGCGGTTATCAAAGCCGATTTCAAGGTCTTCGCCCTGAATATCTGCTTCAAATTCATCGTATGCCTGACCTAAAGCCGTGTGACAGGAAGTCTTGATAATACCGTTGTCAATGCGGCATCTGATCGGACTTTTCATTCTTTCGTTCAGCAGCAGGGACATTCTGTCAATTGAATTGATGAATTTTCTGGTGTTGATGATCATTTCTGTGGAATGCTTGGACGGAATTGCCGCTTTGTAATTCATGAATTCTGCTTCAATCAGTCGGGTTATAATGGAGTAGCTGTCAATTTTGAAGATGATATGTCTGCTGCCGACGATCATTTCAACGTTTTCGGTATTGTCGCTGATGAGTTTTTCAACTTCCGACAGCGTTTTTCCGGGTACGATGAAGCTTTTTTCGCCTGAATAGTCGGTTTGTTCCTTGCGGATAGCAAGACGGTAACCGTCTACGGATATGATTTTGATGGTATTGTTTTCAATCTCGAACAAGGAACCCTTTTGTGCCGGTTTGATATCCTTGTCAGACACAGCGTAGATCGTCTGCTGGATCATACTTTTCAGAATTTCGCCGTTGATGTTGACAGTATCTGTTCCTGTTACGGAAGGAAGCTCCGGATATTCGTTTTCGGGCATACCAATGATTTTATAGTCTGACTTACCGCTGGTAATATAGACGATCAGTTTTTCATCTGTTTCTATGCTGATCTGGTCTTCAGGCATTCTTCTGATAATTTCTGAAAACAGTCTTGCATTGATCACGATGCTGCCTTCTTCGTAAATCATAGCGTCAACAGACGTAGTGATTCCTATTTCAAGGTCATATCCGGTAAGAACAACTTCGCTGTTCCGGGTTTTGATCAATATTCCTTCCAAGGCAGGCATTGTCGATTTTGAAGCAACAGCTCTTTGAACATTTAACACTGCTTCGTTCAGTTTTTGTCTGTTACAGTTAAATTTCATTTTATCCTTCCTTTTCGTTTTATGGAAATAATAATAATATATATTATTATAGTGATAGTAGTAGAGGCGGTTAATTTGTTAAAAAGTTCTTTTGTTCGGGAAATCATCGGATTTTCCGGAAAATCTTTCATGTTGATTTCTGTTGAAATCGTGTGAAATGATTTTTTTCGTTTTTTTTCATTCAACATGACTGTTGAAATATGTTGGTGGAATGTGGATAAATTGTTGAAGAATTGCGAACGTCGGAAAAAGCTAAATTAACCGTTTTTGTTGAATTGTGGAATTGTTTTCCACTGTATAGGAGAGGGAGCTTTATCAGCGGTCTCTGATGTTTTTGATGATGTCTTCTACCGTAGATTTGAGCTTGGGATCCTTTGCCATGTTCTTTTCAATCTGATTGATGGCGTATACGATGGTAGAATGATCTCTTCCGCCGAATTCTTCTCCGATCTGCTTCATTGACATTCCGGTAATCGCTCTTACGACGTAAATAGCAATCTGGCGAGAGTTGGAGATGTTGGAGTTTCTTTTGCCGGAACGGATATCATCGCTGGACACACCGTAGGTATGAGCAACCTCGTCAATGATCTTTTCTACTGTCAGCGGTGGCGGCTGATCGTTATTCAGAATGTCCGAAATGGTTTTCTGAGCGACGTTGATGGTGATTTTCTCGCCGTAAAGCTGATTTTTGGCTTTCAGTTTTTTGACGACGCCTTCTAACTGCCGGATATTTGTTTTCAGTCTGGTGGCAATGTATTCCGTAACGTCGTCCGGCAGATTCATTTCCAGCAGCTCTGCCTTGCGTCTGATAATTGCCATTCTGGTTTCGTAATCCGGCGGCTGTATATCGGCAAGAAGTCCCGATTCAAAACGGCTGCGGAGTCTGTCTTCCAGTGTTTTGATTTCTTTTGGCGGACGGTCAGATGTCAGAACGATCTGACAGTTTGCCTCGTGCAATGTATTAAAGGTATGGAAAAATTCTTCCTGTGTGCGTTCCTTGCCGCCGATGAACTGTATATCGTCTACCAGCAGTACGTCGGAATTTCTGTATTTCTGACGGAATTCGCTGGTTGTGGCGTTCTGCAGAGAGTCGATAAATTCATTGGTAAAATCGTCGCCCTTTACGTAGGTAATGACCATATTCGGGTTTTCTTTGATGATTTCGTTGCGGATCGCATACAGCAGATGTGTTTTGCCGAGTCCGGAATTACCGTAGATGAAAAGCGGATTGTATGCCTTTCCCGGAGTGGTGGCAACCGCCAGTGATGCGGCATGGGCAAATTTGTTGGAAGAGCCGACAATAAAGGTATCAAAAGTATATTCATAGTCGGCGTCCATAATGGCTTCTGCAGGTTCCTGCTCCTTCGGTTCAGCTTCCTCGGGTATGGTAAAGATAATTTCTATTCCTTCACCGAAAACACTGGCAAAGGCGTCATTCAGAAGCGTCATATATCCCCTGATCAGTGTTTGCCGGTTAAAATCTGTGGGTACCATCAGAATCGCTTTGCCCTGTGAAAAGTCCAGCTTTACGGGTTCAATTTTGCTAATCCATGTTTTATAAGCAACGTCGGAAATATTTTGTTTGCAATATTCGCAGATAATTTCCCAAGCTTCGTTAAATGAATCCATAGACGTTCTTTTCCTCCTGTTTTTTATTTTTCTTTTGCGGTACTGTTTGATAAATGTGTTTAACGGAAAAATCCGGTACCGCTGATAAACACTTATACGATTTTAATTATATCATAGAATAAACTATATTTCAAATACTTTTTCAACAATCAATACTCATAAGGTTGAAAATTTAGAGGTTTGATCGTATTATTTTTTGTCATTCTTTTGAATGGAATATTTTTGATCAGAAAAATCGTTTTTGATTGTAACTTTTATATTCACTTGCTGATTATTATGTCAGGCAGATATCATCAAATGGAAGCAGGGGCTATCTGTAAAAAACGATTGATAAGGAGATGCTGTTATGAATGAAAACATAAACGGAAAAAAACATATTGTCATTGTCGTTTTGATACTGGCGATTGTTATTGCAGCAGCAGCGGGAGTGATTGTCTGGCTGGTGGTCGGGCAGCAAAATCGGCAGAATGAGAACAACGGTCAGGGTACCTCTGCGAGTCCTGTATCCCGGATTATCGAAAAGTCTGACGGCAGCAGCACGCAGCCTTCCGAAAAACCTGTCCGCAGTCAGTCTTCCGATTATGAAGCTGTAGATATCAATGGCGAAGAATATTATTGCCGCCTGAGTAATCGTATATGGTCGGGAAATTTTCATCAGGAAAAGTTTTACACAGACCGGGATTATGATGTTGATACACAAGTAGTGTCTTATGAAAAATATAAGGAAATTGTGGAGCAGGTCAATCAGCTATCCGATGATGAAATAGTGCCTTATTATACAGATAAAAATACTAATTATATTGTTCTCAGCCGGTCAAGCAGCTATAGCTGGTGTGAAATGGAACTGATTGACTGTATTGATGATCCGGATATTGATCCTGACAAGATTATCATTTTCGGTCAAAGAGATATGAGAGGCGTGATGGCAAGCGGAAGCGGCTATCTGATTGCTGTTCCTACTCAAAGACCTGTCGGTACACAAGTGGAGTATATACAATGTTACTGCGAAGAAGAAATTGAAAATCTGAAAAAATATAATACACCTTATGATCCTTATAATATGACAGTAGACAAACCAATCATCTATCTGTATCCCGAAAAAGAAACCAGGATTTCGGTAGAATTAACCGCAGCCGACAGGATTACCTGCTCATACCCGAAATATGAGGGCGCATGGAACGTACTGGCACAGCCCGACGGCAATCTGACCGATCTGCAAACCGGCAAAAGCTTGTATGCATTATATTATGAAAGTAAAAACAGTGTCAATTTCAGGACAGACGACGGTTTTATTGTCAAAGGAGAGGATTCAGCCGCATTTCTGGAAGAAAAACTGGCTGTTTTAGGTCTGAACGACAGAGAGGCAGAG
>JBGUWM010000309.1:0-25776 GCA_045221175.1 Acutalibacteraceae bacterium | reverse complement strand
GGTTTCAGTGGGGGATTATAACCCCCACTGAAAGTCCGAATGTCCCCCGCCGCCTAAGAGGCGGGGGACATCGGTGATTGGTTATATTGTGTTAAAAAAAGAATACCGATTGATTCAATGTGTGCGGAAAGACTTGATTTTTTACCAAAGAACAAACAGAATATTGTTACACTATTGCTATTGTTATTTTGATGAGAATCCTATATAATGAATAATGATAACTGAAGTAATAAAAGTCTTCAAAAAAGCAGGGGGATTGACATGAGGCTTCGGCGGCAGGCACTGGGTTCCAGAAATCTTATCGGAACAAGAGTTGAAGAAGTTAGAAAAAAAAGAAATATGAAACAGAAGGAACTCTTGGCGCAGCTTCAGGTCAGGGGAGTTGATATGAATGCTTCTGGACTTTCAAAGCTCGAAGGTCAGATACGATATGTATCAGATTTTGAATTGGTGGCATTGTCAGAGATTCTGGAAGTGTCAGTAGATTATTTGTTAGGAATAGAGCCCAAAAAATAAGCACAGCCAATCAATCAGGTTGTGCTTTTTTCTATTTTATGGTTTACATAAAAAGAAAAATATGGTATGATAAGACTATCAAATAAAAAACGGAGGTCCTGATTGATGGAACAGTATAAACAGGAATTTATTGAATTTATGGTTGATTGCCAGGTGCTGAAATTTGGAGACTTTGTAACGAAGAGCGGCAGAAAAACACCGTTCTTTGTGAATACTGGATTCTACAGAACCGGCGCACAGCTCAGAAGATTGGGACAGTATTATGCAGAAGCAATTCATAACACCTTCGGACTGGATTTTGATGTTTTGTTCGGACCTGCTTACAAAGGAATTCCGCTTTCAGTTGCGGCAACAATAGCAATCAGTGAGAAATACGATAAGGATATCCGTTATTGTTCAAACCGTAAAGAGATCAAGGATCATGGCGATAAAGGAATTTTGCTTGGAAGTCCCATTCAGGACGGCGATAAGGTTGTTATCATAGAAGATGTTACTACTGCGGGAACATCAATCGAAGAAACACTCCCTATTATCAAAGCACAAGGAAATGTCAATCCGATCGGACTGGTAGTATCAGTCGACAGAATGGAAAGAGGACAGGGCAGCAAGAGCGCATTGTCTGAGATTGAAGAAAAGTACGGTCTGAAAACAACGGCGATTGTTACGATGGCGGAGGTTATTGAGCATCTGTACAATAAAGAATATAACGGAAAGATCATTATTGATGATACACTGAAAGCAGCAATTGATGCTTATTATGAGCAGTACGGGGCAGAAAAATAACACATGACAACTGACAAATAACAACTAAAAGCACAGAGATTCCGTCTTTGTGCTTTTTAGATATCATGGGAGAGAAAAACCTATGAAAAAAATAATGCAGCAATTGATGACCCTATGCCTCTTGTTCGGCTGTATGATACCGGCACAAGCATCTGCTTTTCCGCTTCAGGAACCCAAGTATTATGGCGACAGTACCGTAACGGTTCTGATCACCTTAGACAAACCGTGTCTGGCCGATAACTACCGACATCATTTACCCGATGGGCAGTTTTCAGACTTTAGCAGTTATCTGGTGTCAGAGGAAGGCAAAAACTCCATTGAGAATATCTTATCACAGCAACAGCAATGCCAGCAGCAGATTCAAAAAACAGTTTTCGGTGTTTCATTCACAGACAGCAGAAGCTATACTTCACTGACCAATGCATTTACAGCAGAAACAGGATTAAACAATATAAGGAAGCTGCAAACGCTGCCCGAGGTGCGTTCGGTAAAGGTTCTGTCAGCAAAAGAGGATACCATCTCAAAAAAGGCAACGAAAACCATTTACTCAGATGAAACCTTAAAGCAAGAACCGGCAACAGAAAAACAGCAACCTTATGATACCTATGGAATGGCATATAAAAGGAGTATCAGCATCAGTGATGTATATGACGCAGGTTATACCGGAAAAGGCACACTGATTGCTGTGATTGACAGTGAATTTGACGTAAAGCATGATGTATTTTCAGCAGCGCCAAAAGATAAAAAATACACGAAGGAAGCTATCCGTCAAATAGCAGAAACAGCCCGGCTCGGCTCAGAAAAATACAAGGCATCTGAATATTATTATAACGGAAAGATTGTATACGCCTACGATTACGGAGAGAATGACAATCAGTGCCTGCAGAGCGAATCCGCACACGGAACACATGTTGCAGGCATAGCCGCCGGAAACAGTAAAGGGAAGGGAAGCTGCGATTATAAAGGAACCGCATATGATGCACAGCTTGCCTTGTTTAAGATTTCAGATCAAAGCGGAAAACTGTTGGATGAAGCCATCATAGCCGCCTTAGACGATGCCTATAAGCTAAGTCCTGATGTTATTAACTGCAGTTACGGAGCGGTAGAATATCTGACGCATGATTATGAAGGCAGACAGATTTATGAAAAGCTGATGCAGTCCGGAACAGCTGTCGTAGCCGCATCAGGAAATGATGCCTATAACGGGTATCAGATGGGAATGGAGGAAATTCCTGTTTCATATATCAATTACAGTACAGTATGCAGTCCTTCCAGCATGAATGGAGCATTATCGGTGGCGGCGTCTGTTCCGGATGCTGTTTATACCAATCCGTTCTTTATGGTATTCAATCAGAAGCAACGAGTTGATACCGAAATAGTATATTCATCTCTCGACTTTGATGAAGTATACGGAGAGAAATTCCGGTCAAAACAGGCTTGCAGTACTGATAAAGTTCCTAAAGAGATAGAACTTGACAAAGTAGACTATGTATACATTAAAGGCAGCGGAACAAAAAAAGACTTTGAAAAGAGTAACATCAAAGACAAAATAGCGGTTATCAATGAAAGCAGTCTTTCTATGGAAACGGTTATACGCAATTCAATCTGTTATGATTGTTATGCGGTAGTTGTCATAAAAAAAGAACAGAACAGCGCATTGAATATCAAAACAGATACGGGAGATTTCTTTGTCTATACAGTAGACCATAGCCAGAAAGAATACTTTGAGGATCATCCTGTCGGAAAGGTATCTATCCGGACGACGGATCAACTGAGCGAAAAGCCCCAGGAAAATGCCGGAACGATTGCGGAGTATTCCAGCTTTGGCATGAAAGCAGACCTGTCACTGAAACCTGACATTACGGCACCGGGCGATTCCATATATTCTTCATTACCAAACCGGAACTACGGAGAAATGTCCGGAACATCCATGGCGTCGCCGTGTACAGCGGGTGCATACGCTATTATGAAACAATATCTGACGGAGAGCGGTATTGGAGAAAATCTGTCGCCCTATATGGAAGAAGAGTATATTTATCAGTTGTTGATGAGTACGGCCGGGCTTTTGCAGTATAAAAATACGGATAAGGCATTGTATTACAGCCCAAGGCTGCAGGGAGCCGGCTGCATTGATCTGAGCAGTGCTGTAAGCACACAAGCATATCTTTCCGTAGACGGCAAGCGTCCCTCCATATCCTTATCAGAGAATGAAGAAGGCAGATACAGTTTTCATTTTACAGTTACCAACAGAGCAGATACACCCATACAGTTTAGCCTGTCTGAAATACTTCAGACAGACGGTTATCAGAAAGCAAAAAAGCCGAAAAATGGCATTAACTATGTTCACACGTTTGTACCCGAAAATATAAGAAACGACGCAGAGATTCGTTATTATGTCAATGGAGAAGAGGTACAGAGTATTGCACTTCCTCCTGCCGGAGAAATAACAGTCACCGTAAAGCTTGAGCTGGACGCAGCTTTTATTGCGAACCATAGCAAGATATTTACAAATGGTTTTTATATCGACGGTTTTATCTGTTTACAGTCTGAAGAAAACCCTCAGCTCAGTATTCCGTTTTCAGGCTTTTGCGGAGACTGGAACAGCGGAAGTATATTTCCGAAGAATATATATAATGAAAAGGCAGTGTTTCCCGCTGGAACAAGTACACTTGCCATCGTGTCATCCTTCAATCCTGAATCATCTTTTGCTCAATCAGCAGGAATCAACGTATTCGGATATGAGGATCTGCCGTCAATCATTTCATTTGGCACCAACAGTCTGAGATCATACCTGACAATTCCTGACAATGTGTATACTACCTCATGTGTATTGCTGCCGGATATCTATATCCTGAGAGATGCCATGGACTATACGATCAGCATATATGATCAGGAACAGAATCTGTTGTTTTGTCAGAATTTTGGAGACATATCTTCATATTTCAGCCCTTATGACTTACCGCACAGCAATTTTACTGAAAAATCAAAGAGTGAACTTCTGCGCAATTATTATGAATTCACGGAAGGCATGGAAGAAGGAAGATATACCTATTTGTTGTCAGCGGCAAGAGTAGGAACCGACGGAAATCCCGAATACAGAGATCTAATGTCGTTCAAGGTTTATGTAGACAACACAAGACCAAAGATAGAGAACTATTATTTGGAAAGAAACAAGGACGGCAGGCTTATTCTGACGGTGAATGCGAAAGATAATTATTTTCTGCAAGGAATCAGGCTGTCTGCAGTTCAGTTTAATAATGAGGGTCAGGTGGCAGGTACAATTGATCTTCTGGACGAAATGCGGCAGAATTTTGGCAGCAATAATAAGACGGTCAGATATCAATATGATGAATCCACAGGAAAATATGTCTTTCAGATAGATCTGACCAACTATAAGCAGTTTATACAGAAGAAAAAGAAGGAACAGGCAGAAATCTATCATGATGATGACCTTACCATTATTTTTGAGAACGAAAAAGACTACTCAATGGTGGATAATAGCTGTGTTATGATAGAGGCTGTCGATACGGCGTACAATTGCAGCGGATATGAACTGATTGATGTGGACTCATACGGTAAAGCAGTCATACAGCTTAAAGATGAGAAAGGACAGCCGTTGTCCGGTATCACCCTTGTTTTGAACCAGACAACGTATACCAGTGATGCGTTGGGCATTATCAAAGCGAACCATCTGCCGTCAGGAAAAAATATCGTTTCATTGCCATCGGAATATGTAACAATGGCAGGAGAATCAACTTTTACGTTTTACATTACAAAAGGAGAGCCTCAGTATGAGGAAAAACTCCTGCTGAAAAAAGCTGACTTGCCAGAAGCAGATGACAGCAGCCAGGAAAGAGAGTCGTCTGTTCATGATATTCGCATTATCAATTATCCCACAGGATCCGAAGACGAAACGGTCAGACAGATCACTGCAGTGATCGGATGTATGACGGCGTTGTTCGTCATCATAGGTGTTTTGAAAAAGACAGATAGCAGTAAAAGACGCAAATAATTCAAATACATCAAAGAGCAACAGGTACACAGATTGACTTTCGCAGGAAAGAAAAACTGTGTACCTGTTTTGTTACGACGGAACATCACATGAATAAGGTTTGTTCTAAAACCAAGTTCAATCAGAAGGTCTGATTCTTCCATAGGGACAAAGAAAACGCCTGTCGCAATTGACAGGCGTTCATCTCAAGTAGTTACGAGTAAATTATTCAGCTTTATCACCGAAAATATTAAAACGGAACAGCTTGGATTCATCTTCGGGATTCTGGCACTCAATATGAGCATTTGTAATCTTGCCGCCCTCAATCAACTGGGTAAGACCAATCAACTGACAGAGCTTACTTTTCAAATTAAGACGGTCACCTTCGTCAGTTACGAGAAAAACATCGCCCTCACAAGTATCAATTACTTCCAGAAAAGCCTTAACATCTACATCATGAAGTTCAATTGCATCAGCCATGATAATAACCTCCTTCAAAGTCATTCCGAAATTTTTTTGATTCAGTAAGCAATCGCTTACTCTTTCATTATAGCATATAAAATGAACTTGTCAATTGTTTTTTAAAAAAAGAAGCAAATATTCTGTGAAAAATGCGTTAAAACTATTGTTGAAGATTGTTTATAATAACGAGTGTAAGAGGTCACACTATATATATTGATCAACTGACGATTTTACCGTCAATAATTTTTATGCATCTTTCAGCCATTGCGGCAACAGTAGGGTCATGAGTAATAACAATCAGGGTAGAACCATCACGATGAAGCTGTGTAAGCAGATCCATAATTTCGATTCCGGAACGGCTGTCAAGATTACCGGTAGGTTCATCTGCCAGAATGAGCTTCGGCTGAACAGCAACAGCCCTTGCAATGGCTACCCTTTGCTGCTGACCTCCGGAAAGTTCAAAAGGTTTATGAGTTTTTCGTTTACTCAGACCGACCCTTTCCAAAGCTTTACCGGAAAGATAATGTCTTTGATCTCTGTCAAGACCCCTATAAATCAATGGCAGTTCTACGTTTTCTGCAGCGGTAAGGGAGGGGATAAGATAGAAGCTTTGAAAAATAAAACCGATCATATAATTGCGGATAAAGGCGAGCTTTTTTTCTTTCATAGAAGAAACAGAAATACCGTCCAGCAGGTATTCACCCTCAGACGGTTTATCAAGACACCCCAGAATATTCATCAGGGTTGACTTACCGGAACCGGATTGTCCGATAACGGAAATAAAGTCTCCTTCGCAGACAGAAAAGTTAATATGGTCCAAAGCGGAAACAATACCGCCTTTTGTGATATAGCGTTTTGAAACGTCTGATAATTCAAGCATATACTTCATGACACACACTCCTCATGATACAATCAAAAATAGTATGTGATGAATGCAATAAATTATGAGCGAGACATTCCAAAGTCACAAATAGATTTTAGCGTGCAGTCTTCGCATCGTGGTTTACGGGCATCGCAAACAGCTCTGCCGTGGAGTACCAGTCTGTGGCAGAAATCATTCGATTTATCGGCAGGAAGCAAATCTTTCAGGATTCTTTCGATCTTCACCGCATCCTTTAGCTGATGAAAACCCAGTCTGCCTGTAATTCTGATACAATGAGTATCGACAACAACGGCAGGTTTTCCGTAAATATCGCCGACGACAAGATTGGCAGTTTTTCTGCCAACCCCCGGCAGCAAGGTGAGTTCTTCAATCGTATCGGGAACAATTCCGTTAAAACGCTCTTTAAGCATCCGGCACATTGCGACAATATCTTTTGCCTTTGTTTTATATAATCCGCAGGTTTTAATCAGTTCCTCCACCTCGGCAACATCGGCGTCTGCGAAAGAATCCACGTCAGGAAAACGGCTGAACAATTCCGGGGTTACCATATTGACTCTTTTATCCGTACACTGAGCAGCCAGTCTTGTAGCAATCAAGAGTTGTAAAGGCTCGGTGTATTCGAGAGAGCAGAGTGCGTCAGGATATTCTTTTTCCAATAATTCAATCGCCTTGAGTGCTTTAGTTTGATGGTTCATATTATCACACCTTATAAATAATGCATTGATACAGGATAACGACGAAGCAATTGCTTCGTCGTTATTAGATAGGATATGTTCTTTGGTTGTCATCGTTAAGATCAATGGAACGGATAGCAGCTTTAACATTCAACACTTTAGAGGGAACGACAATCAATTCATCAACATCATAAGAAAGCAGTTTTTTGGTAATGTGAGTTTCCGAAGCGAGTTCACCGCAGATTGCCACTTTTTTATTGACAGCGTGAGCATTGATACAGATAAAACGAATCAATCGTAGAATTGATTTATGATATGGTTCATAGAAGTATTCAAGTTTTTGATTTTCTCTGTCCATAGCCAAGGTATATTGTGTAAGGGTGTTGGTACCGACTACAACGAAGTCGGAGATTTTACAGATTTCATCAGAGATAATAGCGGCAGCAGGTGTTTCAATCATGGTGCCAATTTTAATGTCACGGCTGTAATCCTGCCCTTTAGCCCGAAGTTCCAGTTTGACCTCTTCCAGGGTTCTTTTAACATAGTCAATCTCTTCAATACTGTTGACCATAGGGAGAAGGATAGAGAGCTTGCCATAAACAGAAGCTCTGAACAAAGCTCTGAGCTGCGTCATAAACAGATCTTTATTATCCAGAAGAACCCGAATACCTTTATAACCGATAGCAGGATTTTTTTCTTCGGGTATGTCGAGATAGGCAATAGACTTTTCAGAACCGAGATTTGCAAGCTGAATAACGGTTTGTTTATTTTCAAAAGTTTTCAGGACAGTCTGATAGGCGGCAAGCTGCTCTTCTTCCTTAGGAGGTTTGCTGCGTTTTGAAAAGAGGTAATCTGTCCTGAACAAACCGATGCGTTCAGCGTCGCTGTTTTTGGCGTTCTGAAGTCCTTCGATAGAACTGACTGCTGCAGAAAGACAAATACGTTTACCATCTTTGGTAACGGCGGGAAAACCTATTTGTTCTTTCAGGTGATTCTGCATTTTTTCATAATGCTTTTGTTTCGCCTGATAGTGTGCAACTGTATTGTGATCGGGATTGATAAAAACTCTGCCGCTCTGACCGTCGATAATTGCCTCCATACCGTCATAGCGTGACAAAGACCCCTTTACCTGAGTTACTAAAGGCAGTCCTAAAGTTCTGGCTAAAATAGCGGTATGAGAGTTTCTGGAGCCTTTAGTAGTAATGAAACCAAGAAGATTCTTTTGTCCGAGGGAGATTGTTTCGCTGGGTAGCAATTCAGATGCAGCGATAATCACAGGTTCGTCATCACTCAGCATAGAAGATTTCTGAGGATGCAAAATTTCAAGAACGGAATTAGCCGCATCCATAATATCTGCATATCGCTGCTGGAGATATTCGTCGTCCATGGAGCGAAAGATTTCAGCAATTTGCAGTGCAGTATTATGCACTGCAAATTCAGCATTAAGGTGTTGATTAAGAATCAGCCCTTCTACATTCTCGACAAATTTTGAATCATCCAATATCATCATGTGGGTCTGAAAAATAACAGACTCGCTTTTACTCAGATGTTTACAAGCTTCATCATACAAATCGATCAGATGTGTCTTGGCTTCTCTTACAGCAAATTTGTAGCGCTTAAGTTCGGCTTCTGTATCACTGACAGAATACTTTGGGACATTGTCGGAAGAATTGGAGTTAAACAACAATCTGCCGACAGCAATACCGTTAGACACGCCTTTTCCGTATAATTCTAACACTGTGTTTCACTCCCTTCTACTAATCACATAAACAGTAGCTAATCCGGCAAGATGCCGTCAAAGTTGCTACTCTCAAAATGAATATTTCTCTAATAATATTAAACTACAAAACAATGATATTGTCAATGATTTAGTATTATCAGAGTATTTGATAATTTAAGATAGCGGTACAATAAATGCAATGCATGCAGGGGAATGAGACAGTGTTTTTATGATAAGTCTGGACAGAAACACAAACAAACCGATGAAATCCTTTTCTTTAACAAAAGCAAGTGTCAATACGACAGGCAATAAGAATACATTTCACACTCTTGTTCATGCTTTTGTGTGGGAAAGGAACATATCATTCGTTTGGCGTCAGGCTGTTCTATGACAGATGATAAGGATAAAAGTTTATTTATCCAATAACAACTTCAGAGAATTGTCAGGAGAGAATAATGATCTTTCAAAAGACGAATCCGGATAGGCGAAAACTTTTATAAAGCAATCACAGACAATAGCATTTCAAACATTGACGAGAAGACGGTAACATGATAAAATAGTATTGTCGGAAAGTATACAATAAAGGAGATTTTTATGAAAAAAGCAATCATTATGTTGTTGGCGTTCACCATTGCCTTTGCGTCAGCAGGTTGTACAAGCAGTGATAAACAGCAGCCTGAAAAAACGGAATCCTCCGGTGTTTCAGGTGTTACAGAACAATCCTCCGAAACAGAATCTGTCAGATTGACAGAGCAATATTTCGGTTCTTTATATAGCAGCAGTTCTTACAGTATTACGACAGATATGACAGTCAAAAGCAATTACTCTCCAACAGAGAGCAGTCTTTATCATCTGACGATTGCCGTAGATAACGATCATCAGCAAGCAATGTTACAGATGGATATCGGTGATCACGACAGCATTCATATCATCATCAAAGATCAGAAATCTTATAAGCTTGATGATCAGAACAAAACGTACACTGTTCAGAAATATGAAGACACCATTACATCTTTTGCCAAGATTTATACAGAAGAATTGTATCTTGGCATAACAGAACCCTTGGAGTTGATTGATTATGGAGAAGAGAAATCAGATGATGAAACACTCCATGTGGAAAAATATCGTATGACAGAAACGGAACAAAGTGACGATACCATCGACAGTGCGTATGTCACCTATTATTACAAAGACAAATCACCCTATAAGGAAGTTTTAGAAACCGCAAACGGTAATACGACTTTTATCTTTAAAGAGATTAACAAGAGTATTACGGATCAGACGATTTTTAAGATACCTTCGGATTATCAGCAACAATAATTTGTTCCGATAAATTATAAAAAAGCTCAGCCCAAAAGTACACCGATTTACTGCAAAACATAAAGGAGGGAGCAGGAGTTGATTAATGTTTCGCATCTGACAAAAAAATATAATCGTTTTGTTGCCAACAATAATCTGTCATTTATAGTCAATGATGGAGAAATAGCAGTATTGGCAGGGCCTAACGGTGCGGGAAAATCGACAGCGATCAAATGTATTGCAGGTTTACTGCGCTTTGATGGTGAAATAGAAATATGCGGATATAACAACAAGTCGCTTGATGCCAAAAGGATATTGGGTTATATACCGGAAATACCGGCTCCCTTTGAACTGTTAACGGTATGGGAACACATGGAATTCATTGCCAGAGCCTATCGGCTCGAAAACTGGCAGGAACGTGCGGAAGCGCTGATCCGGCGCATGGAGCTTGATGATAAGCGGGATAAAATGGGAAAAGAGCTTTCAAAAGGTATGCAGCAAAAGATCAGCATCTGCTGTGCTTTGTTAATTGACCCAAGGGTCGTATTATTTGACGAGCCATTTGTTGGACTGGATCCTCATGCCATCAAAGAACTGAAGGCAATGCTGTTTGAATTAAAGTCGAAGGGCGTCACGATTATTATCAGTACACATATGCTGGATAGTGTAGAGGAATTTTGGGATAAAATCCTGATTATGATGAACGGCAGAGTAGAAGCGGAAAGGGAACGCAGCTTTGTTGAGAAGAGCGGTGAGAATTTAGAGGAATTGTTTTTCAAAATAACGGAAAAGAATGCAGTTACTTCGGATAATTGAAAAGAGGTGAAAGACATTGCAGTCGATACTCTTTTTGCTGCGAAAAAACATCAAAAACGGAATTATTGATACATTCCGTCATCCGTTAAAGCTGATTGTATACGGACTAATTGCAGCCAGTCTTGTGTTTGCAGTGATCAGAAGCTTTACCATGGAAGTTGATGTAAACGAGCGGTTAGATTCAAGAATACTGTCGGGAGCGTTTTTGACATTATTATACTTTATCAGTATACCGATCATGCTGAAAGGATTAAGTACGGGTTCCACGTTTTTCACCATGGGCGATGTCAATAATATTTTTGCTGCTCCCATTTCACCAAAGAAGATATTGGTATATGGAATTGGCAAGCAACTGGCAACGTCCTTGTTTCTGGTAGTATGTTTTTCCGCTTATGGAAGTATGGCACTGAAGATGTTTGATCTGAGCGCACAAAACGCATTGCTGCTGGTAGCGGGAATTGCATTGATGCTGCTGATTGTACAGATCATTACACTGTTGTTTTTCTGTATTTGCAGTGCAAGACCTGTGATAAGCAGATACCTGAAACTCTTTATCTATTTTCTGGCAGTATATGCGCTTGCCGCCACCATTTCTTTCATGTTCATTAACGGTCTGACTCTGGAAAACTTATACACAGCCATCACACAGCCATATCTGCAATATGTACCGTTTATTGGCTGGGTACATGGATTTATCTTCGGCATTATCGAAAGCAACGCATTACAGACCGGTATATATGCAGGATTGTTATTGATCAGTGTCATCATCAGCGTACTGATTTTTGTCAGGACGAAACTGGATTATTATGAGGACGTTCTTCAGAATGCGGAAAGTTATTACGAATTCAGGGAGAACATCCGAACAGGAACGGTCAGCGATAGAATGATGATTGGTTCCAGAAAAATTGCGCTGCGCAGACAGGGAATCCGAAAGGGATCCGGTGCCACAACGATTTTTTATAAGCATTTAAGAGAAGGCTCAAGACGCTCACGGTTCATGTTTTTTAATATCAATACAATCGTTCTGATTGCGGTTGCGGCAGTAATCGGCTTGGGAATGAAAAGCTTTTTCAGTGCTTATCAGCAAAAGACCATTATCTATATTGCTGTAGCCGTAATATGTGCTTATATTCAATTCTTTTTCAGCGCTGCGGGTGACTGGGTTAAGGAATTGAATAAACCATACATTTTTCTGATACCGGATTCTCCTGTAAAAAAATTAATCATGGCAGGCGCCACCAGTATTATCAAACCTTTTACTGACGGAGCAGTTGCATTTGCATTTTTATGGCTGCTGATAGGCGGTAATTTTTTAGACGCATTGAGCTGTATGGTTGTATACGGCAGCTTTGGCTGTATCTATATTTCCTCCAACATACTGGCGCAGAGAATTGTAGGAATCAGCGGCAACCGAGGCGTGTTTATCACCTTCTATATGGGGATCATGGTACTGCTGATGATTCCGGGTATTGTAGCCGGCATATTGTTATTGTCGGTGACGTCCGGGGAACTGATGTATTTAGCAGCAACTGTTCTGAGTTTACCGGTAACCGTATGGAATCTGTTTATTTCTTTTATGATATTCTTAATGTGCAAGAATCTGCTGAATAATATTGAATAAGCATCATGTATATTTTCTATTTTTATACTTTACAACTGTTCAGTTTTATTTTATAATATAAAAGTTATGAGTGTAAATCATTTTATTTAAGAAGATAATTGAGAGAAGCGGTGGGAATATGTTACAATTTGAAGAATTAAAGCTGAAGTTAGAGGCGATGGAGCCTGAGATTAAAGATCTTGCCGGGGCGTTGGGTCTGGACAAGATGAAAATGGAAATCGAACAGCTTGAACAGAGAGCGAGCCAGCCGGGCTTCTGGGACGATGTAGAAAACTCGCAGAAAATACTGCAAAAGACAGGCGCATTAAAAAACAAAGTCAATGCCTATGATGAGTTAAAAGCTGCTTATGACGACACAATGGCATTGATTGAGCTTGCGAATGAAGAAGAAGATCTTTCATTGCTGGAAGAAGCACAACAGGAACTGGATAATGTCATCAGAAACTACGAAAAGCAAAGACTTCAGACGCTGCTCACAGGAGAGTATGATGCGAAAAATGCCATTCTGACATTTCATGCAGGTGCCGGTGGCACAGAAGCGCAGGATTGGGCAGAAATGTTGTACAGAATGTATACCAAATGGGCGGAGCAGCATGGATTCAAAGTTACGGAAGTAGATTATCTGGACGGAGAAGAAGCGGGATTAAAAAGCGCCGTGCTGCTGATAGAGGGTGAAAACGCCTATGGCTACCTGAAGAGTGAATCGGGTGTTCACAGATTAGTCAGGGTGTCGCCGTTTGACGCTTCCGGCAGAAGACATACGTCATTTGCTTCACTGGAAGTTATGCCAGAGATTGACAATACCATCGAAGTAGAGATTCGCCCGGAAGATATTAAGATGGACGTATATCGTGCCAGCGGAGCAGGCGGACAGAAGGTTAATAAAACTTCTTCTGCTGTTCGACTGACGCATATACCGACAGGTATTGTAGTAGCGTCACAGGTAGAAAGAAGCCAGTATCAGAACAAGGACATTGCCATGACCATGCTGAAGTCCAAACTGATAGAAATCAAAGAGAGAGAGCATCTTGAAAAAATCGAGGATATTAAGGGTGTACAAAAAGAGATTGCCTGGGGTGCTCAGATCAGATCGTATGTGTTCATGCCATATACCATGGTAAAAGATCACCGTACCGGTTATGAAACAGGTAACATCAATGCGGTGATGGACGGTGATCTGGACGGGTTTATCAACGCTTACCTGAAAGCGGCAAGCCTTGACAAGCTTGATAACGATTTCACAGAAGAATAATAACAGAGATACACCAAACGATATCGTTGTTTGGTGTATTTTTTGTACATGGGATAGTGTATGATAATGCTATCAATCAAACAGAGGAAGTGACAGTATGCTAAGGATTATAACAGGAAGAAGCGGCAGCGGAAAAACTGAAGAAATCCACCGCCGTCTTTGTCAGGAACCGATGCAGAAAAGAATCATCCTGCTGGTACCGGAACAAAGCACCTACCAGAATGAAAAACGAATACTGGATACACTTGGTGCGAAAAAAGCGTCACACATTCAGGTGCTCAGTTTCAAAAGACTATATGATACCGTCAATGATCTGTACGGGAACAACCGTTTGAAGCGGATTGATGATGGTGCAAAATCGGTTTTGATGAGTATCGCTTCCGAAGAAGTATCAGATCAGCTTGTATTGTACAGAACAAGGTGTAAAAAAGGTGATTTTGCCGATTTGATGGTAAACGCAATCAGTGAGTTCAAAATGTGTGGAATCCAGCCGCAAGAATTATATGAAGCGGCGCATCAGGCAGAAAGTATGAGATTGCGTCAAAAATTAAGAGAAAGTGCGCTGGTATACGAGTCTTACGAAGCTCTGTTGAATAACGCCTATAGTGATCCTGACGATGATCTCACAAGGTTATATGAACTTTTACAGAAAAATCCTTATTTCAAAGGGGCGGGAGTATATATAGATGCATTTAACGGATTTTCAGGGCAGGAGAAAAAAATACTGAAATGTATTCTCCAACAGTCAGACGAAGTATGCATCTCTCTTTGTTGTGATAACAGTCATGTAAAGGATATGGGTAATTCCATTTTTTACGAGCCGGATCGTACGCTTCTTGAAATCCGTAGAATGGCAGCCGATTTAGGCGTAGAAACAGGGGATGTCATAAGAATGGACGAAGCCAGACGATTCCGCAGTGAGTCGATCAAAGCAATAGAAGAGTCCATTTTCCGGTTTGACGGAGATCCCTATGATTATGAAGACGGTACCGTCAGCATTTACGAAGCAACGGACGAATATGACGAAGTACAGCAGGCAGCGAGAGAGATCACACGGCTTGTTCGTGATCTGAAGTACGCTTACCGTGATATTGTGGTGGTTTACCGTGATGCGAATATATACAAAGACATTATCATTTCTGAATTTCCGAAATATGATCTTCCGTTTTTCATTTCAAATCCTCAGCCACTGGATGAAAAGCCTTTGATTCGCATGATATTGTCAGCCTTTGATATCGTTCATAACTCATTTAATACCGAAAACATCTTGACTTATCTGAAAACAGACCTTACCTGTCTGACGCAGGATGAAGTGTATGAGCTGGAAAACTATGTATATCTTTGGGACATAAAAGGAAGTCGATGGAAAAAGCCTTTTACCATGAATCCGAATGGAAACAGTGATACGATTGACGATAAGGAATTGCAAAGAATAGAGGAACTTCGCAGAAGAGTTACAGAACCCCTGATGCGGTTTTCGGAACGAATCAGTGATTCAAATAACGGCGCAGAAATATCGAAAGCTGTTTTTGAATTATTGCAAGAACAGCATACTGCTGAAAAGATGAAACAACTGGTAAAGTCATTTGAGCCGTTGACGAAGGAAAAAGAAGCAAGAATATGGGATATTACTATGAACTTACTGGATCAGATGTATACGGTACTTTCCGGGGTGTATACGGACAGTAAGAGATATGCAGATCTGCTGAAGATGATGATTCGAAAGAATGCGTTATCAGACATCCCCCAGACGCTGGATCATGTTGTCATAGGCACAGCAGGAAATATCCGCTCACAGAGGCAGAAGGTTGTTCTGATACTTGGAGCAGCAGAGGGAGTGTTTCCTGCTGTTCCTGTTTCATCCGGATTATTCAGTGAAAGTGAGAGATCAGCCCTGATAGGTATGGAGCTACCTTTATATGATACAGTTTATGAACTATCGCTGAAAGAAAAATTCAATGCTTATACAGCGCTGACGATGCCGTCCGAAAGATTATATATCAGTCGGTATCTAACGAATACGGCAGGCGATAACTGTGAGCCTTCGGTTATCATCAAAGAAATACAGGCAATCCTTCCAAAGGTAACGATCAAAAGATATTCAGATCTGAAAAACGAAGAAAGGTATTTTACAGAAAAGCAGACGTTTGAAGAGTGTGCTGCACAATGGCGTAAAAAAACGCCGGAATCAGCGGCATTAAAAAAACACTATGCAGCATCGGAACAGTATTCTGAGCGCTTTGCAGCTATTACCAGACTACTGAGCGACGAACCATACCGAATTACAGATAGAGGGAGAACGAAAAAGCTTTTCGGAGATAGTATGACGATTTCTGCTTCACAAACAGAGACCTATTATCAGTGTCCTTTCAAGTATTTTTGCCGATATGGGCTAAAGGCTTATCCGAGAAAAAAAGCTGCGATGGACGCCGGAATGTATGGAAGTGCTGTCCACTATATACTGGAGCAGCTATTCCGCAATAATAGTCCTGAGGTGTTGAAGGAGGCAGATGAGGTATTTCTCAGCGGCGTGATACAGCAATATATTCAAAGCTATATTAAAGAAATCGGAGGCAATGGCGAGAGAACGAATCGTTTTATGGCACAGTTCATCATTATCGAGCGAAACATTACTGTATTGATCAAACGAATGATTGAAGAACTGAAGGAGGATTGCTTTATTCCGACAGATTTTGAACTTGAAATCGGAGAGAACGGCAATATACCGCAATATGAACTTTCGCTGCCGACAGGAGAAAAAATAGGAATCATCGGAAAAGTGGACAGGGTAGATACCTTCATCAAAGACAGTCAAAAGTATATACGGATCATGGATTATAAAACAGGCAACAAAAAATTCAGAATGTCAGACGTGCTGTACGGTCTGAATATCCAGATGCTGCTGTATTTATCCGTGATTCACCATAACGGCGTTTCATATTATTCTGAAGCAAACAAGTATCAATTAGCTCCGGCGGGCATTTTGTATATGCCATCCACACCAAATGCGAAGACGGGAGAATACAGATCAGAGCAGCAGGAAAAAGAAGCATTGAAGGATCAGCAGACGTCATTGAAAATGAACGGACTGTTGATTGATGATCCGGAAATACTGTCAGCAATGGAAAGCAGCGGAGCAGGCGTATTTATTCCGGCAAGAATCGGAAAAGACGGTAAAATCAGCGGTGGTAGTCAGTATCTGGCGAATGTTGAAAGTTATGGTCATATTTTTTCATACATTGACAAAAAACTAATCAGCATGGCAGAGGGATTGTACGATGGAAAAGTTGAAAGAATGCCTGTCAAGGGATCGGATACCGACAGTTGCGAATACTGTGACTATAAAACAGTGTGCGGATATGAAGAAGGAAAAGCAGCCCGACAAATCATCAACAGAGATAATAAAGCGGCAATAGAAATAATTGACAGGGAGGAGGAAAACACAAATGAGTAATCTGCAGTTCACACCGGCGCAGCAGGATGCCATTGATGCAATGGGAGGTTCTGTTATCGTATCTGCAGCGGCAGGATCCGGGAAAACAAGAGTGCTTGTGCAAAGAGTCATCAAGCTGCTGACAGATCCTGTGCATCCGATAGACGCCGACCGATTGTTGATCGTAACATTTACAAAAGCGGCTGCAGAAGAAATGCGTTCAAGAATAGCCGCAGCGATTGATGAAAAGCTGTTTTATGAACCGGATAACATCTCTTTAAGACGGCAACAGTTGCTGCTTTCCAATGCAGATATCTGCACGATACATAGTTTTTGCAGCAGAATGATAAGGGAAAACTTTTATTTGCTGGATATCAATCAGGATTTCAGAATTGCATCAGAAGGAGAATCGGATGTACTGAAGGCGCAGGTGTTATCTACGATACTGGAAGAAGAGTATCAGAAGTCAGATGATGGATTCTGCTTGCTGACAGAGCTGCTTTCCACTTCACGTTCGGATAAAAGCCTGGAGAAAAATATTCTTTCCGTCTATCAGAGCTGCAGCGCACATCCCTTTCCTGCCGACTGGCTGGATACCGCAGCGGCCTTTTATCATCCGGATATTGATGTCAGCCAATCTATCTATGCAAAAGTAGCGTTTGATCGCCTGAACGCCGCTTTTCCGTACATGGATCATCTGATAACAGAAGCGGCGGAAATAATACAGAACAATCAGGCATTTTGCAGCGGAACAAAAACCTGCGGAGAAAACAAACTGCAGTACCTGAGAGAATTCAGAAACAGGCTGCATACAGTTGTACAAACAAGTGACTGGGATAGTATCGTCGAATTTATCGGAATGTTTCAAAAAGTATCCTATCGCAAACCTACCGGTAAAAAAATCAGTGTTACGGAGGAAGAATGTATTTCGGTCAAAAATTGTTTTGACAGCTTTGATGAGCTGATTTTGGATAAGCTGTTTCCGATTTTCAGCATAGACAGTGAAACCTATCATAATGATACAACGCTTTTGTATCCGGCAGTATTGTCCTTATGTGCAATTTTAAAAGAATTTGACCGAAGATTCTATGAAGAGAAAAAAGAAAGAGGATTGCTGGACTTTTCAGATCTGGAACATTTGATGCTGCGTTTATTGGTTGAACACACCGAAGACGGACTGCAAAGAACAGATTTTGCTGTCAGTCTTTCTAAGCAATATGATCAGATCATGGTAGACGAATATCAGGATACTAATGAAACGCAAGAATGCATCTTCCGATATGTATCAGACCATGAAAACAACTTGTTTGTGGTTGGCGATATCAAACAGAGCATCTATCGTTTCCGGGAAGCGATGCCTGAGATATTCAAAAACCGCAGAAAGGCTTCAAAGCAGTATGACAGGGAGAATCCTGCTTTTCCTGCCAAAATTATTCTGGATAAAAACTTCAGAAGCCGCAGTGGAATCATCAATAGTGTCAATTATATCTTTCATGCCATCATGTCTGAACGGGTAGGAGAGATAGAGTATAACGCAGAAGAAAAACTCACTGCAGGGGCGGATTATCCTGAATGGAATGAAGTACCGTTTGAACTGCATCTTATGGATATTGCAGAGCAGGAGGATATGCATGATGAAGAAGAGTCTTCGAATGAAGACCATTACATCAGTGAGGCCCGTTATATAGCAGCCATGATACAGAAAAAAATCAGAAGCGGAATGAAAGTCACTGATAAAGGTAAGCTTCGTCCGGCAACCTATTCTGATTTTGCGGTAATGATGCGGTTTTTGTCGGCACATGGTCAGAGCTATGCTGACGTATTGAATCAATGCGGTGTGCCGGCATATATAGATAAACCATATAGTTTATTTGGGTGCACGGAAGTTAATACACTGATTTCTCTGCTGAAAATCATTGATAATCCATTACAGGATATTCCTATGTTATCAGTACTGTTGAGCCCTGCAGCAGGCTTCACAGCTGATGACCTGACAGATCTTAAAACAGAGGTAAAGGGCAGGTTCATATATCATCGGCTGAGTCGTTTGCATTCGGAGACAGAAGAAGATCTTAATAGACTGCAGATCAAATGCAATCGCTTCATGCAATTATTCTCTGAATTAAGAACACTGTCGGTGACTGTTTCGGTCAGTAAACTTCTGGACAGTTTCCTCAGTAAGACGGGTTACTCTGCAATCGTAGGAGCCACAGAAAACGGTGATATCCGAGTAAGGAATATCCGCAAGTTTCTTTCATTTGTACGGGATTATGAAAACAGGGGAAAAAGAGGTCTGACAGATTTTGTCCGCTATATCACCTATCTGGAAGAGAACGGGACAGAAATAACAGCGGCTGACAGTGCCCCGAGTGATGCGGTAAAGATCATGAGTATCCATCATTCAAAAGGACTCGAATTTCCGGTATGTATTCTGGCGGGACTCAACAGCAAAGGCAGCAGTGATAAAGAAGAAATACTGTGTCATGCTGATTTGGGTTTCGGGTTAAAAACAATAGACAGAAAAAAGCTTTTGAAGTACAATACCCTGCAAAGAAATATCATCAGGCGGTGTAAAGCATCAGAGAATCAAAGTGAAGCGATGCGAGTACTCTATGTTGCATTAACAAGAGCCAAAGAGAAGTTGATCGCTGTAGTCAGTTATTCTGTATCTTCCAAAGAAGCTTTGAATAAAAAGCTGTCAAAGCTTGCTTCGGGAATCAGTATTGACCAAGGTCGAATCTCTCCTTATACGATTGAAAACACAAACTCATTAGCAGACTGGCTGATGATCAGCGCACTGGTTCACCCTTCAATGCATCAGCTTCGGGCAGATGCAGACCATGAATCTCTGGAGACTTTACCCTGTGAAACAAGCTGGCAGTATCACAGAATTACAGAAATATCCTTTGATGAGCCTGAGGATTCATCAACCCAGAAGGAAGTAATGGCAGATCCGGCATTATCGGCATTGCTGCAGCAAAGGTTTTCTGAAAAATATGCATTCAGTGCCAGAACAGCTATTCCTTCAAAAGTATCTGCATCTGCTCTGGTTCACAATGAACAGTTGGATTATCATATAGCGGATTCAAGACCATCTTTTATGCAAAAGGAAAAAATGACGGGCGCAGAAAAAGGTACAGCGATGCACCTGTTTTTACAGCACGCTGATTTAACCGGGCTGGAACAATCTCCTGAAAGTGAGAAAAAACGAATGACCGAGCTGGGCATCATTTCGGCAGAACAGTCGGAAGTAATACATACAGATGATCTGAACAAATTTCTGAACAGCCGGATTTATGCCCTGATGAAAAATGCGGATAAAGTGTTGAGAGAATATCGTTTTACCGTCAATATCAGTGCTGCTGAAATTGACAAAAGCTATCCCCCGGAAGAAAATGTCATATTACAGGGAGCTATTGACTGTTTGATATTAGAACCTGATGGGATTACCATCGTTGATTATAAGACGGATAAATCTGCCAACTTAAAGGAGCTTGCAGAAAAATATCAAAAACAATTGTTGTTGTATAGGGAGGCAGCTTCACAGTTGTTTGATATCCCGGTAAAGGCGTGCTATATTTATTCCATTACCCATGCATCTGAAATTGAGATTCATACATAAAGAACCGATTATCATCATACGATAGAGCATGAAGCTTAACGAACTTCATGCTCTGTTTTTTATTGGTAAGGAAACAAATCGACAGAACAGGAGAGAACAGATATGGATGTAATAGCAGCCTTGTGCATTGCGGTTTCACTTGCCGCCGATGCAATGACAGTAGCCATCTGCTGTGGTATGAAAAGCCGTAGAAATGAACGAAATACTGCTTTACTGACAGGAGTCATGTTTGGTAGTTTTCAGATCATCATGACGGTATTGGGTTGGAGCATCGGAAAAGTAGGGCTGCAGATTTTTTCTGGAGAAAACAACGCATTTGCATTTCTGGTTCTCGTATTGTTAGGAATTAAAATGTTGTATGACAGTCGAAAAAAAACACCTGTTTCAATTGCTGCCGTTACTTTGAAAGAAATGGTCTTGTTGTCTGTTGCAACAAGCGTTGATGCATTAGCACTCGGAACGGTATTACCGATGGCGGTCAGAGCAAGCACAACAGGCGATCTGATCATGTCGGTGTTTATCATCGGCATTGTGACTTTCATTCTGTCTTATTCCGGTTTTCGCTTAGGCAACCGTTTTGTCAGATTTCGGCCGGAAACTGCCTGTGCAGCAGGAGGCATTGTATTAATCATACTTGCTGTAAAGACTTTGATAATCTAATCAGCGTGTGGTATATGACAATTACCGTTAGAGTGAGGCAGTTATCGCTATGGATTATAATCAGACAGGATATTATGAACAAATGATATTTAATCATATTATAGAAAACACACAAATCTTTGTTAAAACCTGTTTTTCAGCAAAATTATGAATAAATTTTATTTATAATTCATAAAAATATTGATTTTATCTTTCATAATATGCTATAATAAATTTGAAAAAGAAAGAGGTGCATAATATGTCTGAAGAAATGAAAACTACGCACTCCGAACTTTCCGAAAATACAAAGGGTAAGCTGACTCCGGAAGAACAAATAGAGTTCTTAGAGTTGAAATTAGAACAGGCAGAATTAAAAGCTACTGAAAAAAGTATAGCGCTGATCGAAATGACAGCTTCACGTAATGCACTGTATCAGTCACTGCAAGACGCACAGATGCAGCTTGCTGAAACGATCGGACAGCGTGAAAATGATATAGAAGCATATAAGAAAGAATTAGAAGCCCGGTTGCAGGAAAAAAGACAGCTTCAGGAAGAATATGATGCGATTGCTATAAAAGCGAAGCGGTATGATGAATTGCAGGAAAGCCTCATAAAGATCAAAATGAATGCAGAAATAAGAGCGCACGGTGTTATAGATGAAGCACAGGAAAAGGCTATGGATACCATCAATCTGATTGATGAAATAGAGAAGGAGATTCGTTTGTTTAGCGAAGATATTGTATTTCTGCGTCGTGATATCAAAATCGGAACTTTAACACTTGATGACAGGCTGAATAACGTATATCTTCGGCTTTGTAAGAACCTTGATAAACTGCTTGCTATTCGAGAAGAGTTTTATATTCGTAATGCACTGCCTCTGGAAGACAGTGCATTGGCGGTGTCACAAGGAAATGCGCCTGTTATACGATATCCTACCGACTTGAGTATACCTGCGCCAAAGCCGGTTGAAATGGAAAACAAAACAGCAGCCGAAGAAACAAACAAAGATGATTCCGAAGAAAAAGTGATAGACGCATTAAAAGAAAGTACCAAATAATGTACATATTATGTTGTATAATACTGTCAGCGCAAAGATCTGACTGAACAAAAAGCGGTCGCATGACCGCTTTTCTTCATGCTGAGCAAAATTAACCCTGATGGCGGCAGTGATGAATGCAGATAGGAATTCATATACTGTAACGGGGTGATAAAATGTATAAATTAAAGCTTTATCTGATCTGTTCATTCTCGCTGATTTGTTTATTTCTGTTTGGAGGGCTGTTATATACAGCATTCAGTGATGTGCCGGCAGTGACGACGACTGCCGAATCAGAACATCAGCGTTTTCCGGTTGTTGTGATAGATGCAGGACACGGAGGCGAAGACAGCGGTGCAGTTGACAATGGATTGTTGGAAAAAGATATTAATTTAAGCATTGCACTAAAACTCAGGGATATGCTGACAGCGAATGGATATCAGACAGTCATGACCAGAGATACAGATGTTTCGATTTATGACAGTTCTGCCTCTACAACAAGGGAGAAAAAAATATCTGATTTGAAAAATCGTGTATCAATGATCAATGAGGACAATAACAGGATTTTAGTCAGTATTCATCAAAACAAATTTGAACAGGCACAGTATTATGGCACACAGATTTTTTATGCTTCGCAGGTCAAAGGCAGCGAAAAACTGGCAGAGGAACTGAGAAAATCCGTAACCGGATTATTACAGCCGGATAATCAAAGAGAGCTAAAGCCAGCGGATGACAATATTTATATTTTAAAAAATGCGCAGAATCCTGCTGTTATCGTAGAATGTGGATTTTTGTCGAATCCCGAGGAAGCAAAGAAGCTGAATGATGATCCTTATCAGCAGCAAATGGCATATTCTTTATACTGCGGTATCACAGCTTATGCAGCAAAAAACGGCTATCAATAAAAAGGAAGATGATAAAATGGCAAATACAAAAATAAAAAGTATGTATGTATGCTCAGAATGCGGTTATGAGAGCGGAAAGTGGTACGGAAAATGTCCTTCGTGCGGGGAGTGGAATACGCTGAATGAAGAAATACGGGAGACGCTCAAAAGCAGTCATTCAAGCTTTACCGCACCTGCCAGAAAACCGGCAGATGCGCCTGTTCAAATATCAAAAATAACGACAGAAGATGAACAAAGGTATTACACAGGTCTGAAAGAATTGGACAGAGTGCTTGGCGGCGGAATAGTGAAAGGTTCCTTGGTGCTGTTAGGGGGAGACCCTGGAATCGGAAAATCCACGATATTGCTGCAGATATGCAGTCACCTCGGCAAGATTCTGAAAATTCTATATATATCAGGAGAGGAAAGCAAGCGTCAGATCAAGCTTCGTGCTGAACGTCTGGGAGTCAACAGTGACAATTTATATATCATGACAGAAACAGATATTGAACAGATTGCAGATCAGATCAGGAGAGAATCACCGGATCTTGTCATGATCGACTCGATACAGACAATGAATTTCAAAGAACTGAATTCATCTCCGGGCAGTGTCACACAGGTCAGAGAATGCACCAATATACTGATGAGAACATCAAAATCCTTGGATATACCATGTATCGTGGTAGGTCATGTGAACAAAGACGGTGCCATAGCAGGACCGAAGGTACTGGAGCATATTGTTGATGCTGTGTTATACTTTGAAGGCGACAAACAGATGTCGTATCGTATCCTGCGTGCTGTCAAGAACAGGTACGGTTCAACCAACGAGATTGGTGTATTTCAGATGAGCGACATGGGTTTGTCAGAGGTAGAGAACCCGTCCATGATGTTGCTTTCAGGCAGACCAAAGAATGTATCCGGTACCTGTGTAGCTTGCACAATGGAGGGGTCCAGACCAATCCTTGCGGAAATACAGGGACTTGTTACAAATTCTGGGTATGGCAATGCCAGAAGAATGACTACGGGATTTGATTATAACAGAATGTCAATGCTGTTGGCAGTACTTGAAAAGCGATGCGGTTATTTCTTCTCCAGCATGGATGCGTACGTAAACGTCATCGGAGGATTGCGGCTTGATGAACCGGCCACAGATTTACCCTTGGCACTGGCGTTGGTAAGCAGTCTTAAGGACATTGTAGTACCGGAAGATTTAATGTCATTTGGCGAAGTTGGTCTAACAGGAGAGATCAGAAGTGTCAGCCGAGCCGCTATGCGGGTAACCGAAGCGGCAAGACTGGGCTTCAGGCGCTGTATTATTCCGTATCATAACATGAAGAGTTTGCTGCTGCCGCAGGACTGCGATATTGAAGTGATTGCTGTGCGGAATATCAGAGAGGCCGTTTCTGCGCTGGGCGGTTAATCGACAGGGAAGATATCACCGGTTTTTCCTGATGGATACAGCCACGGACAGTTGTATCCGTTACTGCAGCAGCAGCGTCCAGCATACAATAGCCTTCAGACTGATGGATACATTTTTCACTGCAGGAGATCAAAGTCATATTTAATCCTTCTTTCTGTTATATGATACAGTTATCATGTCCGGGAAAGAAAGGAAATATTCACGAAATCAAAAAAAAGAGAGGCGTTCAGCATGATCAGACCGATTGTACATGATCCAATGTTTCTGATGCGGGTGAGTGTGCCTGCCACAGCAGAAGACCGACAGGCAGCGATTGATTTGACAGACACGCTAAAAGCACATATTGGAAGTTGTGTAGGGCTGGCGGCGAATATGATCGGCGTCAATAAAAGAATCATCGTGTTCTTAGCAGGGAACCAGCCTGTATTGATGCTGAATCCAAAGATTATTTTTTCTTCAGACCGAACCTACGAAACAGAAGAAGGCTGCCTGTCACTCAGCGGCACCAGAACGGTTCGACGTTATGAGCGAATTGAAGTAGAATACGAAGATATTAACATGAAAAAACATAAGAATACATACACAGGCTTCACAGCCCAGATCATTCAGCATGAAATAGATCACTGCAATGGAGTTCTGATATAACCAATCACCGATGTCCCCCGGGTCTCGCCTGCCGGCTCGGTCGGTGCTTCTGCTTCGCAGAGGTGTCCACTGGACACCCG
>JBGUWM010000308.1:0-4612 GCA_045221175.1 Acutalibacteraceae bacterium | reverse complement strand
AGCGTAAAAGGCAGCGACTGAGTGTCGCTGCCCGTGCCGAATGCCTGCGGATCAGAATGAACAGATTTGTATGAAGTGAGTGAGCGTCAGCGAACGACATCGGACTCGTCCGGTGCGGTCACGCACTCACGCACCGAAGTGTAAGAAGAGAGTGAAAGGGGATGGAGATGGTGGGAATGCGCTTGTTGTTGACGTCGGAAGAACCGTAGAAAATCAGGTTTTGAAAAACGGTATCTACGGATTTAACTTTGGCAGTAAAGAAATGATAGCTGCCACCGCTTTTTTTTGTGTCAGGAAGGAAATAGGTGACCGAACAGGTGGGAATAATACCGTTCCGGATATCGGTATACATCCGGAAAAGCTGCTGATTCAGAACTTCGACTTCGTGCTCGGACAGATCGTGTCTGGTGTCTGTCAGTCTTGCTTCTTCCCGAACCATGTCATCATATCCCGATAAGGCTGCAAACGGCGCAAAAGAAGCGGCTCTGTTCATCAAAGACATTGATTTGTGCCGTGTGCTTTTCCGATAGGGAAGAGTGATGATGGCGGCATATTGCATTTTAGCTTTTTCTCTGTTCATTCTGCTTTGTGACCTCCTACCTGACCGTTTCGTTCGATGGTGGTGCCGCCGGACATCAGATTCATTCCCCTTAAAACGGCATTTTTACCGTATTTGTCCTGCATTTGCAGCATAGCCCGCAAAACATTTCTTTCTTTTTTGTCACGGCACTCTTCTTCACGGCGAAGCTGATCCAACGCAATATAATCAGTAAAAAAATCAAGCTGTTCGGGCGGCTCCGACGGCAGCCTGTTTTCAGGCAGCAACCGACAGGCTGCTATTGTTATCCTGCGGATCAGCAGGTCTTTATCTGTAATGCGCCGATACAGCCGTACCAGAGCAGCACAGATTTTGCGGGCAGAATTGGAATATCGGACAAGGTTTTCAGTGCCGTGTGCATGATAAGGAATCGGTCTGCCGTAAAAATCGGCGGTCACTCTGCCGCCGTATAGGTTGCCGTTTTTTGTAACAGCATAAACAGTGTCGGCAATACGTTTTCCGGGAACGGCGACTGTCAGACTTTCACGGTCATAGCCGATGGTCAAAACAAGCTGATTGGTAGCAAGATGTTTTCGTATCAGGTCATGTACCAGCAGCTCTGTCATTTCTTTGACAATGAGTTCTGCTTTGTCATATGAATAAGGCTCTTTCAGTACCTGTCCGGAAGAAAGAGAGGTACTGTCGGGACGGTAGGCTTTGATCAGATCAATGGTAACAGGCTCATATCCCCACGCATGGTCGATGAGCAGCTCGGCATTGATTCCGAAGGTTTTGTACAGCAGGTCTTCTCCGGCAGGAGAGAGAGAGGCTCTGGCAATGTCGCCCATTGTGTATAGTCCCATTGCTTCTAACTTTGCGCTGTAACCACGACCGACACGCCAAAAATCCGTGAGAGGGCGGTGACACCACAACAGCTCACGGTAAGTCATCTCGTCAAGCTCAGCTACACGAACGCCGTCCTTGTCGGCAGGAATATGCTTAGCTACGATATCCATAGCAATCTTGGCAAGGTACAGATTAGTACCGATACCGGCAGTAGCGGTGATGCCGGTGGTGTAAAGGACCTCACGGATCATCGTCATGGCTAATTCGTGTGCAGACATACGGTAGGTGTCAAGATACCGTGAAACATCAATAAATACTTCATCAATAGAATAGACATGAATGTCTTCCGGAGCGATATATTTGAGGTATATGCTGTAAATATTGGTGCTGTACTGTTCATAAAGGCGCATTCTCGGCGGAGCGGTAATATAGGAAAGCTGCAGAGAGGGATCTTTTTCCAAAGCAGGCGCATGAAAGGAAGAGGAAACAAACTGATACGTTCCCTCTTGATTTTCCGGCAGACAATGCAGTGCCAGAGCTTTGTTCATGCGCTGACGGTTGATATCTCTGACCTTTTGTATCACCTCGAACAATCTTGCCCGTCCGGAGATGCCGTAAGACTTGAGTGAGGGGGATACAGCCAGACAGATGGTTTTTTCGGTTCTTGAAGGATCAGCCACGACAAGATGGGTAGACAAAGGGTCAAGATGTCGTTCAACGCATTCCACACTGGCATAAAAGCTTTTCAGGTCGATGGCAATATAGGTGCGTTTCATGTGATACTCAGTGCTCCTTTTCTCGTTCGGCAGGAATGACTCTTTCGACAAACCATCGTCCCACACGGGAGGCAAATAGCTGACCGGTTTTTTCGAAAAAGAGAAGGCGCTCTTCGCCGTGAATCAGTACCGTATAGCAGTCACCGCTGCGGCCACGCTCCAGAGAAGAAGCAGGGCGAAAATCCCGAACCTCATCAATTTTAAAGGTGCGCCCGTCAGACCAGACGATGGTACGGGGAAGCATAAAGCCTGTGGCGTCAAAATCTGTATTTACCTTGACATAAATTCTTTCGGAAAGCTGTTTCATAAGGACAGACCTCCTTAACAAAAGCGAATGTTTGTTCTATTTTTTATCAGTGTATCATATTTCTCATGAAAAGTAAAGAGGAAAAATCTGAATGCACAAAATTACGGACAATCAGTTGTGTGACAGCGGCGAAGGACATTTCTGAACTTTCTGTAACAAAAACAAAAAACACCTTGCTTTTTATGAGCGCATTTGGTACAATAGGCATGATTTCAATTCAAAAGGAGGAGCAATCCATGAAAGAGTTTGACGAGACAGAGGCAATGAACGAGGACGAAGCAACAAACATTATTACACTGACCGATGAAGAAGACAACGACGTTGATTTTGAATTTCTGGATCTGATCGAATACGAAGGCAATGAATATGTTATTTTGCTGCCGGTAGAAGAAGATTCCGATGAAGTGGTAATTTTGCAGGTTGAAGTAACAGAGGACGATGAAGAGATTTATACCAATATTGAAGACGAGGACGTGCTGATGGCGGTATTTGAGCTTTTCAAAGATAAGTACAAAGACGAGTTTGATTTTGGTGACGAAGCATAAGCGAAGTCAATGAACAGACTACAGGCAGTTAAAAAGGGATACCCGACACAGATGAGGGTGTCCCTTTTTTATCAGAAGAAACGAAGGGACAGTGCGGAGAAAGAAGAATATCAGTTCAGCAGCAAAGGGAAGATGACTGTTCATAAATTATCAAAAAATGCGACATAAAAAGCAATAGAAATGCAGAGGCAAAAGTGATATGATAACAGCGGCGGAAGGAATCGCCGGAAAGGAAGATGTAAGAATGAATATCGGAATATTGGCGGCATTTGTGATCATACTGCTGTTGGCAGGCAGTATCGGAATATGCTATTACGGCTTTACAAAGAACAAAAAGCCCATGAAGATTACAGGTATTGCAGGGATATTGGTGATGCTGCTGGCGCTGGTGTGTGTACCGATGAGTATCTATACGGTAGATACAGGCGAAGTAGCGGTTGTTAAGTTTCTGGGACAGGCAAATAACGTCAGATCTGCAGGCACCTACTTTGACTTCTGGATCACCAATACTTACGAAAAGTATGATACCAAAACCCAGACGATTTCGATCAATACTTCAACCTATTCCTCAGATGCCCAGACGATGGATATCCAGATGACGGTACAGTACAAGATCATGCCGGACAAAGCCATTAAAATAGCCGAGCAGTATGGTTCGCTGGATGCACTGCAGAACCGGATTGAATCGGTAGCGGTTGAAAAAACAAAGGCAACCCTGTCGTCGTATAAAGCCATGAACATTATCGCCGACAGAGCGTCTATGTCGCCGCTGGTAGAAGAAGCCATCAAAAAAGCGATTGACGAAAAGTTTTATGTAGATCTTCAGACGGTAGCGATGACAAACATTGATTTTTCTGACGCTTTTGAAAAGGCAGTAGAAGATAAAATGATTGCCGAGCAGCAGCAGCTTAAAGCGGACTATGAAAACAAAACAAAAATTGCGAAGGCAAAAGCAGATGCCGAAGCAAAGGTTGTGCAGGCAGAAGCAGAGGCCAAATCCAATGATTTGCTGGAAAAATCACTGACAGACAAGATACTGCGGCAGATGTATATTGAAAAATGGGACGGCAAACTGCCGTCAACAGTAGCAGGCGACGCAGCTACCATTCTGATTCCTGCAACGGAGAATGAAGAAAGCAGCGCCGCAGAAGAGAAAACGGCTGCAGGACAATAATACAGAAAGAGTAAAATTCAACCGGTATACAGATTCAGCCGTCAGACTGCATGAAATGTGTTTCGGAAAAATCTGTCAGAGTGCGGAAAGAGCCGATGCAGACAACCGAGAAGAGAGTGCAGGGCGAGTGCTCAACCCATTGGTATGGAACTCATCAGCGATTTTCAGGCAAGCAGCCGAAAACCCTCTCATAAAGACAGATAATTGTATAATGTAGTAGCAGGTAAGATGAAATCAGGCAGACCCGATTTTTGTTGTCACAGCAAAAGATCGGGTCTGTTTTTGTATATATATGATGATAGGATTGTGTAAAAAAGAATGCTGCGTCATCAGTTTATGTGTATAACCAATCACCGATGTCCCCCGGGTCTCGCCTGCCGGCTCGGTCGGTGCTTCTGCTTCGCAGAGGTGTCCACTGGACACCCG
>JBGUWM010000307.1:0-23467 GCA_045221175.1 Acutalibacteraceae bacterium | reverse complement strand
ATATTTTCATTATACCATAGTCCGAACTTTTTATAATTCATTATTCCGAATTAGAATTATTCTTCGATTAAATCAGTGGTTCCTTAGTAATGCGGGTCCATCCCATGGGTTCCGGATGGATTGGCATCATATTTCTGAAAAAAGTACAGTCCGGAAAGTGTCAGTTCGCATTTTTCTGCTTGTTTTACCAGTTCCTTTAAGATACTCAAATAAAAAACGGCGGCTTTTTGGCGGTTTTGTTGTCGTAACAGATAAAATTGATGAAAGCCCTTTATTTTTCTAATATTTTGTAATATAATAGATTAGTATGTTTATCATCTTTATTTCAAGACTGGAAGTGTTTTTATGGTTGAAAGCTATGCACATCTTTTAGATGATGTCAAACGAATACATTTTGTCGGAATCGGCGGTTCCGGTATGTGCCCTTTGGCAGAAATTCTTTATCACGAAGGTTATGAGATCACCGGTTCGGATACTGCTGAATCGGATACTCTTCAACGAATCCGTTCGTACGGCATTCCCGTTACAATGGGTCATTTCCCTGAGAATGTCAACGGCGCCGACCTCGTCGTGTATACTGCTGCCGTAAAGCTTGATAATCCCGAATTATTGTCTGCAAGATCACAGAACATCCCTGCTATTGAAAGGTGTATTATGCTGGGAGCTGTTGTTGACAAATATCAGAAATCAATCGCTGTCAGCGGAACCCACGGAAAAACAACCACTACTTCTATGCTGACGCAGATTTTTACCATGTCAGAGTACGATCCTACTGCTATTATCGGTGCCAAGCTTCCGTTTATCGGCGGCAACAGCCGTATCGGTCAGTCTGATTATATCATCTGCGAAGCTTGCGAATATGTCGATACTTTCCTTCGCATCTTCCCCGCTATGTCCGTCATTCTGAACGTGGATGAGGATCATCTGGATTATTTCGGTACGCTTGATAGAATCAAGGAATCGTTTATCAAGTTTATGGAACAGACTTCCTCCTATATCGTCGTCAACGGCGATGACCGAAATTCTATGGAGTGCGTTGACGCCGTCAGACAAAAGAACGGCGGTCAGAATATTGTCACCTTCGGTTTTGGCAAGAAAAATGATTTTCGAGCCGAAATTACCGGTGAATCCTCTGTATGTGACAGCTTTGACCTGTATCATCACGGCGAAAAACTCTGCTCCGTTACACTGAAGGTTCCAGGTAAATTCAATGTCATGAACGCTCTTGCGGCTGCTTCCGCTGCCATTACACTTGGCATCAGTCCGCAGCAGGCTGCAGATGCACTTGCTGCTTTCAGCGGGGCTCACAGGCGCTTTGAAATTCTCGGCAAGCCTTGCGGCATTACTGTTGCAGATGATTTTGCTCATCACCCCACAGAGCTTCGGGCAACACTGACTACCGCTATGAGTATGGGCTTCAGGAAAGTATGGGCCGTTTTCCAGCCCCATACCTTCTCCAGAACCTATACCTTCCTGAATGAATTCGCTGAGGTGCTTTCTATCCCGGATCATACCATTCTGTCTGAAATCCTGCCTGTCAGAGAAACTAACACTTACAATATTTACGCAAAGGATCTGGCGGATAAAATAGACGGCTGTGTCTGGTTCAAAACTTTTGACGAAATTGCCGACTACGTTACGAAAAAGGCGAAACCCGGCGATCTGATTATTACAATCGGCGGCGGTAATGTTTATATGTGCGCTGATTTGATTCTTAAAAAGCTTAACGGAGAATCATGACATTCTCCTGATAATATAAAAAAGGTTGTGAGAGTTAAATTGGAAAAACGACTGAAGTTGTACGGATTCAATAATCTGACGAAAACACTGAGCTTTAATATCTACGATGTTTGCTACGCAAAGACAGAACGAGAACAAAAGGATTATATTGCCTATATTGATGAACAGTATAACTCCGAAAGACTGACAGGCATTCTTTGTCAGGTTACGGAAATGATCGGCGCTACCGTTCTCAATATTTCCAAACAGGATTATGACCCGCAGGGCGCCAGCGTTACTTTGCTCATTTCCGAAAAAGGTCTTCCCGAAAAAATAGACGAATCCTGCAACTGCGGCAAATATACTGCCGCTTATGCCGGTGAAGCAATTGCTGCTCATCTGGATAAAAGCCACGTGACAGTTCATACTTATCCCGAATATCATCCGGATAATTCCATCGCCACGTTTCGTGTGGATATTGATGTGTCTACCTGCGGAACAATTTCTCCTTTGAATACCCTTGATTTTCTCATCGACAGCTTTGATTCCGATATCATTACCATAGACTACAGGGTCAGAGGCTTTACAAGAGATACAAGTGGGAAAAAACTGTTTATAGACCACAAGATCACGTCTATTCAGGATTATATTAAGGACGAAACACTCAGACGGTATGATACCGTTGATATCAATGTTTATCAGGCAAATATTTTTCATACACAGATGCTGATTAAGGAACTGGAACTGCAAAACTATCTGTTCAAAACAGATGTTTATGAAATTCCCCCAAAGGAACGACTCGCTATATCCAACAGCCTCAGAAGAGAAATGATAGAGATTTTCAGCGGAATGAATGTTTATGAATAACGGGAGACAGTAAAATGAAGCTTGACCAGAGCCGTGCGCCTGTTTTTGAGGCGCTGCAGCAATATCGTGAAAACAGAATTGTATCCTTTGATGTCCCCGGACATAAACAGGGTAAGGGCAATCCGGAACTGACGGAGTTTCTCGGAAAACAGTGTATGAGTGTCGACGTTAACTCTATGAAGCCGTTGGATAACCTGTGTCACCCTGTCAGCGTGATCAAAGAAGCCGAAGAACTGATGGCAGATGCATTTGGCGCCGAGCACGCTTTCTTTATGGTGAACGGTACTTCCAGTTCTGTGCAGGCTATGGTTATGAGTGTATGCAAGCGTGGCGATAAGATCATTATGCCAAGGAATGTGCATCGCAGCAGTATCAACGCTCTCATAGTCTGCGGCGCTGTGCCTGTTTATGTTAATCCCGGTGTGAACAAACGCTTAGGGATTCCTTTGGGAATGTCAGTAGAAGCTGTAAAAAGAGCCGTCCGACTGCATCCCGATGCCAAAGCGATTATCGTTAATAATCCAACTTACTACGGCGTATGTTCCAACCTGAGAGAAATTGTACGAATCGCACATGAAGCAGGTATGAAGGTTTTAGTTGACGAGGCACACGGAACGCATTTTTATTTTGGCGACTATATGCCGCCCTCTGCCATGAGTGTTGGAGCCGATATGGCAGCAGTCAGTATGCATAAAACCGGCGGCTCTTTAACGCAAAGTTCTGCATTGCTTCTCGGCAAAGGTGTTTCAGAAGGCTATGTCAGACAGATTATTAATCTGACCCAGACAACCAGCGCCTCTTATCTGCTTCTCTCCTCGCTGGATATTTCAAGAAAAAATCTCGCACTGAACGGTAAAAAGATCTTTGAGCGTGTCACCGAGCTGGCTTCTTACGGCATTAAAGAAATCAATAAGCTCGGCGGGCTATATGCCTTTTCCAGAGAATTGATCAACGGCGACACAGTCTTTGACTTTGATCCCACAAAGATTTCCGTTCATACAAGAGATATCGGTCTTGCCGGAATCGAAGTATACGATATTCTGCGGGACAGATATGATATTCAGATAGAATTTGGTGATATCGGTAATATTCTTGCCATTGTTTCTGTCGGTGACAAGATACTGAAAATCGAACGGCTGATTTCTGCTTTGTATGAAGTAAAAAGACTCTATTCAAAAGATTCTGCCGGTATGCTGGATCATGAATATATTGAACCGGTTGTTATGTGTTCCCCGCAGGACGCTTTTTATGCCAACAAAAAGCAGCTTCCTCTCAAAGATACTCTCGGAAAAATCTGTGCGGAATTTGTCATGTGCTATCCGCCCGGAATCCCTATTCTTGCCCCGGGTGAATTGATAACGAAAGACGCATTGGAATACATTGTTTATGCAAAAGCAAAAGGCTGTAATCTGACTGGTGCAGAAGATATCAATACAGAGAGAATCAATATTATGGAAGAGTAACCAATCATGTGCTTCATTCTTTACGGCGCCGTCAACAAGGACATTGATCCTGCAGCATATACTGCAATGTGCAATCGTTCCTGTTATTCTTTTCGTGCTGGAACAAAACACGATGTTAAAATGTGCATTCTGAAGAATACTGATGATTACCGTATTACGGACTGGGTTTGTGATTGCGATTTCCCGATTGCTTTACACGATCCGCAGGCACAGGTATTAACAGAGCTTTTGAATCATTGATTCTTGCCATCAAAAATGTTAAAAACAGCAAGTTTATATACATCAGCAAAACATGGCAGGGCGGCAGAAATAAAACAGAACAGACGGTCAATCTGAGTGAAATATACCTGCCTCGTTTTCTTGCTGATGCAAAAGTAAACTGCCTGTATCAAATCAATCTGCTGTTATAAAGGAGGATGATCACTTTGGAAATGTGGTATACAGAGGAACAAACTAAAAACGTGCGTTTCTCTATACGATGCGATAAACAAAAGTATTCAGCTCAGTCAGAGTTTCAGCGAATTGAAATATTCAGTACACCTGAATTCGGCGATGTACTTGTTCTGGATGACAGAGTTATGTTGACGCAAAAGGATGAGTTTATTTATCACGAGATGATCACTCATGTCCCGATGGCTGTCAATCCGGATATTAAAAAAGTTCTGGTCATCGGTGCCGGTGACGGTGGCACCGTTCGGGAATTAGTCAAGTATAAGTCGATTGAAAGAATAGATATGGTGGAAATAGATCGTATGGTGGTAGACGCTTGTAAAGAGTATCTTCCGACGGTCGCTTGTAAGCTTGATGAGCCAAGGGTTCACATCTATATTGACGACGGTCTGCGTTTTGTGCGTAGTATTCAGAATGAATATGATCTCATCATCGTGGATTCTACCGATCCGGTTGGACCCGGCGAGGGTTTATTTACTGCTGAATTTTACGGCAATTGCTACAAAGCGCTCACAGAAAACGGTATCTTAGTGAATCAGCATGAAAGCCCCTTTTATCAAACTTATGTAAAAGCTATGAAACAGGCTCATAAAAAAATCCTGCGCTTCTTCCCCTTTTGCAAAGTGTATCAGGCGCATATTCCTACTTATCCGTCAGGTCACTGGCTGTTTGGATTTGCGTCTAAAAAATATCATCCTACCAATGATCTTGACGAGGGCAGATGGAATCGGTTATCCATTGAAACAAATTATTATAATACCAGACTTCACAAAGGTGCCTTTGCGTTACCCACTTACGTTACAAAGCACCTGATGGAAAGCGAATAAATTTCATTCATTTTAATAAAACGGAGGAATGTTATTATGGGAAAGGCACTTATTATCGGAGCAGGCGGTGTGGCAAGTGTTTGCATACACAAATGCTGTCAGAATCCTGATGTTTTTGAAGAAATCTGTATTGCCAGCCGTACAAAATCAAAGTGTGACGCATTGAAGGAAAAATTACAGGGTGGTAAAACCAAAATCTCTACTGCACAGGTCAATGCGGACAATGTGGACGAACTGATTGCCCTGATCAATGAATTCAAGCCTGATGTTGTCATCAATCTTGCGCTGCCTTATCAGGATCTGACTATTATGGACGCTTGTCTGGCTACAAAAGTCAACTATGTCGATACAGCTAATTATGAGCCTCTCGATACCGCTAAATTTGAATATAGCTGGCAGTGGGCTTACCGTGAGAGATTTGAGAAAGCGGGCATCACCGCATTACTCGGCAGCGGCTTTGATCCCGGTGTTACCGGTGTTTTCAGCGCTTATGCCATGAAACATCAGTTTGATGAAATCAATTACATTGACATTCTTGACTGCAACGCCGGGGACCACGGCTACCCGTTTGCTACCAATTTCAATCCTGAGATAAATATCCGTGAAGTTTCCGCTAAAGGAAGTTACATCGAAGACGGAAAATGGGTAGAAACCGAACCGATGGAAATTAAGAGAGTCTATAATTTCCCGGAGATCGGCGAAAAAGATATGTATTTGCTGCATCATGAAGAACTGGAATCTCTCGCTCTGAATATCAAAGGTATTAAGCGTATTCGTTTCTTTATGACCTTTGGTCAGAGTTACCTGACTCATCTGAAATGCCTTGAAAACGTGGGAATGACTTCTATCGAACCGATTGATTTTGAAGGAAAGAAAATCGTTCCCCTTCAGTTCTTGAAAGCAGTGTTGCCAGATCCTGCTTCTTTGGGACCCAGAACAGTCGGTAAAACCAATATTGGCTGTATCTTTATCGGTAAAAAGGACGGTAAAGATAAGACATACTACCTCTATAATGTTTGTGACCATCAAGAATGCTATAAAGAAGTCGGTTCACAGGCTATCTCTTATACAACCGGTGTTCCTGCAATGATCGGCGCCGCTATGCTGATGACCGGGAAATGGAATATGCCCGGTGTACATAATATTGAGGAATTTGATCCGGATCCCTTTATGGAAGCCCTGAATCAGTTTGGTCTGCCTTGGAAAGAAAGCTTTAACCCTGACCTCGTAGATTGATACTACACATTCAAACAAAAACAGCGTGTCGGCTTTGTTGTAAACTCTGCCGATACGCTGTTTTACTTTTCCTCAAGCTGTCGTTTGATCCATTCCATGATGAGATCTACAATATAGATAATATCATTTTCTCTTAGCCGTCTGTTACTGACGATTGAATGCCAGTTTGACAAACATCTTCTGCAGCAGGTGGCTGTTGCGTGCTGGGCAATATATATCGGATTTCCGTCAATCGGAGTCTGCCTGCCCTCACCGGAATAATGGGGAGCTTTTATATTCTTTCGTACTATTTCAAATGCCTGCTCTCTTAACCATATATACCCTTTTTGCCTGCAGTATTCCTTCATCATCGGCGTCAGTTTATAGGCGCTGTGATACTTCGTCTTGCTTAACTGAAATAAAATTCGGTCAAAGGAATTGTTATCTTCTTTCTTCTGCTCGGGATAATAATCAATTTCCGCCTTCTTTGCCTGTTTCGTTTGCATTTTTCTTTCTATTGGGTACAGTTTTCCGTCTTTTTGAAAACAGGATCCGGTTTGCTTAAACATGAATGCTGTCCGATTGCGTATACATTGCTCTCTTGTGTCCATTACCCATGCATAGTCGCATATTCTTGCACCTTCTCCGGATTCTCCTGAACAGGTTACCGAGTCAATACATCCGGACGCAAGGTATTTTTCGATATCTATCCTTTCAAGCATCGGCTCATGAATGATTTCTTTATGCGCTGCCAGTATATCAACAAGTACCGGCAGTCGTTCGTCGGCAGCTCTCTGATTCTCGCAATTACAGATAAGGGTAACATTAGGATATCCTCTTCCCCAATTCTTTGGTTTGCATTCTTCAAACCGATGAATCCGTTTGGTTATGATTTTGAATTCCAGATCCTTGCGGTAATGCATAATATCCCATACGGCACTACGCCATGAATCAGCCTCTTCTATAAAAAAGTCAGATGCCATACACACATAGATCGGATTGTCATTTGCCGTCATGCGATAGATTCTTTGTTTATTACGCATCATTGGCAATTGAAAACTCCTGCTCTGTTGAATAACCGTGCTGTCTGTTTCTCGCTGCTGATTTTTTAAAAACAGATAGCAATTTTGACAGCCTTCGCTATATTTATGACAGCCTTGCCATGGATTCCATATCATCATCTTTATCATCCTAAGCTTTTCTTACCTTTATTGTACAATAACCTCTTCTGTTCTGTCAATGAATCTCTTTGATCGGATAATGGAAATCGGTTTTATTGGGAGGATCACATAGCGAAAAGCTGCTCCTAAAATCGTTGATTTCATTGATGATACAAACACTTATGGATATACTCCTCTATCAGTCAGTTTTGAAAACATGATTTCCACATCGTTATGATATTCCTTTTCCCATAATGATAACTATCACTTGTTATTGATGAAGCAATGTTTTTGTTGTGATCATTGTTTTCTTTGGAAAATACGGCTGCTCTCTTCAGTAGTTCATCACATAGATTAAAGCTGCTATCACAGTTTTAACTACATATTATTCTGTAGTCTTAGACAGATTCGTATAGATGCATAAGCTTTGCTGTACAGAAATAGAGTCCGTATCGTTATTAGCCCTGATTACCGGGATTCTGAGCTTACTCTTCGGCTGACTTTTTGATGCAATAAAATCCAGCAATGTGCAGTGATCCTTTTGCTGCGGAATTGCTTTGCTGTCCGTTACAGCGTTGATATCCTCCGATGAATAACCGTAATCCAACATGGCCTTTTTGATTACATCTTCCGATTCCGGTAAACTGACTAAAAGACTGACTGTTTTAGGAATATCATTGGATTCTGTCAGCGGATAAAGTGATACTTCTGCCATTTCTGCTGCCCGCTGATTCATCATAACAAATACGCATTGATTCAATAATAGCTTTTTCCCTTTTTCTTTCTCTAATTTCAGCATTGCTGTTTCCGGTCGTTCTCCTTCTGAATATAAGATAATACTTTTGTTTGGCTCTTCTGTATTACCTGTTTCCAGAATCACAAATGTCATTCGATATCTATTGTCTGTCTGATCAATGCCGATTCCCTGTACAATTAGTCTTTGATTAAGCTGAAGGGCAGTACACCCGTGAAGATTGCATACCGATGCGAGAAACAATACTGATAATACAACAGTAGATACTCTCTCGGCTTGTTTGATGATTTTCTTCCTTGAAATCTTTTTCAGGTATAAGTGCAATAATAAACCGCTCGGTATCAATGTGAAGAATAACAGAACGATGCAGGATAATACGCTCACCGGTACGATCTCATTGATCGTGAGATTCTCAGGTAAAAAGAATATGCTGATCAACAGCAATATTCCGCCAAGTACTACGGATTTGTTTCTGTTAAATGCCGGTGTCAGCAAACTCAGACATGACGATGCGCTGATCAGCATCAGACTGATATTTCCGAATACGCAGCAGACAATAATCAGAATAAACAACGGATCAAACCTTTGCAGAGTGGATGCTCCGTCTATAGAACGAAATACGGGGAATCTCTGCTGCTGTAAATAATCCCCCTCTGTTCCTTGCAGCAAGATAATCATAAAGAAAGTAAACAGTGATGAGATGATGATATATACAGTTCCATTTCGCTGAATATTTCCTTTGAGCTTTGACGTCATGACTGTCAAAGTTGATAACCCTGCCATCTGAGACATCATCAGCAAAAAACTTTGTATTAATCCGGATGATCTGATGCCAGTTAATCTTGTCAGATTTGACGCTTGATACGAAGGCATTAACAATACAATCATCAGTATCACTGCCGTTATAATCAGAATAACGATCAGCAAGGCACTTCTTGCACTCGCTTCTATCCCCTTTACACCAGCATACACACATCCACCCATCAGACACACGATCATGACAATGGTATTGATTCCTTCCGGAAGCATTGATTTCAAAAAAACTTTTACGAAGGATAGTGTATATACTGCCGAAATAATAAAGTATATATAATAAAACAGCATTAACACTCGTCCGGATATTTTGAACTGCATGATATACTCACAAACTGAAAGATCGGTTTTTTTGCTGATCAGAACGGATGGCAGAAGTAAAATGATGCCTGTCGGTATCATCAGCAAACTTGGAAGTAAAAAATCCCATAATCTGACGGAACTGTCCGGCTGATTGGTATAAAGTAACGTCATTGCTATCCTACTGACAAATACAAGCGTAAAAAACTGCGCTGACGTGATGATATTGTTACGGTGATGAATACTGATCCTCCCTCTCTTTGGTTGCTGCACCGGGCAGATCCTGAATTTTTTCTTTTTGACGAGATAATATCTTCCAGTCTGCACGGACTGCCACATCACGAAACAGTACAGAAGAAGCAGGTGTGATCGGAGACATATACGGAATGCCGAAACTTGTCTTACTACACAGATTGATCATTACAATGCTGAATAATACAGCGATTCCCCAGATACCAAGCAACCCGCCTGATATCGTAAAAAGCAGTCTTAATACGGCGGAAGGCGCATACAGATCCGGCACAACATAAGACGCAATAGCGCTGATTGCTACTACCATCAGCGTCGGCGCACCGATCAGTCCGGCATTAACGGCTGTATCACCAATGACCAGCCCCCCTACAATGCTCACAGCGTATCCAAGTGGCTGTGGCATTCGCAGACCTGCTTCACGCATGATCTCATAAATAAACAATATGACAACCGTTTCAGCAGGCAGCGAAAGCGGTGTTGCCGCTATAGAAGAAGCGATTTTATTAAGCATTAACGCCGGGAACAGTTCAGGGTTAAAAGTGCCGAGTGATACAAATAGCCCCGGTAACAGTACCGATATAAAAAATGCTATATATTTCAACGATCGGGTGAAGGTTGCAAAATACGAACGGTTCGAATAATCGTCAAGCGATTGGAAATGCTCAGCGAAAATATATGGTACTATCAGTGCAGCGGGTACTCCGTCTACCAACACCGCAATTCTTCCTTCTGTCAGTTTTCCGCATACCGTATCCGGTCTTTCTGATATGCCCGTTCCGCTAAAAACGGAAGCTTCGTGCCGGTCTTCTAAAAACGGAACCAGATATCCGGCTGTCAGAACTGTATCAAGAGGAACGGAATGGAGCCGTTTTTTTAATTCCTGCAGTATTTCAGGTGAAACAACATCTGTCAGATAACCCAGTACGATCTGGGTATGACTGGTTTGTCCGATGGTCATTGTTTCAAATTTTAGACGATGAGTTTTTAACCTTCTACGCATCATTGTCATGTTGACCCGAACAGATTCAACAAATCCTTCCTTTGCACCTCTTTGTACAATATCGGATTCCGGTTCGGAAACACTCCTTGAAGCATATCCCTGTATTCCTACTGCCAGAACACTGGATATCCCGTTGACGGCGATTACGGCAAAGCCCGACATGATAGACGATTCTATCTCTTCCAGAGTATTGAGCTCAACAAGCTCCGCCGTACATAAAACTTTATACTTGATCGTTTGATAGCAGTGTTCAGCATCGGATAAATAACAATTTGTCATCAAAGGATTTAGAATGCTTTCTGCCAGAACCTGCTTGTCTATCATATTGTCAATCGTGATAATTGCGGCAGAATGAGCGGATAAGCTGATCTCTCTTATTGTCAGGTCCGCACTTCCGGCAAACGACTTCTGTATCATAGCAAGAGTGTCATCTAAAACAGAAACTAACTTTGTTTCTTGTGTGACCGCCTGATAATGATGGGAGGAACGATACAGTTCAGTAATATTTTTGATAAACTGATACATAATTCTTCTCCGTTTCTATGCACTTTCTTTTCTTACTATTGCACCAAAAACGGATTTTATGCAGTTATCATTTTTTTATATGAATAATTCTGTTTTGATAACAAACAATACCATTATGTAATCGGAAGAAGCTGTCATGATTATCTAAACCTAAAAAACGGGAAAGGAAGTGATATATATATGCTGATTACTGTGATCAGAACCTGTTTGCTCTATATTCTGATTATTTTTGCTGTAAGATTAATGGGCAAAAGACAGATCAGTGAAATGCAGACCAGCGAGCTCGTTATCACTTTATTGATGTCCAATATTGCTACTATTCCCATGCAGGATACGGAACAATCCATGCTCAGCGGTGTTATTCCTATTATGGTGTTATTAGTGTGTGAAATTTTTCTATCCTATCTGATGCTGAAAAAATCTCATATCAGAAAACTGATTTGCGGAAAACCTGTTGTAGTCATCAACAAGGGGAAAATAGATCAGAAAGCCATGAAGGAGCTTCGTATGAGCACGGAAGATCTGACGGAACAACTACGACAAAAAGATGTTTTCGATATCAATGAGGTGGCTTTTGCAGTGATAGAAACAAACGGTATGCTAAGCGTCATGAAAAAAAGCTCATGCGATATGCCGACTGTCCGGGAATTAAAGATCAGCAGGCAGCCTGCCGAACTCAAAGTATCTGTTATCAGTGACGGAGAAATCAGTTTATCTTCTTTATCTGTATGCGGATGGAATCAGCAAAAAATAACGGAGACGCTACAGAAAGAACAGATTTCGATAAAGGACGTGTTTTTAATGGTCGCAGACAGTACCGGCAGCTATACAATTATACAAAAGGAGAAGTCGCGTTGATGTATCGGTTTTACAGTGCTTTGATCGTTCTTTTATTGGTGGCCCTGACTGCCGGTTTCGGGTCATGTATGATTACCGGAACTGCCACTGAAATTACAGAACAGCTTGAAACTGCTAAAGATGGGATTGAAAAAAATAATCTTACTTCAGCAAATGCTGCTCTTAGAACAGCCGAGAGTCTTTTGCAGCAAAATAAAAATATACTGTATATCTTTTCCTGTCACGAAATCATTGATAACATCGAACGGCATATCGAAAAAACGATGGTATGTCTTGACACAAACGAAATAAATCTCAGTCTGTTATACTGTAAAACAGCCGTTAACCTTACAAAAGATTATGCAGGTCTTGAATATCCTTATTTGTATAATATTATCTGATCATAGCAAATTATACAATTATCATTTTATTATTTTGCCATTTTTCTGCTTGACACTGAGAAAAATATATTGTAAATTTGTATAAGATGTATAATTATGTAAAATGTTGTATGTAATTTTGAGATGAAAGGATTTGTTCAATTATGTCTCAGCGCAGGGGTAACAATCATCAGTATGGATATTCTTCCGGCGGATACAATGCTAACCGACCAAACGATGAAATGAATGTACATTTTAAGGAATATAAAAGAAAGAACCGTGTCAGAAAAAAAGCGTTCAGAACCACTGCTCTGGTTATGGTACCGATTCTTATCATAACCGCTGCTGTTTTGATGAATACTTCATGCCAGCATTCTGATAGGCAGAGTCAAGTCGATACAACTGAAACAGCGGCTTCTGTTGTAACTGCGTCTGATGTCTTTGCCTCAGATGCAGAAAATCCGTCTTCCGATATTCCAGAAGAATCTGCTTCTGAGCAGGAAGGGGTACTTACTTACGATAATCCGCATGAGTATCGTGTCAATAACAAGCGCTTTTCTGCAGATACATATACAATGTTCGATAAAACCATTACATCTGAATTCGTTGCTCTTTATGACGTCACGGCAGATGAAGTGATATTCTCTAAAAACTACAACAAAAAATGCTATCCTGCCAGCACAACAAAACTGCTGACAGCAATTACCGCCAGCAATATTATAACCGATCCGGACACTGTCATAACGGTCGGAGATGAGATTCAATTGATTGGCTGGGATTCCAGCAGAGCTTGTCTGGAAGAAGGAATGCAGTTGACGTTTGAAATGCTGATTGACGCTTTGCTGCTGCCTTCCGGCAACGATGCGGCTTATACCATTGCCGTCAACTGCGGAAGAATTTATAAAGATGACCCTTCTCTCAGTAATGAAGAAGCGGTTGAAGTATTCATGGGGCTTGTTAATGATGCCGCTAAACAAATCGGTGCCGATCATACTCATTATGTCACTCCAGACGGTTGGCATGATGACGATCATTATACTTCCGCTCAGGATCTCGTTATCATCGGCGATTATGCAAAAACGATTCCGCTGATCAGCAAGTCCTGCGCCAAAGCGTATGTTGAATATGAGCTGATAAAGGGCGGCTCCATCGCATGGAGTAATTCCAACAAGCTGTTGCTGAGTGATTCAGGTGTTTATTCAGAATACTGTGACGGTTTGAAAACCGGTTTTACCGATGAGGCCGGTACTTCCGTTGTGGCTTCTGCAACCATTGATCATCATACTTTTATCGCCGTTGTTATGAACGGAGAAAATCTTTACAGTAAATATGAGGATTGTAATCTGTTATTCAAAAAAGCTTTTGAACTCTATGATCTTGACTATACATTTGGTTAAGATGCCATTGCATTCAAGAACAATCCCATGACATCATTAAAATTCATTTCTTTTACTGATGCTGCGGCGGCAATCGGATACTCAGCTATCTGCTTGCCGCCGTTTTTAATAATCATCTTTCCGATAACGTCCCCCTTTTCTATCGGTGCTTCCAGCGCTGACGGAAGATAAACTTCATTCTTTATTGCTGCCTCTTCTCCCTTTTTTATCAGAAGATGATCGTTAAGCCTGCATATAGATTGTGTCATTTCTTCCATTCCTCCAATAACAGGTATTTCTCTCACCGCTTCCTGTGGTACTTGTACCTGATACATACTATATTCGGAAAAACCATAATCCAATAGCCTCTCTGCATCTGTAAAACGGTCCTTTCCTGTGCTGCATCCAAGAACTACGGCTATCAGTGACAAACCGTTTCTTTCAGCAGTTGCACTGATACAGCTTCCGGCTTTGGACGTGGTGCCTGTTTTTAGTCCGGTAATCCCCTGATAGCTTTTCAGTAACTTGTTCGTATTAACAAGCTGTGTTTTTCCATCTCTCAACTCATCCATCCAGATTCCGCTGAATTGTAGTATTTCCTTATGCTTCAGCAGCTCCCGTGACATGATCGCAACATCATACGCACTGGTTACATGACCGTCTTCATCCAGTCCGTTACAGTTTTTAAATACTGTTTCCTTCATGTTAAGACTTTTTGCTTTTTTGTTCATTTCAATGACAAATGATTCTTCACTTCCGCATATATGCTCTGCCAAAGCCACAGCAGCATCATTGGCACTTGCCACTATGGTTGCCTTTACCATTTCTTCTACTGTCATGATCTCCCCGGGTTCTAACCAGATATCAGAACCTCCCATGGATGAGGCATGGCTTGAGGTTGTCACTTCGTCATTCCATGTTATCTTTTTCTGATCAATTGCTTCCATTACCAGAATCAGCGTCATCACCTTCGTAATTGACGCACAGGGACGAACTTCATGAGCGCTTTTTTCAAACAGAACCGTTCCTGTTTTTGCATCCATCAATACGGCTGACGGAGCATTCAATTCTGATTCCGTCACCGCCCTTGCAGGAAAAACTGCCACCATACCAATCAATATTGCCAATACCACTGAGCAGGAAATTGTCTTTAAATAATACATATCGCACCTCCGGACATTTTGTTACAGTATATGTCCCGAAGGTGCGAATTATTTTTATTTGCTATTATTTTTTGAAAGTCTTTCCGCTTCTGTGATCTTAAACGAATACATCTGTGAGATTTATTGCTCTCTCTTGAGTCTTGCAACAGGTAAACCGTCTACATTATAGTAATCACCTTTAATACCCTTGATAAACAACGCTGCTTTGTTTTGTATGCCATTATCGCCAGTTTTGTCAAACAATTATGCCGCAATGACATCTCTTATGTTTCTTTATGATCTGTTATTCCGTTTCTTTAGCAGTAACTCGGACTCTGCAGCATCAACTGAAAAATCCTGTAACAAAAAAGTATCTATCTCTCTCTTGAGCCTTGCAACAGGTAAACCAACTACATTATAGTAATCGCCTTTAATGCCCTTGATAAACAACGCTGCTTTGTTTTGAATGCCATAACCTCCGGCTTTATCATACGGTTCTGTCGTATTAATATATTCCTCTATTTCCTGATCGCTCAACGGATAGAATTCAACTTCTGTTATTGCTGAAAAAGAGCGTGTCTTCCCCATATAAAACAGTGAAACACCGGTGATTACTTTATGTGTTTTTCCGGACAGCAAATGCATCATGGTTCTTGCGTCTGCGGTGCAGCGTGGTTTATTCAGTATCTTGCCGTCGATAATAACTGACGTGTCACAACCAATTACCAGACATTTGTTATATCCTTTTGACACATAGTCTGCTTTCAGGTTTGCCAGATATTCCGGACATTTCTCAGCAGGCAAGTCCTTGGGTACTAACTCCCGGATATCTGACGGTATTGTCCGAAAATCAGGATATAAAAAAGATAACAGACGTTTTCTTCTTGGTGAAGCTGATGCCAGAATAATCTCCATAATCATCTCTCCTTTATCTTTCCTGATGGATCAGCGCTTTATAGATGTCTCCCTTTTTATAGCCTGTCAGCTTGGCACTTTCTTTGGCAGCATCAGAAACCGACAGCCCGTTTTCCGTCAAATCCTTTGCCATCTGTACAGCGTCTTCCAGTGTTGATGCGTCTGTCTGCGTTTCTGCCGCACCTTCAAGAATCAGCACGATCTCTCCCTTTATACTTCCGTCAGTGTATTTTTCTGATGCTTCTGAAAGCGTGGTACGAATGACTTCTTCATGCACCTTGGTCAGTTCTCTGACAATGGACAGTCTTCTGTCTCCGAAAAACTGATACATATCTTGCAGCGTTGCCGGTAATTTGTGCGGCGCTTCATAAAAAACCATTGTGCGCTTTTCCTGAAGCAAAGAAAGCAGATGTTCTCTGCGTCCAGGCTTATTTACACTTAAAAAACCTTCAAAAGTAAATCGGCTGGTAGATAGTCCCGAAATAGCAAGGGCTGATGCCATGGCGGTTGGTCCCGGAACAACACAAACGCTGATGTTCCTGTCATAACATTGCTTGACTAACAACTCTCCGGGATCAGAAATACACGGCATACCTGCATCTGTTACGATTGCACAGTTTTCTCCGTTTTCAATTCTTCGGCATATCTCTTCCCCTTTATCGTGTGTATTGAATTTGTGATAACTCACCATTGGTGTATTGATTTGAAACTTGTTCAGCAGCTTGATTGTAACACGGGTATCTTCTGCTGCTATAAAATCAACTTCAGACAGTGTTTCAATCGCTCTTGGAGATAAATCAGATAAGTTGCCGATGGGTGTGCCAACAACATACAATTTGCCTGCCATATTACAGATATGCCTCCTTATATGCTCCGTATATCTCTATCATTTCCTGTGACCAGCCTCCGCTATTCTCTTCGATCAGCAGTGCAGGCTCCACCACCAGTCCACCCGGTCTTCCGCCTTTTCTGCCCTCTATCAAAAACAGTTTCGGTGCTTTTGTTGTTCTTTGTTGTACAAAACGCAGCCGCTTGGGTTCTATATTATACTTTCGCATTGTCGTAATAATATCGCTCAGTCTCTCCGGACGCTGACACAAACAAAAACGCCCAGAATAATTCAGCAACTCTGACGCTACCCGTACAATATCATCAATGGTGCAGGTATATTCATGTCTGGCAATTTTATGAGCCTGCTCAGGATTGACAATTCCTGCTCCGGCTGCCTTATAGGGGGGATTGCATACTACAAGATGATAAGAGCCGAATTCGGTTTTATCTTTTAGTTCCAACAAATCAGAATGAATCACATCAATGACCTTTTCAAAGTGATTCAGTTCAACACTTTTTTTCAGCAACTGACAGGCTTCTTCCTGAATATCTACGGCTGTAATCTGAGCGGGCGGCTCACTTCGACACCATATCAACGGAATTGCTCCGCAGCCTGTTCCCAGTTCACAGACCTTATCCTTCTTTCTGGGAGAAGAAAAGTGCGCTAACAGCACCGTATCTGTTCCAAAACTGTGGTTTCTGGATACTATGACTTTTACACCATTGCCTAATGGTTCGCATTTTTCACCTTCAATGATCATACACTCTCTCCTTCTCCTTCACAATTATGAATATTATATCATATTTCTGCTGTTTCGTAAAGGAAAAGTTGAATTGAACTCTTTTTCTTGATATAATGATAATAAATAATATTAAGCGGGGAACGAAAATGCCATACTATTATATACTTGACCTGCATGGTCAGACAGTTGACAGCGCAGGAAAAATACTGACCAGAACATTGAACAGTTTACCGCACGACGTAAGAGAAATGGAAGTCATCCACGGCTTTCATCAGGGAGATGCGCTGAAAAAATTCGTTAGGAACTACAAAAACAAAAGAATCGAAAAAAAGATAGTCGGACTTAATCAAGGCTCCACCATCTTTATTATCAGAAAGCAGTAACTGAGTATTCTTACTTCCTTACTCTACCATTTCTTTTAACGGCAATAATCCGCCAATATCCGTTAGCGGTTTGTTGCTCAATGAAAGAAGTGATATATGATGATTTTTTGCAAATGCCTGAATATCCTCATAATTCCTATGCTGCTGAATATTGCCACTGAATGCCAGTACGGACGGAGATAATAATCCGCAGCATCCGCCAATAAAGCCGTATGGATATCCTGTCAGATCGATGCCGCCCGGTGTGATTTTCAGCACGTCAATCTGATGGGAGCGGCACAAAGACGCTATACCTTCATCGGCGGTTATCACTGCATTTTCATTTAAGATGGCAGTTGAACATCTCGCGTATCTTTGCTTAGTATGCAAAACATTCAAACCTATTTGCTGCAGTTCTTTTATGAGTTCGGGTGAAGTATGTCTGTTATGACAGATTGCTTTGTCTCCGATTATACAAGCATTCAGATAAGGATCTTCAGCCGTAACCTCTTTTGCTATATATGTACATCTGAAGCCTTCTTGCAGCAGCTTGGTTTTTACAAGCCGTGAAATATTCGGTGTCATCAAAATACTGTTATTTCCAACGTGACATACAGACATATCGGCATGAACACTTTCAGAGCCGCTGATGGATGGCAGCGGCTCTGAAATAATGCACCGAATATGAAGATGATTCAATTCATTCAAAACAGTCGGCTCCATATCAGACAACATGAGCAGACTTACCATAGATTCCGGAAGATTAGGATTTCTTAAAAATTGTTCCTTCACGGAAAACACCGCCTGTCAATATGATCTCAATGCTTCTACAGGGCGTAGTTTTGCTGCCTTTATCGCAGGATATATCCCAAAAACCGCTCCTACTGCCATAGAAAACAAAGTTACTGCCATCATTATATCAATTCTCGGCGAAAGCGTCAATCCTATCACTCCTGCGCCCAGCAGCGAAACTATCGTTCCGAAAACAATGCCTGCCAATGCGCCGATCAGCGTTATCATTACCGCTTCTGTCAGAAATTCGGTCACAATGATTCTGCCGGAAGCACCTAATGCTTTCTTGATGCCGATCTCTCGGGTACGTTCTGTCACGGATACCAACATAACATTCATAATACTGAGCCCTGATACAAATAAAGATACTATTCCTACGCATGTCAAAACAAGTGTGAATATCTGAATGATATTGGCAATGTTTTCTTTTTGCTTCGAGAGGTTTGTTATCATATATCCTCCACTGATATCCGTACTTCTTTCAAGCGTTTTTATGATTCGCTCACTTGCTTCTTCATCATCATAATCCTGTTTTACTTTTACAGCAATCTGAGAAAAATTTCCTGTATTCATATTTGCCTGTAATGTCGTATATGGTACATAAGTGAAGGTTGGGATATAATCTCCCATCATGTTCTCCAAAATTCCGCTGCCGGTTTTCACCACACCGATAATCCTGTATTCGCTGCTGCTGCCGCCACTGTTCAGCATGATTCTTTTACCTGCAATATTATCTGTACCAAATCGGTTGAGCGCAAGCTTCTGGTCTATCAGACAGTTTTTTGCATAGCCAGAAATATCCCCTGCATTAAAAAAACGACCATGAACAAGCTGCAGATTGATAACATCTTTTGCAGACCTGTCTATTCCCCACAAATAGACAGGGCTCTTTTCTTCATGGATATAGGCATCGGTTGATTCAAACATCAGAGGCATCGCATATTCCACAAAGGTTTGATTGCCTATAAGACTCAGCTCTTTGAGCGTCAGCGGAGCAGTATCGTTTTTTTGCATGACTGACAATCCACCCATTCCTAATTCATCAATTTCATTCGTTAATGCATTGCTTCCGCACTGACTGATGTTATTGATGATGATGACAGACGCTACACCGATCATTACGCCAAATATTGTCAGTAATGTTTGCGTTTTCTTACGAAAGAGTATTTTGAATGAATTTATGATGATATCAACCATTCGTCTGCACCGTCCGTTCACGAATGGATATTCTTTGTCCCTCTTTCACTTTTTCGGTATTCACAATCAGTTGATCTCCTTCTTTGAGTCCTTCCAGTATCTCAATACCCTCTTTATATTCTTTTCCGGTCTTAACAGAGATCTTTTCCGCTTTATTATGACACGCAACTAATACAAAGTCGTCCCCGTCTTCAGAATACACTGCCTCATAAGGAACTGCTATCACCTTTCGGTCTGTGGAAGTAGTAATACAGCAAACAGCACTGTATCCCGCCCGAAGCTCTTCACCAGCCTCATCAAGAGTAAGCGTAACTTCTACTGTAGTCTCTTTTCCGGTTAAGCCGCTTGTCATCGACGCTTCTCCGGCTATATTGGTAACGGACGCCAAAAAGTGCTTCTCAGGTTCTGCATTAAAAACAACATCTGCTTTTTGTCCCTTTTGTATCTGATTGATATAGTTTTCATTGATATTCACCGGTATCTCTAACACCGCTTTATCACTGATTCTGAGTATTACACTGTCTTTTTCTATTAGATCGTTTTCTGAGTATTTGATTCCGGTAACCTTACCGCTTGATTTGGCGTATATGCTCTCTTTTTTACAGTTTTTTTTCAATTCCTCCATCAATCCTTCTGAACCGCCGTAATCTTTGAGCAATGCCGATACAGAGCCTGATCTGATCAGATCAGAATACTCCGACAGCATTGCTGTATACGCATCGTCAATGATATAACAAGTGTATAATAAATCTCCCTTCTTCACTTCACTGCCGTTTTTTACGGACACACTTTCCATAATGGCTGTATCACTGCTTTTAATCGCCTGTCCTGACCTGTATTGCAGTTTTCCTGATGCTGTAATGGTATTGTCAATATCCTGCTCTTTCAGGACAAGTACGTCTGTCTGAACAATCTGTCCGTTTATAATATATCCGGACATAATAATACTGCCGCTTATAATGAGTGTTATTAAAATTAAGTAGATATATTTTTTCATTTTTCTCAGCTCCCCTATATTAGTATCTGACATTCTATGAAAAATATCACACGTTGCTTATTTTTCTTTTTGGCGGGAAAGGATATTGCTATTATTCCGCAGTTATGATAAAATTATTCTGTATTAATTATTGAAGAAAAGAGTTGAAAATATGATAGCCGTAATTGATTATGGTGCCGGTAATCTGCAAAGTGTTGTAAAAGCACTGCATTATATCGGGTGTGATTGCAAAGTTACGAACCGAAAAGATGAACTGCTTGATTCCGAAGGAGCCATTCTTCCCGGCGTCGGTTCCTTTGCCGATGCAATGAATTCCATGGAAAAGACCGGCGCCGCCGATGCTGTTCTTTCTTTTGTACAAACAGGAAAACCTTTGCTTGGCATTTGTCTTGGGTTGCAGCTTTTATTCGACGGCAGTGAAGAAAGCCCCGGTGCAAAAGGACTTGGATTGTTAAAAGGCAGTATTACTAAAATTCCGAATGCGGACGGTACTCTCAAAATCCCTCACATGGGCTGGAATTCGCTGGAGATTTGTCAGCAAGATGGTCTTTTCCGCAATATTTCGCAGGACCCCTATGTTTACTTTGTGCATTCTTTTTATCTGACGGCATCAGACCAAAATATAGTATCTTCTAAGACACATTACGGCGTTACCATTGATGCGTCTGTACAGTTTCAGAATATTTTCGCTACACAGTTTCACCCTGAAAAAAGCGGAAAAGTTGGTTTGCAGATGCTTCAGAATTTTGCAGAAATTGCAGGGAGGTGCTAAAAATGTATGCTAAACGTATTATTCCCTGTCTTGACGTAAAAGACGGCAGAGTGGTAAAAGGCACAAGCTTTGTCAATCTGCGTGATGCAGGTGATCCTGTTGAATGCGCCAGACTATATGATAAAGAAGGCGCCGATGAACTGGTACTGCTGGATATTACAGCTTCCAGTGATGCGAGAAATATCATTGTTGATATTGTACGGGCTGTTGCCGACTCTGTTTTTATTCCCTTTACCGTTGGCGGAGGCATTCGTACGGTAGAAGACTTTACAGCGATTCTGCGTGCCGGAGCTGACAAAGTATCGGTTAATTCAGCGGCTGTTCACAGACCTGAAATTATCAACGAAGCTGCCTATAAATTCGGAAGTCAATGCGTCGTTACAGCAATTGACGCTAAACGCCGTATTGATCACAGCGGATGGGACGTTTATATCAACGGCGGCAGAATTAATACAGGCAAAGATGTTCTCAAGTGGGCTATGGAAGCAGAAAAAAGAGGTGCCGGTGAAATTTTGCTGACCAGCATGGACTGCGATGGCGTTAAGAACGGTTATGATCTCGAACTGACCAAAACTGTATCAGAAAATGTCGGGATTCCTGTCATCGCATCAGGCGGCGCAGGAAAACCGGAGCATTTTTATGATGCATTTACCGAAGGAAAAGCCGATGCTGTTTTGGCTGCTTCACTTTTCCATTTCGGAGAAATATCTATTGGGGAATTAAAACAATATCTCCATAACCGCAGCATTCCTGTCAGACAGACAGATTAAAACAAGGCATCAGTTTGAGCGTAATTGATACGGTTTTACGATGAAGTGTCCTCTCTGCTTTCTTTCATAATATTCGTCGTTTTTCCAATGCACAACCTATTCTCTCCTTACAGTAACTCTATTATAATAAGTTTATACTTACAATTCTTTATCTGATCCCAATCTATTATTTAGCACATAGGAATGTTCTAAATTCCTGACAGCTTTTAGTGAAGCCGTGTTCAAGGATTTCTGAATTCAGCCATAAATAATAACGATAGTCAAAAAGCACGGCAGAGTCTTTTATGAACTTCTGTCGTGCTTTTGATTCTGTGCTTATTAGTAATCGATTAACTTCAAATTATCCGGTCATTCATTCTTTCTGAAAAACCGAAAACTATACTTCTTTCATTATCAGAGCAACACAATGTGCAGCGATGCCTTCTTCCCTACCGGTAAAACCTAAGTGTTCTTCTGTTGTTGCTTTGATGCTGACACAATTTATATCCAGCTGCATCGCTTGTGCTATTCTTGTCCGCATATTCTCAATATAGGGACTTAGTTTTGGCTTTTGCGCAATAACGGTTGCATCTATATTTGAAACTGAATAACCCATTTCACGCAACATCAAACTCACTCTGATTAATAATTCTATACTGTCTGCCCCTTTGAAAGTATTATCATAATCAGGAAAATGTTGACCGATATCTCCCAATGCCGCAGCACCTAACAGCGAATCCATGATGGCGTGTACCAGAACATCTGCATCAGAATGCCCCAACAGTCCCTTGTCGTAAGGAATCTCAATACCGCCTATAACCAATCTTCTTCCTTCACACAACTTATGAACATCATATCCATGCCCTACTCGTATAATCATCTGTATCCTACCTTTCTTTTTATCTCAATTCAATTGTAAATCTTCCCGTATTCGTTTATAATGATATAACCAATCACCGATGTCCCCCGCCTCTTAGGCGGCGGGTGCCATTCGGACTTTCAGTGGGGGTTATAATCCCCCACTGAAAC
>JBGUWM010000306.1:0-14106 GCA_045221175.1 Acutalibacteraceae bacterium | reverse complement strand
AGCAGCCCTTTTGGGCTGCGACGGCGGAATGCGAAAAAGGCAGCGGCTGATCGCCGCTGCCCGTGCCGAATGCCTGCGGAATAGAAGTTTCAAATCTGTATGAAGTAAGTGAGCGTTAGCGAACGATAGCGGAATCGTCCTGTGCGGTCACGCACCAATACAGTTTTCAATAAAGCTTCGTAATGCTTCTATGCCACTGCCGGTTTGAGATGAGCAGGGAAATAACGGAATATCCGGATAATCCTGTAATTCTGTTTTTAGTTCGGATAGGCGTTTTTCCTGCTGCGTTTTTTTCAGCTTATCCATTTTTGTCAAAGCAATGACAAAAGGAAATTGATTCTGCCACAAATAATCTATCATCGTCATATCATTGACAGTGGGACTATGCCGCATATCACAGATTTGAACAACCAGCGAGATATTTCTGTTCTGTGCAAAATATCCTTCTACAAGCTCTGCCCAGCGCTGCTTTTCAGCCTGCGAAACCTGAGCATAACCATATCCCGGGAGATCAACAAAATAAGCTTCTTTTAGCGAGAAAAAGTTGATTGTAGCTGTTTTGCCCGGCTTAGCGCTGACTCTCGCAATGGATTTCCGAAAGAGAAGCTTGTTAATCAGTGAAGATTTACCCACATTCGATTTGCCGGAGAAAACAATCTCCGGAAGATCTGACGCAGGTATTTGTGACGACTTACCATAGGCCGCCTTGAACTCTGCAATATGAAAATTCATGTTACACCTCTTTGCATTTATCGTACCAGAGCAGTATCTAAAACATGATGAATATTGTCTGCCAATACAAAGCGAACCTCGTTTTTCACAACTTCATCAACCTCGTCAAGATCTGACTTATTATCTTTCGGAATGATAATAGTTTTGATACCAAGACGATATGCTGCCATTGTCTTTTCTTTCAGCCCTCCGATGGGCAATACTTTACCTCTGATGGTAATCTCTCCTGTCATGGCAACGTCATGTTTAACAGGTATTCCCGTTAACGCCGAGGTGATGGCTGTTGCCATGGTTATGCCTGCAGACGGTCCATCTTTCGGAACAGCACCTTCCGGAACATGAATGTGAATATCTTTTGTTTTATAGAACTCTGCTTCAATGTGAAGTTGATCCGTCATCGTTCTCACACAGGTGTATGCTGCCTGTGCCGATTCCTTCATTACATCTCCCAGCGATCCTGTCAACTCAATCTTCCCGCTGCCTGACATCACTGCCACTTCTATAGGCAGCGTTTCCCCGCCAACAGAAGTCCATGCAAGACCCGTTGCAAGTCCTATTTCGTCCGTCTTGTTCATTTGATCATTTTTATATTTTCTTGAGCCGAGATATTCTTCCAGGTGTTCCTTACTGATTTTGACAGATTTTGTTTCTCCCGAAACAATTTTTACGGCTGCCTTATTCATAACGGCAGACAGCGTTCTTTCAAGATTACGAACCCCGGATTCTCTTGTATAGCTGTCTATGATGTCGTAAATTGCATCATCAGTCATTCTGAATTGTCTTCCGTTTAATCCGTGACGCTTCAGTTGCTTTGTCAAAAGATGATTTTTGGCAATTCTGAACTTTTCCTCACGGGTATAGCTGTCCAGATGAATAATATCCATTCTGTCCAGCAGCGGCGCCGGAATCGCCGTGTAATCATTTGCCGTTGTGATAAACATCACTTTGCTTAAATCAAAAGGAAGATCAATATAATGATCGTAGAAAGTAGAGTTTTGTTCTCCGTCAAGAACTTCCAGAAGCGCCGAGGTCGGATCACCATGGAAATCCATCCCCAGTTTGTCCACCTCGTCCAGCAGAATGAGAGGGTTGGCAGACTTTGCTAACTTAATCGCATTCATGATACGACCCATCATTGATCCGATATAGGTTTTCCGATGACCACGTATTTCTGCTTCATCATGAATTCCACCTAAGGCAATTCTCTGATAGCTTCTTCCCGTTGCCTCCGCTATCGACTTCGCAATCGACGTTTTGCCTACTCCTGGAGGGCCTGCAAGACATATAATCTGTCCGTTTATATCAGGATTCAACCGTCTAACGGCAAGCGCCTCCAGAACCTTTTCTTTTACTTTTTTTAATCCATAATGGTTCTTTTCAAGATGAGCAGCCATCTTTTTGATGTCAGTTTTTTCTTTGGTATAAATACCCCAGGGAAGTTCCAGACAAGTATCAAGATAATTCCTGACAACGTTAGCCTCTGCCGAACCTGACATCATCTTTTCAAGCTTTGCTACTTCTTTGAGCAGTCTTTCTTTATTTTCGTCTGTCGTGTGAAGGAGCCTGATCTTGTTTTTATACTCAGATGCTTCAACATCCGGTTCTTCTCCTTCTCCTAATTCGTCACGGATGGCTTTGATTCGTTCCCGTAAATAGTATTCCTTCTGGTTCTCGTCCATGCCGAGTTTGGTTTTTTCGGAAATCTTTTCTTCGATCTCCAGCAGATCATTCTCATAACTGAGCATTGCCATCACAGCGTCAAGTCGTTTATTGATGTCAAACGTTTCAAGAATCTCCTGCTTTTTATGATAATCTCTGATAATATTGTCTGCAATATAATCAGCCAGCTTATCCGGCTCTTTCATCTCATAAATCGTCAGATACATATCCTGCGGTACATGACCGTTGATAATCGCATATTCATTGAACATCTCTTTGAGTATATTGACCCTCGCTTCTGTTTCCTGATCGTATAGCAATATGTCATCTGGCAATTCTTTCTTGACGATTTTTGCTGTTACGCACCTCTGGTTTTTCTCATACTCAATTACTTCTGCACGGCATTCCCCTTTGACCACAACACGAAAAACACTTTCGGATATTTTGGCAATCTGTAGTACACGGGCAAATATGCCGATTCTATACAAATCATCGGTGTCAGGATCATTCTCTGCAGAATCCTTTTGTGCCACAATCAAAATGGTCTGTTGATAATGTTCCATTGCTTCCATCAAAGAAGCGATGGATTTCTTCCTTGATACGTCAAAATGCAGTACTGAACCCGGAAACACCACCAATCCTCTTAGTGGCAATACCGGTACTGTCAGTATTTCTATCTTTTCATTTTCCATTGTTTGCTTCAATCCTTCTTTTTCATTAGACACATTATATCACATGGTTATAGTTTTCGCAACAGACAAAAGCTGCTGACGAAGCTTTACATAAACATAAGCTGGCTTGTTTCCGGCAAATCGGCAAAGGCGCCGATTTCCTTTAATAGCTCTATAATTGACTTGGAAACCTTGGCTCGCTGCTGAAAGTCTTCAACAGAAGTAAACTCTCCGTCTTTTCTGGCCTCTGCCAGACTGACGGCAGCTGCTTCTCCTACACCGGATAAGGCAGAAAAGGGCAGACGTATTTTATCTCCTTCAACCAAAAACTTTTTGGCGTCAGACCGGTAAATGTCTATCGGCAAAACTTCTATTCCTCTGGCAAGCATTTCATTAACGATCTGTAAAGTAGCGTAAGTTGCTGTTTCTTTGGCAGTGGCTTCTTTCTTTTGTATTTTACCGCTGATTTCCTGCATTTTTAAACGTACCGCTGCTTTACCTTTACAGACCAGAGCAGCGTCAAAATCATCACTTCTCACAGTAAAGTATGCGGCATAGTATTCTTTTGCACGGTGTACCTTATACCAACCAAGACGAAGGGTCGCTATCATATAAGCTGCAGCGTGCGCTTTCGGAAACATATACTTGATTTTCATACAAGAATCTATGTACCATTGCGGAACATTATGTTCTTTCATAGCTTTGATATGATCCTCTGTCAGCAGCTTGGTTGCCTTGCCTTTTCGGACAATCTCCATAATTTTGAACGCCATGTCCGGCTCAAGACCTTTATGCATCAGATAGACCATGATATTATCTCTGGTTCCGATAACTTCTGAAATTGTACATATTTTCTTTTCTATCAGCTCAGAGGCATTGCCGATCCATACGTCTGTACCATGGGAAAGTCCGGATACCTGCAAAAGATCCGAAAAAGTTTTTGGCTGCGTTTCGATCAGCATCTGACGCACGAAAGAAGTGCCGACTTCCGGCAGAGAAAACGTGCCTGTTAAAGAATCTATGTCCTCCGGTGTGACCCCAAGCGCTTCTGTAGATGTAAATAATGACATTACCTGCGGATCGCTCATTGAAATGTTCATAACGTCTATTCCTGTATATTCTTCAAGATATCGATAGATCGTCGGAACATCATGCCCCAGCTCATCAAGCTTACACACCGTGTCATGAATGGAGTGAAAGTCAAAATGTGTGGTTAAGCTGTCTGTTTTTTGGTCGTTTGCCGGGTGTTGTATCGGACAGAACTCATAAACGTCATTCATTCTCGGAATGACAACCATGCCGCCCGGGTGTTGACCGGTTGTTCTTCTCACGCCGGTACAGCCTGCTGCAAGCCTAAGTTCTTCAGCTCTGTTGACTGTATTACCGGTTACTTCAGAATACTTTCTGACATAGCCTATGGCTGTTTTTTCCGCAACAGTAGCGATCGTTCCTGCTTTGAATACGTTTTCCTTGCCAAACAACACTTCGGTATAACGATGTGAGCGGCTCTGATACTCTCCGGCAAAGTTGAGGTCAATATCCGGCGTTTTGTCGCCTTTGAAACCAAGGAACGTTTCAAACGGAATGTCATGCCCGTCACGAAGATATTCCGTACCGCAGTTCGGGCAATTCTTCGGTGGCAGATCAAATCCTGAACCATAGCTTCCGTCTGTGAAGAACTCTGAGTTACAGCATTTTGGACATACATAATGAGGACACAACGGATTAACCTCTGAAATACCAGACATGGTGGCAACAAATGAAGATCCTACAGAACCTCGGGAACCAACCAGATACCCGTGTTCGTTGGAGTTTGCTACCAGTTTCTGAGCAGTCATATACAGTACCGAGAATCCATTGGATATGATTGAATTCAGTTCTTTTTCAATGCGAGCCCGTACAATTTCGGGCAACGGATCACCGTATTGTTTCTTTGCTCTTTCCCATGTGATCTGCGTCAGCTCTTCTTCTGCACCGGGAATAAAGGGCGGAAAATTTCCTTTTGGCACCGCCCGGATATCTTCGATCATATCTGTGATATAGTTAGTATTGGTTACAACTACTTCATACGCCTTTTCTTCGCCTAAATAAGAAAATTCCTTTAGCATTTCCGCCGTAGTACGAAGGTATAACGGCGGTTGTTCTTCAGCATCACTGAATCCCTGTGCCGTCAGAAGTATCTTGCGGTATTCACTCTGATGAGGATCCATGAAATGTACGTCGCAGGTGGCTACAACGGGTATTTCCAGTTCTTCGCCAAGCTCAACGATCATTTTGTTGTATTGCCGCAGTTCTTCCGTATCTTTGACTCTACCCTCTCTGACAAGATGCATATTGTTGCCGATCGGCTGGATTTCAAGATAATCATAAAACGATGCGATTTGTTTCAACTCTTCACGGCTTTTTCCGTCAAGAATTGCACGATATAATTCTCCTGCCTCGCAAGCGCTGCCAACGATCAGACCATCTCTTAACTTGACAAGTTCCGATTTCGGCAACAGCGGCTTTTTATAAAAGAAATCAAGATGCGATTTGGAAATCAGTTTATAAAGATTTTTCAGCCCAAGCTGGTTCTTGACCAGCAAAATCTGGTGGAAGTATTTATAGGTTTTAATGCTCGGCTTAGAAAGCGCTTTACTGATATCGGCAGTATTGTTTATTTTATACTCTTCTGAAAGCTTTTGCAGCATCACCTGAAAAATCTTTGCGAGCATCATTGCATCATCGCAGGCTCTGTGGTGATTGAAGGTGCCGAGTTTCAGGTGTTTGGCAATAATATCCAGCTTGTGCTTATTAAGCTGCGGAAACAAACCTCTGGAAATTGCCAGTGTATCTATATGTGATAGCGTATAACTCATGCTGTTGCGTTCACAGGCAGCTTTGATGAATGAAGTGTCAAATGAAGCATTATGCGCTACTACCATGGCATTATCTCCGCAAAAATCCAAAAACCGTCTAACTGCTTCATATTCCGACGGTGCGTCTGCAACCATCGTATCGTCAATACCGGTGAGTTCCGTTATTTTTTCCGGAATATGTTTTTCAGGATTCACAAATGTGGAAAACTGATCTTTTATTTCTCCATTAACCATTCTCACAGCGCCAATCTCAGTGATTCTTTCCTGTAATACACTTAAACCGGTAGTTTCAATGTCAAAGATAACATACTCTCCGTCCAAAGGACGATGAGCTGTACCAATTACGGCTGTTGACGCTTCGTCGTTAATAAAATACGCCTCAACACCGTAGATCACCTTGAACTTTCCACCTTTATTGCGAATCGCATCACACGCATTCATTGCGTCAGGATATGCCTGTGCTACGCCGTGATCTGTAATCGCAATAGCAGGCATTCCCCATGAGTAGGCTCTTCTGACCAGATCTCCGGCACTTGTTACGGCGTCCATAGCCGACATATTGGTATGAAGATGAAGCTCTACCCGCTTGACCGGCGCCTTGTCTACAACCTTCGCTGTGGATACTCTGCAGACGGCTGACGCCATGACGGTGATATCGTGATCATATTTGTCAAGTTGTGCATCACCCGTGACAAGTATGGCATCTCCCTGTTTTAATTCCAGAATTCCCTTGCATTTCTCATTTAAATCAATAATTTTAACCGTGACTGATCCGGTGTAATCCGTCAGACTGATGGAGATGATTTTCTTTTTATTATCACGGGTATCACGAATATCTATGGAAAAGATTTCTCCCCAAAAAACAATTTTACCTACTTCGGCGGAAATATTTTTCAACATAAACAATTCGCCTTTGATATGTCCGCCGTAAATAGTAACTGCACTATCCGGGTTACATGTCGGAAATAAAGTTGTACCCTCTCTGATCTCAATTTCGGATTGCACAGGCAATGGCTCTGCTTTATTGGAAGAAGCTTTATGTGCATTGGCTGCCTGCATTGTCATGTTATACAGTTCCTGTTCTTCCAGAAGTTTTTCCCGAAGAACTTTTTCTTCATTGATTTTTTGCTGCTCAATGTAGGCTTCGCTGTCAGCATCAATCGTCATGACGCCGTCAAATCTGACGTGATAATGCAAACCGAACTCCTCTTTAATGAGTGCAGATAATTTCTTGTCAATACCTTTTTGCTGCAGCATATCCATTCCGCCGTGACGCAGGGTAATAATCATATCCTTATCTTCAATTCTGACTGATGAATCATTAAAAGTACCGTTCAGTGTGGCGTTTCTTCTTTTCAATTCTTTAATCAATTCAGGATAATAGCTTTCTTCAAACAATTCCGGATCATACTTCGGCAGGATATGACACTGAAACAAACCAAGTATACTGCTGCATACCGTTTTTTCGGTGTTGAAGATCGTCTCTGCGCTTACCAGCGCAGAAAATTCCGTATTGATCTCCATTGATCTTTTTTCGGAATCCATCTTGATATCAAGTATATTGCCTTCCTTGACACATTCAGGAAAGCTGCTGATATCCATATATTTTCCAAAGAAATCCGAAAACTTATTCACTGTTCAATCTCCCTTTTTTCTGTTACATCTGTTCAATCTCTTCCATCAAAGCGTTAAGGAGCTGTTCTTCCGGCACTTTGCGGCATATTTCACCTTTTTTGAAGATCAGGCCTGCTCCGTCTCCACCTGCTATGCCAATGTCTGCTTCTGCCGCTTCTCCGGGGCCGTTGACAACACACCCCATAATCGCAACCGTTATATTCTTTTTACAATCGGCAAGCATTTCTTCCGCCCGCTTTGCCAATCCGATCAGATCAATCCGTGTTCTGCCGCAGGTGGGACATGATATGAATTTAACACCAAAAGAACGAAGTCCCAGCGCTTTTAAAATATCCTTTGCGGCAGCTACTTCTTTCACCGGATCGTCTGTTAAAGAGACACGAATGGTATCGCCGATTCCCTCAAGCAACAGGCTGCCAATGCCTGCTGCCGACTTGATCAGCCCCATTCTTTCCGTGCCGGCTTCTGTCACACCTAAATGCAGCGGATAACGACAGTTTTCCGCCGCCAGTTCATAAGCTTCCTTCATGAAAGCTACGTTAGAAGATTTCATTGAAAGAACGATATTATCGAAATCAAATCGCTCCAATAATGAAGCGTGGTACAAAGCGCTCTCACACAATGCCTGTGGGGTTGGTTTTCCGTATCTGGCAAGAATATCCTTCTCTAAAGATCCGGAATTAACACCAATGCGTATCGGAATGTTTCTTCTGCGGCATTCGTCAGCAACGGCTTTTACTCGGTCGTCTGCACCGATGTTGCCCGGATTGATCCGGATCTTATCCACTCCGGCAGCCGCAGACTCCAGAGCAATTTTATAATTAAAATGTATGTCGGCTACAATCGGCGCAGACACTTCTTTCTTGATGGCGGGTATCAGCTGTACAGCATCCATATCAGGAACAGCGATTCGTATGATTTCACACCCAGCCTGCTCTAACGCCTTTGCCTGATGGACGCTGCCTGCAATATCAGTTGAGGGAACATTCAGCATTGACTGTATGCTGATGTCAGCGTCTCCTCCTATTTCAACACCGCCGGCCTTCACCTTATTTGTCATTCTTCTTTGCATATTATCGTCCCCTATTGCTGAAACAGCCGAATAATATCGTTGACCGAAATAATCAACATGAACAAAAGCAGCACTGCCATACCGATGGCGTGTACCCAGCCCTCATGCTCAGCTTTAACTGGCTTTCTGCGTATAGCTTCTATAATCAGGAAAATCAGTCTTCCGCCGTCTAAAGCCGGCAACGGTAAAAGATTGACTACACCAAGGTTTACGGTAATAATCATCATGATAAAAACAAGATTGCTCAGTCCATCCCAAAAGCTATGCTGCAATCCTGTTGCTGCAGCCTGTGAAATAGCAGATGTCATTCCGATAGGTCCGGCTATCTCGTTGAAACCGAACTGACCTGTCACCAAACCAATCAGACTTGCCCATACCATTCTGACAGTGGAGCAGGTCTGCAAAAACGTCTGCTGCATTAACGTGCCGAAATTGTTGGGAATCGGCGCTACCTTAAAATCAAGATGTATGATCTCTTTGCCGTCTTCAGTTTTGGTGGTAGGCAGCTTGATGTGATCAAATGTCATATCTTCACCGTTTCTTGATACTTTGAACGTCATGTCATTGTTTTTCGCTGTTGCCAAAGCAAAATTCAGATCCATGGAAGTATAGATATCATATCCGTTAATGGATTTGATCTTATCGCCAACCTCAAGCTGCTGTGAAGAATTGCTGACTTCAGCGAATACGGCAATCTGATTGGATGCAAATCGCTCGCTGGGGATAAGGGTAATCATCATCAGGATAAATCCCAGCAGGATATTCATGACGGCACCTGCCACAACGATCAGCATGCGTTTCCATACAGACTTGTTGCCGAACGCCCTGCTGTCTTCGCTCTGGGCGTCTTCTCCTTCCATTGAACAAAAGCCGCCGATCGGAAACAAACGCAGTGAATACAAGGTTTCACCTTTTTGGAATTTGATGATCTTTGGTCCCATTCCCAAAGCAAATTCGTTTACTTTTACACCGCATTTTTTTGCAGTGATAAAGTGTCCGAACTCATGAATAAAAATAATCAGCTCAAATAACAGTATGCCAATAATGACTAACAATACGCCTTCTATGAGAATCATCTCCTATAATGTAGTATTCCTTCTCTCGTCTCTTTGTCTGCTTCAAGAATAGCCTGTAACGAAATCTCCTGATCTGTCTGGTGGAAGGCTGTTACAGCGTTCCCTACAATGTCCGCAATCTGGAGAAATGAAATATCACCCTCTAAAAATAACTGTACTGCCGCCTCGTTTGCTGCATTGGCTATCGTCGGCGCTAAGCCGCCAAGCTGTAATGCTTTACGGCATATAGCAAGACACGAAAATGTATCCATGTCCGGTTTTGCAAATGAAAGTGTCGCTATATCAGACAAGTCAAGTTCCTTTACAGGAGAAGAAAGCCTGTCCGGATAACTCAGGGCGTACTGTATGGGGATACGCATATCCGGGACACCTAATTGTGCGATGACGGAATGATCCTGAAGCTCGATCATGGAGTGAATAATACTTTCCCTGTGAATCAATACGTCTATTCGTTCGTCAGGAACATCAAATAGCCATGATGCTTCAATGACTTCTAAGCCTTTGTTCATCATTGTAGCAGAATCTATAGTTATTTTCTTCCCCATGCTCCAGTTAGGATGTTTGAGAGCTTGTTCCACCGTAACATCTGCTAATTCTTCTTTCGTCTTGCCGAAAAATGAGCCCCCCGATGCCGTCAGAATGATTTTTTTCAGTGCATTTTTCGGACAACCCTGTAAGCATTGAAAAATTGCGGAATGTTCACTATCAACAGGATATAGCTTGACCTGATGTTCCCTCATTAAGCTTTTGACAACTTCTCCTCCGGCTACCAGAGTTTCTTTATTGGCAAGTGCCAGATTTTTCCCTGCTTTAATAGCTTCCAGCGTCGGCAATAAACCTGCTACACCTACGACGGCATTTACAACCGTTGCTGATTTTTCATAAGCTGCCGCTTCAAGAATACCTTCCTGTCCCTCCAGAACCCTGACAGAAGTATCTGCAAGAGCGATTCGGAGCTGTGATGCTGCAGATTTGTCCAGAACAGCAACGATATCAGGTATGAACTCACGGGCTTGCTCTTCTAAAAGTTTGATACTCTTATTTGCTGTAAGGGCATATACTTTAATTCCATGCATTCGGGCTACATCAAGCGTCTGAATTCCGATGGAACCTGTTGAACCCAACAGGGTAATTGATGGCGTCATATTTACACTTCCATTCATATAGACATAATCGGAAAATAAGTCATAAAAATCAACATATAAGGCGCTACAAAAATGACACTGTCAAACCTGTCAAGAAATCCGCCATGACCCGGTATAATAAACCCGTAATCTTTGATCTGATAATAACGTTTGATTACCGAAAAAACCAGATCTCCTATTACAGATACAAACGAACCCAGCAGCGCCATGATACCCAGTGACAGATAATTGATATGCACTGTGCCTGCATAAATCAAATCAGCAAAAATCCAGCCAATCAGACAGGTAGCAAGAATACACAGGACAACGCCTCCGATGACCCCTTCAATCGTTTTTTTGGGACTGATATTGGGACATAATTTGTGCTTTCCTAAAAAACTGCCGGCAAAAAATGCTCCGATATCTGCCATCCATGGCAAACCCAGTGATAGTATAAAATAAAAGGAAGCGTGTGCAACATCCCGGTTTTTCATCAGAATAATAGAAGACATCGCCACAGTGACGATGATTGTCATACAGTAAATATATGCAAAGTCACGGTAGTTTATTTGCTTATGACAGAACACCAGTACAGATAATGCGATTCCTGTAAATACAAACCCTGTCAACAATCCAAACCCGTAGCTGACCAGCATTGGATATGCCCCTGCAAACAGCAGGCACGGTATACTTATCGGGAATTTTTTGATTGTCTGCGTTGCATAAGAAAATTCTCCGACAGATATTGTGCAGATGATGGCAACTGCAATATCAAACAGGATCGGAAGGTTGGCGCCGAAGATAACCACTGCCAGTATCATAGGCACGCCGATTGCGGCCGCTAAGAATCGTTTTGCCATTGTTATACACCACCAAACCTTCTGCTTCTTTTGTTAAATTCTATAATTGCTTTATCAAAATCTTCTTCCGAAAAATCCGGCCAAAGCGTATCTGTTGAGTAAAACTCCGCATAAGCGGACTGATAAAGCATAAAGTTGCTCAACCGGTGTTCGCCGCCGGTACGGATAATCAAGTCAGGATCCGGGATCCCGGCAGTATACAATCCCTTTGCAATATCTTCTTCTGTAAGACTGTCAGCATTTAGCCTGCCTGATGCAATTTCATTACAAATTCTCTTGATTGAATGCAAAATTTCATCTCTTCCGCCATAATTCATGGCAATATTCAACTGCATTCCTTGACGGTTTTTCGCAACCTCTTCGGTTTCGTTAATAAGCTGTATAATATCCGGCGCAAAAGCCGATCTGTCTCCTATGAAGGTAACTTTTATATCGTCATCCTTGAAATCCGTCAAGGCGTCCATCAAATATTGGCGGAATATTTTCATAATGGCATTGACTTCTTCCAATGGGCGTTTCCAGTTTTCTGTTGAAAAAGCGTATAAAGTCAGATACTTTACACCTTGTTTGCTGATATAACGGGTTATATTCTTAAATGTTTTAGCACCATAAGTATGTCCCACCGGACGAGGAAGACCTCTTTTTTTTGCCCAACGACCATTTCCATCCATAATGATACCAATATGTTCGGGAATGTACAGCATTTGTTCCGTTTTTTTCAAGCTTATCACCTCAACCATAACAAGAATAGCCGAGAAATAAAACAGCTCTGCCGCATTATCTCTCAGACTATTCTTTTAACTCATTTTATCGCTTGTTTCTTCTGATAAAACTCTGTTCCTGTTTTTTTAATTGTTCAGATCTCCATAATCTGTTTTTGCTTCTTTTCTGTCATGCTGTCAATCGTCTTGATATGTTTGTCGGTCAGATCCTGAATCTTTTTCTCACCGGTTTTCTGATCATCTTCTGTGATCTCGCTCTTTTTCTTCATTGCCTTCAGCTTATCCATGGCTTCTCGGCGAATGGAACGTACGGCAACTTTGGCGTCTTCACCCATTTTGGCAATCTCTTTAACAATCTCTTTACGTCTGTCTTCTGTCAGAGGCGGAAAAATCATTCTGATGATTTTTCCGTCATTCTGGGGATTGATTCCGATATCAGATGTCTGGATTGCTTTTTCTATACTACGCAGTACAGAAGTATCCCATGGCTGTATCACCAGAGTTCTCGCTTCTGTAACAGAAACTGCTGCTAACTGGTTAATGGCTGTGGGTGCTCCGTAATAATCAACTTTTACTTTGTCAAGAACTGCCGGATTAGCACGACCTGCACGAATCTCGGAATATTCGGTTTCTAAATGATCCAAGGTTTTCTTCATCTTATCATCTGTGTTTTTAATCACTGTGTTCATAATTGTGACCTCCATTATGAAAAAAATTTATATCTGACGGGTATAATCAAGATTTCGTTTCATCTCGTAGGATTTATGGTTCAACTAAAGTACCTACATTTTCCCCACAGACTGCCGCAACAATATTATCTGGATTCTCAAGACTGAATACCATGATAGGTAATTTGTTGTCTTTACAGATCGCAGCCGCAGTGCTGTCCATTACTTTCAGATCATTGTTTAACACATCATGAAATGATATGACATCATATTTCTTAGCGTCCGGATTTGTTTTGGGATCACAATCATATACACCGTCAACCATAGTCGCTTTCAGAATAATATCGGCTTCAATCTCTGCTGCACGCAATGCCGCAGCAGTATCTGTCGAAAAGAAAGGATTGCCGGTACCACAACCGAACACAAGAATCCTTCCCTTTTGCAGATGTCTGATAGCTCTGTTGCGGATGTATGGTTCTGCGACCTGCTGCATGGCAATTGCAGTTTGCACTCTGACCTCAAGACCAAGTTGTTCCAAAGCGTCACATACACCTAAAGCATTGATTACTGTCGCCAGCATTCCCATATGATCGGCTCTTGTTCTGTCCATTTTTCCGCTGGAACGACCTCTCCAGAAATTACCTCCACCGACTACAATTGCTATTTCAACACCCATATCATTCAATTTTTTGATCGGCTCACAAAAACGCAGTACTGTATCAAAGTCAATACCATGTTTCTCATCACCTGCGAGAGATTCACCGCTGAGTTTTAATAAAACCCTGTTGTATTTTGGCGTCATAATATTCACACACTCCTGTTGTTTATATTATTTTATTATATTTTACTATATTCGACAAGTAAAGTAAAGCGGATTTTGTTTTTTTTCGGATATTATTTCTCTTTTTCTTTTCTTTGTTCAGTTTGTGTTTTCACTCAGACGATATAACCAATCACCGATGTCCCCCGGGTCTCGCCTGCCGGCTCGGTCGGTGCTTCTGCTTCGCAGAGGTGTCCACTGGACACCCG
>JBGUWM010000305.1:0-6573 GCA_045221175.1 Acutalibacteraceae bacterium | reverse complement strand
AATCTGAGGAGGATCGAGAAGTTGAGGGCGGAGATATTAGCGTTGCTTTTCCGCAGTTTGAAATTGGGGTTTGTTCAGTAGACATTAGGTAGCGGGGACAATCTCATTGCCGTAGAAGGTGTGCTTTTTAAGGAAATCCTTTTGCTCGCGGTCAAGCGTGAAGTTTTCCGCAATAAAGCTGTGCGCCGCAAGGAAAAAACCGCCGCTGCCGCAGCACGGGTCGGCAATGGTTTTCATCGGTTCAGGGCTGACGCAGCGCACCATGGCACGGATAAGCGGACGCGGTGTAAAATACTGACCGGCGCCGCTTTTGATATCCTCGGCGTTCTTTTTCAGGAGTTCCTCGTAAATCTCACCCTTGACGTCAGAGGACATAGACACCCAGTTTTCCTTGTCGATCATCTGCACGACACGGTAGAGGATGGCGGCGTTATTGATTTTGTTGGTAGCGCCCTGAAAGATTTTGGTGAGGATACCGCCCTGCTCGCCGAGCGTTTCAAGGATAGCTTTATACTTTTCCTCCAGCTCCGCGCCTTTGAGCGTATTCATATCCGCCCAAGTGCAGCTCTCGGGAATACCGACGTTGCGCTTCTACGGCGGCTTGGAATATTCATAGGACATTTTTAAGAAAATCAGGTAGGTGAGCTGTTCCAGATAGTCGCCGTAGGATAACCCGTCGTCCCTGAGCGGATTGCACAGCCCCCATACTTTTGAAATGATGGTTGATGTTTGATCAGGCATGATTCTTCCTTCTTTTACTTTGGTATATCGTTTTCTAATTTTGTAACTTTTCCGTTTTCAAAACTCAGATTCACTTTTTGGGAGTATTCGTTACCAATCATATCTGAAAACCCCCATTCCAGAGTGCCTTCTATTCTTTTTTGAGAATCAACATAAAACGCAACAGGAAATGAATTTCGGTTCATCAATCCGTTTATTGGCATCACGTTTGTTTTAGAATCTCCATCTAAATAAGTCCACGTATAGATTAGATTTGTTGCAGAACCGTTTCCGATGTTTTTAAGCCAAAAATAAAAGGAATCGCCGCCTGATACCTCATAAGCTCCTGTTTTAGGATTGTAACAATCTGGAAGCAATACTATTTCAAACGACCCGTTATGTGTTTTTTCTTCCAATTCAAGTTGAAGGAAAGGAATACATGATAGCCTTTGACTTTCCATAAACTGCCATTCTGATTCTTCAAGTTGTTTTTTTGTTTGTTCTATTTGCTTTTCTGCTGCTTTTGCGGATTTCTTATTGGCGCGAAAAATAGCGATTGTTGCTACTACATATATAGCAGTAATTACCACCATAATCCAATCAGTAATTGAAGGGCTCATATTACATATCCTTTTACTTTATTTTTTTCTTTAAACAATCAATAAGTGGGTCATAAAACTCTTTTTTGTTTTCTGCTTTGATAAAATCATTTAGCGTTCTTAAGGTTTCGTCATCAAAATAAAGCTTGACCTTACTGGATTCTTTAACAATCGCCTGACATATCAATTCGTCGTCAGGTGAATAAATCATTGCCGATGATAAATCAACAAGTGTCAGTGCAATTTCATTCTGAATCTTCATTAATTCTAATTTTTTTGTGTTTCGTCGCTCAAGCCATTTTGAAAAATAGCCACCTAAAAATACAGTAATAATTAGTGTTATCAGAGCCTGAATTACAGTATTATTTGAGAAATCTTTTTCAGAGAGCTTGATTATTAAGTCATAAATCAAATAAGCAAAAAATGCAAACAGACTCATGCCAAAAATAATTGCTACAATAGAGTAAATCCAATAACCTTTATTTTTTTTCATAAATCCTCCTCAAATGCTTGTTTTAAAATACTCTGCCGCAATGCTTCGGCTTGCTGTAACGATTGATTGACGGTTTTTTCGATGTTTTCACATTCAGACAGTCTTGACTCAAGTTCAAGCACAATTTGTTTTTGTTCTTCTATACTGCATAATGGAAAGATGATGTTTATCATACGAGTCAAGCCTAAATCTTGGTTGCCTACACCATGAGTATACTTCTGAGACTGTTGATAACACAAAGGAGAGTTTAGTACATGTTGAAAATACTCAGGATAAAGTATATCTACATATTTTATTACAGCTACATGAACCCATACACTAAACTCTATATCATATGTATTCAATCTTGCTATACCAGTAGTGCCACCTTTAGTATATAGCATATCTCCTTTTTCAGGTTTACACCGCTTGCATAATTCTTCATATAATTCTGGGGATATTCTTTTTGCTGAATCAAAATCCACTCCGGAAGGTCGAACATTACCACCTGTTATAAACGGTACTCCTGTTTCAGTATATTCGGGACTATAATGGGGACCATCTTTAATTGACCAAGCTATGTCGCCAATTTGAGCATACTCCCAGACATCAGGGATATTAGGTAAACTGATATCATCTTTCCACTCATATTTAAGTTTTCTAAGTTTCATTTTATGTATCAGTTTGTCTCTTTCGCTTCGAGCGGCACTGACTAATCCTGAATATGCAATAGAGTTTTTATTTCTCCATGAAGCAGTCATCTTTCCTTCAAACGCCTCTTTCAGCACTGCCTGACGGTAGATTTCTAACTGCTGTTTAGTTTTGTTCAGCGTTTCAACCGCGTTGTCGAGCTGAGAAAGGGATTCTTCAATTTGAGATACTATTTTTTGTTGATCATCTAAATCACAAATAACAATCTGAAAATCTTTTAGGTTCTGTCTTGTTATTTGTGGCTGTGCTGTACCGGAGATGATACTATCTTTACTAACTGACATAAGATAATATTTGAGATAATCTTTGCGTAGAGGAACCGTACCATTCGGGTGTATAACCATTGCGTTTCCGTTTATCCAACTAAAAGGTTTTGAGACATTTATCGTTCCGCAAGTAGCACCCCTACACGCCATTAAGACCTCTGGTTCTTCGTGGTTGTATTCATCGTACTGACCAATTTCACCGTTTGCACCATAAACGGTATATTTTCCATCAGGGACAAAATACTTAGTTGCTATAGTTTTTGGTTGGTACACATCACAAGCATTCAGTAATCTAATTGATTTAAACTGCATATTAAAATCACCTAATACAATTTACAAGGATTTTGTAACATATCCACAAGAGATTTGAATTGCTTCTTTTGCTCGTCGTTCCACTTAGGCGCATTATCAGCAAACTTCTTCAAACACTCTTTTGCAAGTTCTGTTTCTACTTCGCTGATTGTTTCTTTGTAACTTCCAGCAACATATGAAATAACTTTATTCAGCGCATTTAATTCAATATCAGAAATATTATTTTGACTCATTCTTTCTCCTTTACGCCACCAATTCAATATTCATCTCATGCAAAATTTCTTCGTAACTGTCGCCGAACACCTCATAAAACCTACCCAAGCCGCCTTTGCGGTCGAAGGGATTCAATTCCAAATCGTCCGGCTCTATGCTGAGGGACGAAATGATGTGGTCTTTGATCAGGCGCAGCCATTCCATTTGCTCGTCGGTGAAATGCACCGCACCGGCGTTGCGACGCAGCGTCCACTGCATGAAGTTGTAATTCACCCTGTCGGCAAACGGCGCGAGGTTGTTTGTGTAGCCCATTTCAAAGCGCACCATCGCCACCAGATCGGTGAGCTGCGCCATGGCGCCGCGCTTGACCTTTTCAGGTTGTTTGATCGCGTAGCAATCCCACAGGCGCTCCACGGTGACGCCCTTGGTTTTCAGCTTTTCATACAGCTTTTTCAAGCCGTCGATCAGCATGGGACGGTCTTTGTACTGCTCGTTATAGATAATGCGCAGGGCAATGATCTCGTCTTTGTTTTCTTCTATAAATTCGCGGAAGGTTTTGAGCACTCTGTCCGCGTTTTCTTCCCGTTGGGTATCGAAGCCGGCAAACAGCACCGTATCTATATTGACATTATCAATGATCTGGTCGTGACTGCGGCGCACATTCTCGATAAATTCACGCGCTTCGGGATTCTGGAACGGCGCAACTGCCTGTGCGATCAGCTCCGTTTTTGCCTGCTGCCGTTGTTCGTCGGTGGGGATATCCACCTTGTTATCCGACTGCGCTTTTGCGCGTATGACATCCTCATCAAAGGCGTTCAACAGATTTTCGGCGATCTGTCCGGCGTTGGCGCCGACTGTTTGGGCAAACCGGCGGCGTTCGGCGTTGGTCATCTGACTGTTCAAACGGATGACGCGGTTGGCAAGCGAGGTCAGCGTGTCCTCGTCCTTTCTGCCGCAGGCGACATTGAACATCAGCTCGCGCATCGAAACAGAGGGCTTGCGCTCCAAGGTGCGTGTTTCCGACTTCTTCGATTTGGTAACGCCCACGGCGTCTACGATCACGAAATGGTCTTTGTTTTCCGTTGCGGACGGGCTGACCTTTTGCAGGTCGTCCTTTGACAAGGTGCGTGTGCCGCGCCCTTTCATCTGCTCATAGTAATTCTTGCTGCGCACGTCGCGCATAAATATCAGACACTCGATCGGCTTGACGTCCGTTCCCGTGGCGATCATATCCACTGTGACGGCAATGCGCGGATTGTAGTCGTTGCGGAACTTGCTGAGAACCGATTCGGGATTCTCGGCGTTATAGGTGATCTTCTTGCAAAAGTCGTTGCCCTCGCCGAATTCCTCACGCACGATTTGAATAATATCGTCCGCGTGACTGTCGGTTTTAGCAAAGATCAAGGTCTTTGGAACCTCTTTTCTGCGTGGGAAAAGAACCGTGAACAAGCTTTCTTTGAAGGTACGGATCACGGTGCGGATCTGGCTCGGGTTGACGATATCGCGGTCAAGCTGCGGCGCTTTGTAGTCTAAATCCTCGTCGAGTTGCTCCCAACGCTGCTCACGTGAAAGGCGGTTGCGCTTTTCAATCATCTGTCTCATGATGTGCGCGCCGTTCTTGGTAACCTCGGTATCGATCAGGAAAATATCTTCACCGACATTAACGCCGTCCACGATCGCCTGCTCGCGCGAGTATTCGCTGACAACATTCTGGTTAAAATAAGCAAAGGTGCGTTTGTCGGGTGTAGCGGTCAGACCAATAATAAAAGAATCAAAGTAGGAAAGCACTTGGCTCCACACGTTATAAATGGAGCGGTGGCACTCGTCCACGATGATACAGTCGAAAAACTCAGGCGGATATTTTGCGTTATATACAACCTCTTTTCGCGGCTGTTTATTGGCGGTTTTCAGCTCGGCAAAATTGACTTCCTCGGCGCTCTCGTCCAAATCCTCACCGCGCAGGATCGAATACATACGCTGAATGGTGCTGATGCAGATCTGCACATCACCCGGGATATAAGAGCTTTTGAGACGACGAACGCCGTATAGTTGAGAAAAGGAACGCGCGTCGTCATTCGGTGTGTAGGCAAGGAACTCACGCTCCGCCTGCTCACCGAGACTTTTTGTATCAACCAAAAACAGAATCCTTCTCATTCTGCCGTATTTGAGCATACGGTATGCCGCTGTGATAGCGGTAAAGGTTTTTCCTGCGCCGGTCGCCATTTGAACCAGCGCCTTTGGGCGATTGTCGGCAAGAGATCGGTCAAGGTTTTTTATGGCGGTGATTTGACACTTGCGGAAGCCGGTTTCATCAAGCGGAGGAAACTGCTTCATATAATTGCGGATAGTATCGGGCTGAGAAAGATAGTACCGTAACGTTTCGGGACGGTGAAAAGAGTAAATTTTGCGTGAACGGAATTTGATATCGTTATAGTCGGTAAAACGAATCAGCTTGTCCGTCGCTTCATAGGCAAAGCGAATCCGATAATCCGAACCGACATATTTCAGGGTGCTGTGAGCGTAACGTGAGGATTGCTCCTCAACGGTTGTGAGGTTTTCACCAGAATCCGTTTTCTTGGCTTCCAACACACCGACAGGACGCCCACCTACAAAAAGTGCATAGTCAACAGGTCCGGTGCTTGTAGGGAATTCGCGCACAGCAACGCCAACACCTGCCGAGAGATTTATCTGCCGCAAGTCTTGGATAAGCCAACCGGATTGAATCAACTTTTTGTCAATAATCTGACGGGCTTTCGCTTCCGGAGTCATGTCGTTCACCTCACGTTAAGAAAATCTATATGAATATATTGTAACATTTTGTCAGATAAAATTCAATCCTTTGTGAGAATTAGAAAATGATAAAAGCAGAGCTATTTTGAAACAACAGCTCTGCTTTTTTATTTTAATAGAAACAATAGTCCGCCGATAGTTTTTCTACATTTTCCTGCTGTTGGAAGCAAATTGACAGCAGTTTGTGGGTAAATTCTCTTATATTTGTTGATAAAACCTGCCATTCTGACAGCAAAACTGACTGCATATGGTTGCAAAAATGACAGCATTTTATCCTGTTTCACGCTTACCGAAAGAAATCCAACTTGATTATGAGAGATATCAAAACCTCAGTATTCAAGCCATTTTCGGGCATTTTCGGAAATTATGGCATGAGAAAAGGGACAGTTCGGATAACTGTCCCTTTGGTGCAGGTAACAGGACTTGAACCTGCATGAAATTGCTTTCACATGGACCTGAACCATGCGCGTCTGCCAATTCCGCCATACCT
>JBGUWM010000304.1:0-4012 GCA_045221175.1 Acutalibacteraceae bacterium | reverse complement strand
ACGGGAGATCACCGAAAACGAGGGAACAGAATACGGGTTCCACGGCTACGAGTATGACTGTGTGCAGTACGGCAAGAACGAATACATAGCAAAGCAGACACGGGATCACGCCGCTCTGGAGCAGAAGCTGATCGATACAGAGCTGGCACTGTGCGAGCTCTATGAAATGCTGGGATAGGAGAGAGGAAGATGGCAAAAATATACGCCGACCTGATATGTCGGGGACTGAAAACACCGGATGATGTGCCGGAGAGAATTCGCTATGAAGTAGAACGCCTGATAAAAAGGGGTGATACCAATGGACCCGACAATTTTTAGTGCTGTCCTTGCTCTGGCGGGCTCACTGATAGGCACCTTTGCCGGCATCGTCACATCAAGTAAGCTGACGAATTACCGCCTTCAGGAGCTGGAAAAGAAGCAGGACAAGCACAACATGGTCATCGAAAGAACCTACAAGCTTGAAGAAAGAATGGAGCTTGTGGAGGAGCGGCAGAAAGTAGCCAACCACAGGCTCAGTGATCTGGAGGGAAAACGTCATGAGCAGTAAGACAAAATGTTGGATAAAGGCGGCCGGGATCAGAGCTGTGAAAACCATGGCACAGACAGGCGTTGCCATGATCGGGGTCGGCGCTACTGTCGGATCAGTGGACTGGCTGACGGTATGCTCAACGGCAGCGGTGGCAGCGATCCTGTCACTGCTGACATCTGTGGCAGGATTGCCCGAAATAAAGGAGGAAGAAAACAATGGCTGACAGAGAAAAATTCATACAGCAGGCCGGAACATATATCGGAGAAACCGGATACGGTGTATGTATTCAGAAGCTGAAAATAGGCTTCGTGTGCGACTGGTGCGCATTTGCCGTAAGCGCCATTATGAAAGACTGCGGATTCATCGGGAAATATATGAATGAAGTACAGGGCGGCGCCGGAGACATTCCGCGTTATTCCGATGGTAAGTACGGTGTGTGGTTCAGAAAGGGGAGCAGAACGCCACAGTCCGGAGACCTGATCTTCTTCCGGTACGGCGGGAGCTATACCGATAAATACCACGCCGACCATGTAGGCACGGTAGAAGCCGTTGATGGTGACGAGCTGACGACACTTGAAGGTAACGTAGACGGCTGGGGCTCCGACTGGGCAGGGACATCTACCTTCAAGCGCAAGACCCGTTATCTCAGCAGTGACAGCGTGTATGCCTTTTATCGTCCGTATTGGGCAGAGGATAAAAAGACCGACAGCAAGCCGGCAGGAACACAGACAGGCACAAGCACAAAGCCGAAATCTCAGCCCTCAGAGCAGATCAGCCAGCTCTACTCTTCACAGGCAGTCAACTTTGACGTCACGGTCACTGCGGATGACGGTGTGAACATCCGTTCCGGTGCCGGCACAAGCTACAAAATTCTCGGTGCCGTTCCCTGCGGAAGTACAGTCCATATATCACGCATGACCTCAGACACAAAGTACAGCTGGGGTCTGACGGAATATGACGGCACAAAGGGATGGATAGCCCTGAACTTCACGCAGAAGTCTGCCCGGAAGACTATCGACCAGCTGGCGCATGAGGTCATCAACGGCGACTGGGACGTGGGGGATGAAAGAGAGTGTCTTCTGCGGCAGGCGGGTTATGACTATCAGGCGGTGCAGAACAGGGTGAATGAGATTTTGAGATAAACCAAAAACACCCCCGTCGGAATAGATTTTCCGGCGGGGGTACTTGCTCGATTTTAATTACGCACAATCTTACGCACAATCTGAAAGAAATCCGAGACACTGAGAGTATATAAACCCGCTTCTTATCGGCACTTCCGCATAAACAGCAAGTTTTATTTTGCTTGACATGCAAGAGGTCGTTGGTTCAAGTCCAATAGTCTCCACTCAAAAATCCCGCTTCTGATGCGTGTTTCAGGAGCGGGATATTTTTTGTTGCTTTTCATTACGCACAATTTACGCACAATCTTTTACTTTTTTAATTTGGACATTTCTGCTCTCAGCTCGGAAATGTCCTTGTGAATGTAAATATCTGCTGTGGTGGAGTAGTCTGCATGACCGATTATTTTCTGCAGGTTATCCGGACGCATACCGGCAGCGGCCGAAAGAGAAGCGAAAGTATGACGTGTGCTGTGGGGTGTCAGATGGTGCCTGTCCGGGAACACCCAGGAATTGCCGCATCCGGATCGCAGCTTTCCGTTGATCAGTCCCAGCTCAGAAAGGGGCTGATAGAAGTATGTGTGGCGGAACTGCTTTTCGTCCATCGGGAAGAGCCTGCCGCTCTCGCATTCTGCAATCCATGAACCGAAGAACTTTGCGATCTCCGGGATGCTTGAAGGAAAAGGTATGACACGGTTCGTTCCTGCTTCGGTCTTGATTCCTCCTACGACATATCCTTCGTCAAGGTGGATGTTTTCCGGAGTCAGTATGATGATCTCGCCCAGTCGGAAACCCATGTATATCATCGATAGTATCACCTGTATCCGCTTATCGCTGCTGTGCTGCCAGAGCAGGCTGATCTGCTCTGCGGAAAAAATCATCTTCTCGTTTTTTTCATACTTGGGTATCTTGATGAATTCGGCGTAGTTTTTGTTGACAATGTCATTTTCGACTGCGTACCGGCACAGCATAAGGGCAAGTGACTTTATCTTTGATGCTGCGGACTTTGACGTGGCAGCGTTCACTATCGGCTGAAGGTGTGCAGTACGCAGATCACTCATTTTCATGTCCTTTATGGGTTCCATACGCTTCCACATGGCTTTGTAGGTGGTCGGATCGGAGATCTGCTGGTAGTGCGTCACTGACCACAGCTGATATATATCTGACAGTGTCGCATTGTGCAGCTCCGGTCTGCCGTTCTTTATAAACAGCTCGACTGCTTCCTGCGCGGACTTTACATCCGGGTAGGATCCAATATATGTTCGTCCTGCTCCATGGCTTGTGGCGGGCGCATAGGCAATGTATGGGTTCTTGTTCCGGCTGTCCTTACGGATCGTACCAGTTCCGTGAGCACGTTTTCTGTGGCGCACCTGCTGCACTACTTGCTTTTTCCCGCACCAGCAGCACCATGTGGAACCGTCCGGAATGTCTTTTTTGCATTTTTTACACTGCATATCCTCAGCTCCTTTCTGATTCAATGATCCCCGTCAGCATAAAGTGCCTGCAGGGATTATTGTTTAGTGTCGATATTTGGTTATTGACCCGAAACAAGCTTGTTTTCAAATCTTAAATTTTGGTCAAAAAAATCTTTTCAACAAAAACCATGCCTCGCAGCATTATAATCAACTCCTAAAACTAAAGGCACTGTGCTATAACAGTCACAGTACCTTAATCGAAATCTATACGAAGGGCAGGTAATAACCATCCTCCAAATATATTATACTCTATTATGAGCAATATAATCAATAGAAAAAATGGACTGTAACAGTTTTGTAGCACCATACAAAAAGTATACCCAGAATATATTTAACGTGTACACAAAATCAAAATAGATTATCAATATTCCCGCTCCGGCGGGGCTTTTTTTATTCCGCCAGATTTCTCATGCACGTAACGCCGTCGGCTGTAATATCAGTTATCACAAGTTTTGGTATAGGAAGCACATTCACCATTTTAGCCTTGACCAGACTGTTCAGGACACTTGAAAGCTCATCGTTTGAGTATCCGCTGCAAGAGGCGACAATGTTTTCAAAACGTATTCTCTCCATATTGTCAATGTTATTGTATATGTAGCACAGCACGTCCCTGATGCAGTCAAGGTTGGCTTTCGTGTCAGTCACTTCCTAAATTGATTAATTAAATACGGTCAATTCAATGTTACACCCATAATACTTTCCTTCTCCACCTGTTATCTCAAGCAATTCTACATCCACAGTTTTACCCTGATCGAGGAGAGGTGCAATCTGCTGTGCAATACCTGATTTCAGGTACCCAATATGTTGACGATCTGCGATAACCTTGACGGCATTTTCGTCAAAATGATTATCCTTATCTCTGACAAGGAATATATCACTATCATCGTTTA
>JBGUWM010000303.1:0-2813 GCA_045221175.1 Acutalibacteraceae bacterium | reverse complement strand
GAGTATGGCAATTGAACTCCAGGGCTTTGATGACCTGAAGAATGATCTGACCAATATGGCCTACGCGCTGGATCAGGGTCCCGGTGTGAACCGTGCCCTGAAAGCAGGCGCTGTTCCCATTGAACAGCAGATGCTTCACAACGCCAGCACAGACCCGAAGATCATCACGGATGCCCTGCATTCTTCCATTCACACTGGTTCGGTGAAGAAACGGCGCGGAAGCGGAAAGATGATCACCATCGGCGTGCACCACAGTGAAAAAGGCGCTTACTACGCCAACCCAGTGGAGTTCGTGCGCCCGGATAGGGCGTTGATGAAAGTGGCCTAAGGAACCACACCGCATGATAACGCGGTACCCAACCTGCTTTACCGAAAGGCGAAAGCCGGATGCAGACATAGAGCTGTTACGGGAACAAAGCATGGCAGGAAAGCGGTAAGTTGCTTGAGACAGTATAGCACGACTGAACCGCAATGAGAAGTAGGCATGAGGAACAAACTGAATTGTTGAACGTGAGTTTCTTGTCTCCGTTACCGGGAGGACAGAGGAAACCTGTCTGAAACCTCTGATGTGATGAACGTATGTTACCAGAATTCGACATACGGGTTATCAATTACATCACATGACGCGCTGGAGAACCAGTGCTAAGGGAACGAAAGCGACTCCGACAGCCTACAACCTAACATCAACGTTAACCGGGGATTGCCTAAGTCAGAATACCGGAAACGGCTATGTGATTCGTCACTGAAAATCTGATATGGCAACGGAGCGCCCATAGTAGTCCGCGATGGATAACGCCCATCACATGGCGAAGGGGCGCAGTTGGTATTTTCCAATAAGAAAGCTGATTAGGGAGGAATACCTCACATGGAACAGAGCAAGAAATCTACCATGAAACCAACGGCAGCCATATTGGAAAACATCCGTCAGGCATCAAAATCAAACAAGGAGGTGAAATTCACTCGGCTTTTCCGGTATATGCTCAGACCGGATATTTATTATCTGGCATACGAGCATCTGTATGCTAACAACGGAGCGGCTACCAAGGGCGTAAATGACGATACTGCTGACGGGTTCAGCGAGAAGAAAGTCATGGCAATCATTCAATCATTGAAAGATGGCACATACAGGCCTTCTCCGGTACGTAGAACATACATTCCCAAGAAGAATGGAAAACTGCGACCACTCGGTATCCCGACATTTACTGACAAATTGGTGCAAGAAGTTTTGCGAATGATACTGGAAGCAGTATATGAGCCGATCTTTATTCCATCATCCCATGGATTCAGGCCGAATCGAAGTTGTCATACAGCACTCAAAGACATCAAACACGGCTATCCCGGTGTTAGATGGTTTGTAGAAGGAGACATAAAAGGATTCTTTGACCATATAGACCACGGGGAATTAACCGCCCTTGTGTATGAGAAAGTCAAAGACGCCCGAATAATCCAACTACTCAATATGATGCTAAAAGCCGGATATTTGGAGGACTGGAAATATAATCGAACCCTAAGCGGCACACCGCAGGGCGGGATTATTTCACCATTACTTGCGAATATTTATCTTCATGAATTGGACAAGTTCATGGCAGATATGAAGGCAGGTTTCGACAAGCCTAAGGATAGAGTTTTCACACCTGAATACACGCATATTGCAGGTAGAGTTCATCATATCAGCAAGCTTCTTAAAAATGAATCTGACCCAAGCAGAATTGCTTCCCTGCGAAAGGAACAAAAAGAAAAGCGAGCGCAGATGATGAAACTTCCTGCAAAATCGCAAACAGACAAGCGCATTAACTATGTGCGCTATGCTGATGATTTTCTCGTCGGCGTTGTTGGAAGCAAAGAAGATGCAGAAAACATAAAGGCAGAAATCAAAACCTTTCTGGCAAACAAGCTGAAATTGGAATTGAGTGACGAAAAGACGCTGATCACACACAGCTCTCAGTATGCACGATTTCTGGGCTATGACGTGTGCGTCAGAAGAAACGGACAAATCAAAAACGGTGGACAGGGATTCAGTCAACGTACACTCAGCAATAAAGTGGAATTGAATGTGCCCCTCACCGATAAGATTGAAAAATACCTTTTCAACCGGAAAGCAGTCATGTGGGCAGACGGAGCATTACGTCCGGTGCATCGTGGTGCCCTTGTGACAATGACTGATCTGGAAATCGTCATGGTGTATAACGCTGAGTTGCGGGGAATCTGCAATTACTACGGAATTGCAAGCAACTACGGCAAATTGGGTTACTTTGCATATCTGATGGAATACAGCTGTCTGATGACACTGGCCTCGAAACATAAATCCTCAGTAGGAAAAATACGAGAACAGTTCAAAGACGGTAAAGGTGGCTGGTGCATACCGTATGAAAGCCGAAAGGGCAAGAAATACATGTACTTCGCCAAATATCAGGAATGTAAAGCGCCAAAAGAGGTCATAGATGAAATTCCCCATGCTGTCCCGCAGACAATTAAAACTCATAGTTCCTTTGAGAGCCGTTTGCTGGCTAAGCAATGTGAACTCTGCGGCAACACAGACAGCAAAAACTATGAAATTCACCACGTGCATAGATTGAAGGATCTCAAAGGAAAATCAATGTTGGAACAGGTTATGCTAGCTCGCAGGCGAAAGACAATCGTTCTGTGTGAAAAATGCCATCATAATCTGCACAACGGAATTGCCTGCACGAATGTACAACCAATGGAGAGCCGTATACATTGAGAGGTGTAAGTACGGTTTGGGGAGGGGTATCGCGGAAACCTATGCTTGTAAAGGCACAAGGCGCTGCTTACCTACTCTACGGCCATGGCGG
>JBGUWM010000302.1:0-3082 GCA_045221175.1 Acutalibacteraceae bacterium | reverse complement strand
AAGGTATCTATTATTCTATCATCTATCCTTTTGTTTTGCAATACGATACAGCGAATTGTGACAAATATTCTCCGAAAAAATTTTTCTAAAATATCTTGTCAATTTTTGAATACTGTGCTATAATATCAAATAGTGCAAAAACAGCGGCTCACCGCCGCAACCAAACAAGGGCCATTAGCTCAGCCGGGAGAGCGCCAGGTTCGCAATCTGGAGGTCAGGGGTTCGATCCCCCTATGGTCCACCAAAAAAAATCCGCCTGTTCATTATGAACAGGCGGATAATTTTTTTGCTCTGTTATGCCGTAAATGGAATACTCTCGCTTTCTTCCATTCCGAGGAAGAATTGGCGGATATTCATATTCAGCTCTACATTCAATTCATAGTTGCGGTAAACATCAACTCGTTTGATCATCGAATTGACGATCATTTTCTTCGCCTCAATAGAAGCGCTGTCGTACAGGCTCGACCAAGAAATGATCTCGTCGTATTGTTCGTTGAGGTCTTTGATAAGGCTCTTTGAGGATTCAACCTCGCTCTCCGCTCTTTCGCATTGTGCTTTGAGCGATTCGCATTTCTTTTCGGAATCCTCGACAAGTCCTGCCAACATAGATTGTGAAAAGGCACTTTCGCCTTGAATCGACTTCACAACCTCTGCTTTCAGCTTGTTCAGCTTTTCAAGCTCTTTGGCGTAATCGGATTGAGCGCGTTTGAGACTGGCTTTTCTGACCGTCAGCTCCTCCTTGTAGCGTGAATTGATGATGGTGCTCTTTGGAATTCCTTTGATACGGTCAAAGATTTCTTTTACGACTTTCTCTACCATACTGTCGAGCTTGTGTTGTATATATGCGGACTGCCCTTCACACGGCGTTATCTTTCTTGTCTTACCGTAACAGACATAGCGAACTCGAGGTTTTTTGACCTTTGTGCCGTCGGCTTTGGTGTAACACTTGTTCGCCGTTGATAAGTGAAGCCGAGCTCCGCAGTGTCCGCAGAACACATTGCCGGACAGCAGCGCATTGCCTTTCATATTCAGCGGTACGCGCGGTGTGTTTTTCAGTACATCAGCACGCTGTCGCAATATCTCCTGCGCTCTGTCAAACTGCTCCTGCGAGATAATCTGCAATTCGGGGATAAACGGCGAGCGGCTGTCTCCGCTTCTGAGATAACCGGTATAAGTCGGGTTATGAAGCACGTTGCGTATGGTGTTGTACGACCAACGGTTTCCTGTAGGGTTGGCGTAACCGCCGTTGTTCAGAAAATTAGCAAGCCGCTGGATGCCTATACCTTCTTTGGTATATTTATCGAAAATCAGACGGACGATTGCAGCGTCTTCTTCATTGATTTTCAAATCATAAAGCTCGTGCTTGCGCTTGTTCAGTCTGCCGCTTTTGACAAGCTCGTAACCGAGCGCCGCGCTGCCGCCCTTATAGTGACCTTCCTCAACCATCTGCCCGAGGCTTGTCCGGGTACGGATAGAGGTCTTTTCGCTCTCGCCGTCAGCCTGCCAAAATCGGATATAGTTCAGCAGCTTGTCGATGTGATTATCAAATCGCTGTTCGCCCTCCTGCGTGCTCCAGACCTGAATACCGTTCTTGACAAACCATTCTACAACAAACGGCGTTTCGTCGGCGATACGCCCGATTCGGTCAAACATAAATACAAGCAGGATATCGAACTTGCCCTTGCGGGCAAGCTCTTTGATAGCCTGTATTTTGTCACGGTTCTCGGCGCGGATTTTGTGACCGGATACGCCGTCCTCCTGTTCCTCATGAACGATCGTCCAACCCATCTTGTCCGCAAAGCGGTGACAGGCTTTGCGCTGCATCGGAATATCTGCTTCATTGTTATTGTCGTAATCCACTTGCTTGTCCGTCGAAACACGGTACAAACAGCAAACTCTGTTTTTCTCCATTACGATACCTCCTTATCTGATACCATCATTTTATCAACAGATTGATCGCTCCGACAAATGTACGAGGTATCTGCGCAGGTGAGCAAAATACCCCTGATATTTCCGAATAAGTCGGTATTAGGTTCTTTTGCAAACGAGATACAGACGCGGTGTCCGTCGATAAAACGGTACTGCTTGGTGTGGTCATTCATATCGGTTTTCATTTATCTCACCTCTCCCTGTCACGCTGGCGGCGCAGATATTTGTTGTAATGTTCAACCGCCTTGACGATATAATCTTCTGCCTGCTTGACGGTGTAGTTCTTCGGAACAAAAGCCCGAACGCGCTCGGCGGGAATTTTCAGCATTTCACGCTGATTTGGCTTCTCTGTTGCCATCAGCTTGTCAACATACTGCATTGTGAGTGTTCCGTTGTGCATTTCCTTGTGCATATGAAACGCCTGTGAATAGGACGGCGTGCAGTCGTCACGCTCAATAATATCCAGCAGATAATACTGCATATTAACACTGAGGTAGGACAATTCTACACCGACGGAAAAGGCGATTTTGCCCTCATCCATCAGCTCAAGCAATTCCGGGATAAGGTTAGTCAAACGGATATAGCGCTGGATTTGATTACGGCTCTCACCGCATTCAATGGCGATAATCTTATCTGTCCTTAACTTTGTCCCAACTTGGGACGAAGTTAAATCGGTACGCTTTCCCTGCCTTTTTAACGCGTCATACTTCAACTTGTAGGCAAAAGCCTTCTCAGATGGCAGCAAATGCTCTCGGTGGAGGTTACTGTCCACCACCATAATCGCCGCCTCGTCACGGCTGACGGGACGAATAAAGGCAGGAACTTCTGCAAGCCCTGCCTTCTGCGCCGCACGGAAGCGGCGGTGTCCGGATATGATTTCGTATTCGTCGGTTGTGTTTTCCAACGGTCGTACAATCAGCGGCGTCATAATGCCCTGCTGCTGTACGCTTTCGATGAGGCTGTTCATCTCGTCATTGTCGAGCACCTGATACGGGTGGTCTCTGAATTCGTGTAGTTTGTTGATTGATATATTGGTCATCTTTCATAACTCCTTTGTTTCGTTTTATTTTGGTGATAATATTTGTACTTGTACCTGCCTTGCTCCAGCTGCTTTTCCTGTTCGATCAAAGCACGGAGTCGAGGCACTTTGTTT
>JBGUWM010000301.1:0-2110 GCA_045221175.1 Acutalibacteraceae bacterium | reverse complement strand
TGAAGAGTCGTTCGCTGAAATGTCAATGGAAGAGAAAAACAAGATTTCGCACAGAGGAAGAGCGGTTCAAAAACTCGTTGAGTTTTTACAAGTTAGAAGTTAATATTCCACTTCTAACTATTTTTTTTCTTATGAAAAAAATTTTTAGTATCTTTGCAGATTGGATTAATCATTAAGTCATTGCAAAAAATGAAAAAAACGCTGTTTCTTATATTAGCATTATTGCTTTCAATAGCAGTAAAAGCACAGGATTTTAAGGATTTATATCGATTTGATAAAATAAATAACGCCCTTACGCTTGACATGACTAAAATCAGTTTGTTTGAGCAAAGGGTGCATTTGATTTATCTATTGAATAATGACGATCGTTTTGTTGTTTCGATAAGCGAAAACGACGGTGTTTTCAATATAAAACGCAATCCTGACAGCTATGATTTTAACCTTGAGAGCACATTTAACGACTTTTACGGCAAAGAAACGGCGTCGTTCAACAGCATGTCGAAGGATGAGATTGGTGAATTATATAACGTATGGAAATCGCAGTTACCCAATGGTTTTATGGCATCAATGATGATGGATATATACGTCAAAGACCGACAGAACAACCAATGTGCCACTGCCGACCCTTTCTGTACCGACAATGGTATGTATCAGTTTCCTGCAGGTGTTAATGCAGGATCTGGCGAATCAGGCCCTAATTATGATTGTTTGTCCACAAGACCTAATCCTGCATGGTATTATATGAGAATGTCGAATTCAGGCGGCATGACGATTTATATGTACAGCACACCAGGCGAAGACATTGACTTCTGTTGTTGGGGCCCTTTTGATGACCCTGTTACGCCTTGTCCAAACGGATTGACTGGTGCAAAAGTCGTCAGTTGCAGTTACTCACCGAATCCTACAGAGAACTGTCAAATACCTAATAATGCGCAGAGTGGTCAGTATTATATACTTGTTATTACTAACTTCTCGAATCATCCATGTAATATCAATTTCAGTAAGACATCAGGTTCCGGTACCACCGACTGCTCTATTTTGGAGCCGTTCTTAACTGCCAACACACCTTGTTACGGCAGCAATCTGGTGCTTGAGGCTAATGTCATTGAAGGCGCTTCATACACATGGACGAGTCCGGATAACCAGACACATAACGGAAGAACCTGGACACGTCAGAATGCCACACTCGCCATGGCCGGCTCATACACATGCCATGTGGTGGCTGGCACACAGAGCGGCGATGAAAACATCAACGTGTTTGTGCTTCCTAATGTGACGGCTAACTTCACAAATACAGATGCCGTCGCTGGACAGGCGGTGCAGTTTACAGGCACAGAGACCACGAATCCATCGGGGCACACTAATGAAATCAACGTAAGACAATGGACTTTCGGTGATGGCACCACAAGCAACCAAGCCAACCCGACACATACATACGCTACTCCAGGTGACTATCAGGTGACATACTATGTAGCAATCACTGGAGGCAACGACGGCGAGTGCGGTGACACCAAGACCAAGACTATTCAGATAAGAAACGAGTTTAACGCCACCGTGACAAGCGACAACACCAGCTTCTGTGACGGTGATGCGACACCAAACCTCACAGCGACAGCAACAGGAGGATATGGCAATTACACATATTCATGGACATCGTCACCTTCATGCCCGATTGACTATCCGAATTCAGCGACTACGACAGCGCATCCGGCGATTGGAAACACTACTTTCACATGTACTGTTTCCGATGGACACAGCACTCTCAACAAATCAGTGACAGTCACTGTCAATGCCATTCCTGACGTCACAATCACCGGACCTAACCCGCCGCATGTGAATTTTAATGCCTCGACCACTCTGTCAGTGCCGCAGCTCTCAGGAGCGACATACGAGTGGAGCTCAGAGCCTGCAAACTTGATACAATCAGGACAAAACACCAATCAGATCACCACAAAGAATCTGACTGAGCCGACAACATTCTATGTAACCGTCAGCAAAAACGGCTGTTCCGACTCCAACAGCTTGACATTGGCCGTGGGCGATGCTTTATATGGCAACGTAGTCATCGTAGGTCAGGCAGAGCTGTGTTCCGGTGAAACCACATCTTTGA
>JBGUWM010000300.1:0-10569 GCA_045221175.1 Acutalibacteraceae bacterium | reverse complement strand
GTTGTTTGAAGAATCTTTGTAACATTTATACACAGCAGGCTTGTGACGGTGGAATGTCTTACTGGCAGCGGAATTGAAGTGACAAATCTGCATTTTGTAACAGCGGAATAGTCCTGTGCGGTCACGCACCCCGAAAACGTTGATTGAAGGCTTTTGCGGCATTAATGCTCAATGCATATTGTAGGCACGGTGAAGTGAGTGCGTAAATTGAATATGCGATTTCAGAGAAAACAGCCACAAGCAGCCCTTTAGGGGCTGTGACGGCGGTGTGCGTGATTGGCAGCGGCGGATTGCCGCTGCCCGTGCCGGACGCCTGCGGAACTGAAGTTGCGAATCGGTATGATGTGAGTGAGCGTTAGCGAACGTCAGCGGACTCGTCCTGTGCGGTCACGCACCGTCAGCGGAATAGTCCTGTGCGGTCACGCACCGGTCACGCACCCGGTTAATGTCCGGAAAAGGAAGCGAAGCACTGTTCCGGCGTGAGCGCTTTGCCGGACAGAACGGCAGAAATCAGCGTTAATGACAATTGTTCAGCCTGTTCTGTCAGCTCGGGAAAAGAAAAGGTGTGCTCTGTTCCGGAAAAAGCGTTATACCACGGAGCATGCTGCAAATTGGCAGGATCATAGGAAAGATCGGGACAATTTCTGCGGAACACAGGAGACAGCATCGGAGATAATCCGATAAGCTTTTCGGCATGAGAAACAATTTGATATTTCACGCCGTAACAATCATTCAGCGCTGCTAAAGAAAAATGCCAGTCCTTTTGCGCCTGAACAATCTCCGACACATAAGTACCGCAGCCAAACGCATAAAGAAGATATCCCTGCAAAGCCCCTGCAATTGAAAGATTGACTTCACGGTCCAGCGCAGCGGCGCTTTGCAGTTTGAAATGAGAAATCGTCTGACCCCTGCGAGCATAAAGCATGATCGAATCAAGTGCTGATTCGATCTGATTATGCCAGACAGAAGCGTGTTTTTCCGGGTGAAGATACGACATTACGTCAGCAGAATACAATATAAAAGGGTGGGCTGTGGAATCGTAGGCATAGTGCGTGATAAAACCCAGCGCATAACTCATGGCAATATCGTCTTTCCGGCGGCGGGCATAGCTGACCAGATAATTCAGCATTTTGTCAGCAGGCTTATTGTGCATTTCGGAGCCGAAAGAATGCAGACTTCTTCCCCTTTGATGGGGCAGCATCCTGTGACAGAAAAGCAGATCGGGACCAGACGCTCCCCAGTAAAAGGCGTTCCTGTTGATATTCAGTTCGGGCAAAGAAGCAGACAGCTCTTCCAGTACAGTGTGCGCCAGAAGATAATGGGAAACGATGGCGGGCATAGTCTCAACCTCCGTTATGATAACACGGTCAGCGGCGCTGTTCCGGACATCAGTTTTTTGGTACCGACACGGTCAAAGGCAATTTCCAGCAGATTATCAGACGCCATCGGTCTGACATCAAGCACGGTTCCCTCACCAAACACCTTGTGCCGCACCCTCATGCCAACAGAATAGTGCTGAGCAGACTGTGCCGTTTTTTGAACAAAGGCAGGGGTTATGGTACGGCTGCTGGCAATATCCGCTCTTCGTGCCGCACGAGCGGTAGGCATTTCCATTTCGGGTACCATAGCAGGTGTTATCACTCGTTTTTTGTTTTCGATCAGTTCTTCGGGAATCTCTGTAATAAAGCGAGAAACTCTGTTGCGGTTGGTATGCCCGAACACCATACGGCTGGCGGCATGAATCAGATACAACTGTTTTTTCGCTCTGGTAATACCCACATAGGCAAGACGGCGTTCCTCCTGCATATCATGCTCGCTGAGTGTAGACTGATAACCCGGGAATACGTTTTCTTCCATACCGGGAATAAAGACGTTTTCAAATTCCAGCCCTTTTGCAGAATGCAGCGTCATCATCACGACGCAGTCCTCGCCGTCGTCATAAGAATCTATATCCGTCATCAGCGCTGTTTCTTCCAAAAAGCCCTGAAGCGTTGCGTCATCACCGTTTTCCTCTTCATATTCGGCAATGGCAGAGGCAAGCTGCTGCACGTTTTCAACCGCCGCCTCGGTATAGTCATTGGACTGTATCAGATAATTTTCATAGTTCAGTTTTTTGAGCAGCTCCTGATACATCTCATGAACAGACCGGTGCTGCAGCATTTCGTTCATGCTGTCAGTCATCTGACAGAACTCAAGCAGCTTTTTACTGCTTTTGCTCAGCGCTTCAAACTGCTGCGACTGACGCATGGTTTCGATCATGCTTTGCCCCAGAACAGCGCTGATCTCTTCGATATTACTGACGGTTTTATCTCCGATCCCTCTTTTGGGGGTATTGATAATTCTCTTTAATCTTATGTTGTCGCTGGGGTTGCTTATGACAGCAAGATAGGCAATCATATCACGAATTTCTTTGCGCTCGTAGAACCTTCTGCCGCCGATAATACGATAAGGGATACCGCTGCGTACAAAAGACCGCTCAATCCCCTGCGACTGGGCATTCATGCGGTACAAAATGGCGAAATCGGAGTATCTGGCACCTTTTTCGGCTTTTGCCTTGATTTCACCTGCAATATAGTCGCTTTCATCTCTGTCGTCGGAAGCGGAATAAACAATGATTTTTTCGCCCTGTTCGTTCTGTGTCCACAAAGCCTTGTCCTTGCGCTCAAAATTATTGCCGATCACCCCGTTAGCAGCAGAAAGGATATTACGGGTAGAGCGGTAATTCTGCTCCAGCTTAATGGTACGGGCGTTTTCGTAATCATCTTCAAAGTCCAGAATATTGCGTACCGTAGCACCTCTGAAACGATAAATGCTCTGGTCATCATCCCCTACCACACATAAATTCTGATGATACTTTGACAAAAGCTGTACCAGCAGATATTGAATGCGGTTCGTATCCTGATATTCGTCAACCATAATATAACAGAACTGCCGACTGTATTGCTCCAGCACCTCCGGACACTTCTGCAGCAGCAGTACCGTATTGACAATGATATCATCAAAGTCCATTGCGTCCGCCGCCATCAGTCTTTTCTGATACATGGAATATATTCTCGAAACAGATCCCAGCCTTGCATCGGCGCCTGCCTGCTGACGATAGTCATCTGTACTGATCATATTATCCTTGGCGTGTGATATTTCTGCCATAACGCTTTTCAGCGAAAGAATCTTTTCGTCTATATCCAGCGCTTTCATACAATCCTTCAGCAAATGCTTCTGATCGTCCGTATCATAAATGGTAAAATGATTGGTATAACCCAGAAGGTCGCCGTATCTTCTCAGAATTCGGGTGCAGCAGGAATGAAACGTAGACGCCCAAATATCCCGTCCCTGATCTCCTACCTTCTGACAGATACGATCCCTCAGCTCGTTTGCCGCCTTATTGGTAAAGGTGATCGCCAGAATCCGCCACGGCTTGACACTGTCTACTGAAAGTCTGTCCGCCAGCTCCTGCGGCAGCACTGCTTTTTGTTCCGCCGCCAGACGCATCATCGCTATCTCTTCCGGAGCGTATTCACCATAGACCATGTCACTTTCGTACGCATTTCCCCATCTGAGAATATGCGCCACACGGTTGACAAGAACAGTTGTTTTTCCGCTGCCTGCACCCGCCAGAATCAGTAACGGACCATTCAGGGTAAGGGCGGCTTTTTTCTGCATATCGTTCAGTTGTGAAAATTCGTTTTCAATAATCTGTTTTCTCAGTCTGACAATTTCCTTTTTTGTTTCTTCTGTCACGATTTTCAGCTCCATATCATCATTTTCTTTCCGCACTATATTCTACACCATTCCCCTGAAAATATCAAGCCGCATATATTTGTCAGTACATCTGTCAACACTCTGTTTTTACTCTGCCGTCTTACTTTATTTTCGGTTTCGCTGCTGATAACTTCATTGGAAAAGAAGTCATCTTCTATAGTCGGAAGGAACGTCATTTTCTGTAAATATTGCATTGACGGACAGGTACATCTCACAAAATAATAATATTTCAGTTGAAAAATAGATATCATTGTGCTATATTTAAGTTAAAGCGGATAGTCTTATCAAATCACTCCGCTCAAAAAATAACAAAGGGGTTTTGAAAATGAAAAAGCGCTTTTTGGTAGCCGTGCTGGCGGCAACCATGGTTCTGTCAACCGGTGTTTCCGCAGGATTGACAGCCTTTGCAGAATCAGGCACAGAAACAGGAGAAGAACAAACGCAAACAACAGCCAAACTGTCCTCCGATTATGTATCTCTGGGCGGCAGTATCACCGTAACCGCAGCGCCGGAAGCCGAAGAGGGAACTGTCTACGGGGTATATTACCGTCTTGTCGGCAACGAAAAATGGGCGACAGCGAAAGCCTATTCCGAAGGTACCCAGGCTGTTATCAAACCGAAAAATGCAGGTACCTACGAAGTGTGTGTAAAAGCAAAGGACGCCGCAGGAATCATCACCAAGGAATATCTGACCTTTGAGTCGGCAGACACTCTGGGGCTGACCTATTCTCTGTCATCAGACAGACTCGCTCTCGGAACCCCTGTAACAGTAACAGGCTACGCAGAAGGCGGCAACGGCGGACATACTTTTACGGTATGCTGGAAGAAAAAAACAGATACCAACTGGCTGGTAGCTCTCAAAGACAGTGACACCTGCGACGTCGACATTAACCCTGTCAAAGCAGGAGAATATGATGTCTGCGTTAAGGTAAAAGATGAAAACGGCCGAATCGTAAAGGGTTACGATTCTTTTGAAACGGTTGATTTTCAGTTAGAAACAGCCTTGCAGTATCCTGCCTTCACCTTAGGAAAGAAACAGACCGTTACTGCCGTTGTGCCTGAAGAGATTACCGGCTGTGAGTATGGGTTCTGGTACAGAAAAGTCGGCAACTCCCGCTGGATCATGGTACAGGATTACGGAGAGAAGAATACCTGCAGGTTCCAGCCAAAGGAAGACGGCGATTATGAATGCTGCGTCAAGGCAAAAAATGCCAACGGCGCCATCAGAAAGCAGTTCCCCACCTTTACTGTCAATGAAGCTCTGAGCGTCACACAGAATCTTTCTGACGAGACCACTACTCTGGGACAGAGCATTACGGTCACTTCAGAAGCATCAGGCGGAACAGGAGCAATTCAGAAAGCAGTCTATTACACCACAAAAGAAGCCTATGAGGCAGGTACTGTCAAGTGGAACACCGCACTGGCTTTCGGTCAGGAGGGCGACGCTGTCATTACACCCGATACCACAGGCGAATATGTAGTCGTCACTAAGGTAAAGGACGAAACCGGCGCCATGGCAAAGTCAGGATACATGACCTTCACCATAGAGGATAACTATGATCCGCTGGAAGTAACAGGAAGATTTCTGGAAAGCAATGCATACGCCTATCGTGATCGTGCCATCACCTATACTGCTCAGGCAAATGGCGGCGACGGTAACTATACCTATGCCTTCCACACCAGAAAACAGGGAACAGATAGCTGGAAGCTCCTGCAGGACTATAGTGAAGAATCCACCGTCAAGTTCACTTCCGGACCTGTCATGGAAATATCTGCAAAAGCAGGTGATACTTACGAAATCAGAGTGACGGTAAAAGATTCCAGAGGCGTAACAAATGAGGCAATCAGCGAGTTCAAGCTTTCACCATGGGAGGTTTACGAACTGCCTCTTATTCCCAACAACTAATCCCCGTATACTCGAAGTAAAAAACGAAAAAACGAAGCGGATTCTCCTTCACACTGACAGTCTGTTACAACTCTGATACAAAATAGTAAAAAAACTGTAATGACAAGTTTGAAAGAAATTATGTCAAGGATACTTGACAATTCGCAAAGTATATGATACTATGTTTTCACAAGGAAAAAATATCCTGACGGCAAATGGTTTCGGAGGTCTTTTCTGATGGATAAAAAAGAAATTCTGGAAAAGAATAAAGAAAAAAAACGCAATTCCCTGGACGAACGGGAACAGCGTGTATATAATACTTCCTTTGGAATCGGCGCTATTGTCGTGGGTGTTTTGTGCCTTCTGTTCAGCGTGTACCGTGCTGTTCAGCACTACACCTTTTATGAATTCGTAGCAATCATCACAGCTTATCTTTGCACTACGTTTCTGTACCAATACAAAAACATCAAAAAGCCTATTTATTTAATTGCAGGGATAGGAACCGGTCTGGCTGCCGTTTCGTGCGCTGTTCTGTTCCTTTTGGTGAACAGATGATGAATGATATCGTATTTCAGAACAGGCTGCGTGTGGCAAGAGCCGAAAAAAGAATCTCTCAAGGGGATCTTGCTGAGATGGTCGGCGTATCCCGCCAGACGATCAGTTCCATTGAAAACAATCAGTTTTGTCCCAGCGCAAGGCTGGCACTTCTAATCTGCATTGCCCTTGACAAAAAATTTGAGGAACTGTTTTTCTTCGAATAAAGACAGGGTCTTACCAATCCGCTTACAAGTTTATCTTCAATATACATTCCTCCTAACAAGGCAGCTTTGCTGCCACCGTTTATAAGTTTTTTACTTCATATACATTCCTCCTAAAAAGCAGCACTCTCCCCGATTATTTCTCCGTAATCGGGGGAGTGCTGTTTTTGGTATTTTTGCTTCCTGTGTTTCTTCTACTGCTGTGCATCTTTTGCTGCCGTGCTGCTTTTTTCCGCAAGCCTTTTTAGCTTTCTCTTTGCTTTTTTCACCAATCTCATCAGCGGCTTTCAGATCACACCCTCTGCCTGTTCAAGTATTATTACCTCTGTATATATCTTCTTCTGCTGCGCTTCTTTTTACCGCAGAACTTCATTTTTCTGCAAGCTTTTTTAACTTTCTCCTTGCATTTCACTAATCTCATCAGCGGCTTTCAGTTCACTCTCTGCCTGTTCAAATATTTTTACCGGCGGACATCTTTTGCTGCCGTGCTGCATTTCAGCGCAAAAAACAGCGGCTGTACACTAAGATACAGCCGCTGTTGACGTAAAAGGTATCCGAATGATGATTATGCATACATTCTTGTTTTAGACGCAACCACTGCCAAAGCCTTGGTAATGGCAGTGCCGATGAGGAAGCAAACACCTGCTTCAATCAGCGCATTGACGCCTGCCATTGCAAACAGCAGGGTAAAGATATTATCTGCACCGTTTTTCTCGGCAATCGCACGAATCGGCTCAGCGTTATAGAAGAACAAAAACAGCGTTCCCATAAAGAACAGCGTGTTCATCAGCGGAACAGCCAGACTGGTCACAGCATAAGAAATGAACTTCGTCTTGTCAATTTTCCGCAGACCACGAAAAACAACCGCACCCAGAAAGCCTTCCAGGATTCTCGGGACAAAGCAAAGCAGTGCCGTCAGCCAAGGGTTGATCTGAAGCAAAGCGCTTGTCAGTGCGCTGCTGCCGTTCAGAGCAGCAATAAAGCTGGTAAGACCGAAGATACCGCCGATAATAGCAGCGTCAAGCGGCTTGAGGATAATAGCGGCAATAATAACGGGAATCGTCATGAAGGTGATGGACAGCACCGGTGTTTTGAGATACCCCAGAGGAGTAAACGCCATGATAAACATGATGGCTGTCAGCAGTCCGAGAAACGCCAGTCTGAAGGTAGGCTTCAGCTCGTAGTTTTTCTTCATAGCCTTGGCATTCACTTCCGCTTCCGCTACTTTTCTGTTGTTTGCCTTCTTTTTGGTTTTTTCTTCTGATGTCATTGCTTTCATTTTTTTACCTCCTGCTGTTTTTCGATTTTTGAATGTGAAAATACAGCGAAATATAATATATATTAAAACTGAAAAGCACTTTTGTGTACTCCTCTTGCGATGGAATCACTGACTGAAACGCAGTCTGCAAAAAGCGCTTTTTGTTCAGTTTTTTACTTTGTACTGCCGGGCTCCGTTTCTTGTACGGCGCTGTCGATGGCAGCGTCCAGTGTATCGTCGTCAATTTCGGCAGTAGGATCGGCATAGGCAATCGTAATATCCTGATCTTCCGCTTCTGTATCCTTTTTCTTGCCGTTTTCGTCTACTTCATCAATATCAATCGTTTCCTCTACCGTAAAGCCGGGCTTCGGCGCACCGTACTTGAGCGTATATTCATAACGGGCACGGGCTTTTTTCAAACGCAGTTTTGAAGCGTTGACGGTTTCTATCAGAATCACTGCGTCCTCTTCCTTCACCTCAGCGCCCTCCGCTTTGGCAACATACATTTTTCCCAGCGCAATATAGGCATTGTTCAACGTTTCTGTTTCAGCGGAAATAACCGCTTTCAGTCGGTTAAGCTGCGCCACCTGACGGTTTTTGTCCACAACAAAGTCCACCGACTGCGAAATCGTATCTCCTACCTTTGAAATAATCTTCTTCAAATCTATAACCTCCCTCAAAAATGGGTGTACTGTTATTATACAACACTTTTCCCGAAATGAAAAGTCCCCAAAAAGTATTTTTTATGATTCTCCCCTGACAAACGTCTGCGCTTCTCCGTATTCTCCCAGATTGATCAGATAATCCGAACAATTCTTCAGAATAGGAAATGCCATCTGAGAACGGATAACGCCTTCGTAAAAATACGCCGTCTGATCCAGACAAACCGCTGTGGTACCCCAATAACCGCCCTCTTTCGTTTTGATCGCCTGACCGTCCGGTCCGGTAATAAAGGCTGTTATATCCGCCAGTGTTCCTCCTTCGCCGACAGGGAAATCGTCCAGACATATCTCATAGTCCGCCAAGGCATATTCTTCATTGTCCTTCAAAGAAAACAGATACACACCCGTTTTCTTTGCCGTGTCCGTCACTTCCTTGTTCACGCTGTTTCCTCTGCGGACAGAAACAATTCTGACAGGCACCTGAACGTAAGCACCGTCTTTGGTAGAATATTTGGCGGCAGACCCCCACTGCCCTATGCTCAGCGGCGATTCTGCCGAAGCTTTTTCTGCGGCGGGCTTGTCTGCCCGGCTGACCTGATACGAAATGGAAGAACTGTTTTCAGCGGCAGTTGCCTTGCTGCTCCGGGAATCTCCGGACTCGTCGGACGGTTCTGCCACAGAGCTTTCGGAGGACGCCCCGGAGGAAATCACGCTGTCCCGTTCATCTTTTGGCTGCGTCTGTGCGCATCCTGCCGTAAGCAACAGCAGCGCACACACAGCGACACAAAGTACCTGTTTCTTCATGACAGCTTCTCCTTTGTCAATAAAGCACCAAGGTATCTCCCTTGACACGGCAGTTACATTCGTAGCTTTCAAATTTATCTGTCAGCGCATCATAGATGTAAAAATAGGCAAACGCCTGCTGGTTTTCCTTGCTTTGAAGGGTTTTTCTTGTAATGCAGTAACGGTTGTCCATACAGTTCATAAAGCTGCCCAGACTGTTGTCATAGGCAATATCCGCTTCGCTGTTAATCAGTCCCTTGACCAAGGTCTTTTCCTTGCCCACCGTCACGGAATAGGTCTGATAAGGATCTTCTTCTACCAGATAAAACGTATCCTTTTTCGGCTGCTCAGGCGTAGCCTCCACAGCAAGATTTTCGGCAAGAATATCATAGCTGCAAATTTTCTCTGTGCCTGAACGGAATTCCTTTGCCCGAAAATAAATTTTGCTGCCGTTAACGCCCATATACCGGACCAAGGCTTTAATATCAGCGCTGGCAATACATTTTTTTGTGATGCTGTCCTTACCCTCTTCAATATCCTTTTCCAGCTCTTCTGTTTTGCACAGCCAGATATTGTCACGGATATCCGCATTCACCCAGCGCTGTTCCCGATAATAGTGTTCCTTCAGGCTTTCATCGCCGTACGGATCCTGCAGCACCAAATAGTGCTGTCCGCCGGCTTCTACCGATTTAATCTGCGAACAGCCGATTCTTGCCAGCAGCGGTACGTTGACAAAATACTTGTGATTGGTGCTGATATTATACAGGTAACACAGGCAGTCGCAGCCCGTTACCTCCTTATACTTGCGGAACACCTCTGCGTTGGCTTCGTCTGACGCCATATATACCAGCAGATGTCCGCTGTCGGGCATCATACATTCCTTGAAGCTGCCGGTACACACAATCTTGCGGCGATTCAGCTCACCGCCGCTCTTTTTGTCCAGCTCAATGAGCCAGAAGCTGTTTCCGCCGTTTTCAAGGATCAGCACCATCGTCTTTTCAAAAGCATAAATATGGCTGATATAGGTCGGATCGTCCAGCGAATAATTGGTCACAAGGCGCTCTTTTCTTGTTTTTCTGTTATATTCCAACAAAAGCAGATCATTCTGACCTTCCTGATTCTTTTCCTCTGCATAATATATGTATGACGGGCTGATGTCAACTATATTGATGTGTCTGTCAGAAAATATATTCCTGATATCTATGACAGTCATTTGCATATCCTTCTTTCTTTTTTATGTGCGTCCGTCAGAAACCGTTGTTCTCACCACTGCCGCCGTTCTGATAGCCTTCCGGTGCACCGTACTGCGGTGCGGCAGGCTGCTGAGTTCCTTCCGGTGTGCCATACTGCGGTGCGGCAGGCTGCTGATAGCCTTCCGGTGTGCCGTACTGCGGTGCGGCAGGCTGCTGATAGCCTTCCGGTGCGCCGTACTGCGGTGCGGCAGGCTGCTGATAGCCTTCCGGT
>JBGUWM010000299.1:0-1845 GCA_045221175.1 Acutalibacteraceae bacterium | reverse complement strand
CTATACATACGCTCGGCAGCAGCCAGTCCTTTACGGGAACGGCACGCAGATTCTGTCTGACCCGTTTCCCGAAAAGCAGGATCAGGACGGCAAAGGCGATCATATATCGTACCGCCAGCAGGGAAAACACTGGCATCACCCTATAGGCTTTCTTTGTGATGGGATCGCCGAAGCCATACAGCAGACTCTGCAGGAGGATCAGCAGAATCGGAAGAATCCCGGTTTCCTTTTTTGGCATCTGTTTTCCCTTCCTTGCAGCTTTTCATGGGGCTTTCTGAGCAGAGCCATCTTTTCAGAGAGGCGTCAAGATAGTCCCTCCGAACAAGCCTAACCAGTTTCCATCTCAACATCAGCTATTATATCGAAGGAAAGTTCGTTTTTCAATGCTGCCTCTAAAAATTTGAGGCAATCATAGCTCCGTTTATCTTCACGCGGATAAAAACATGATAACAAAATGATAACTCTCCCCTTCTCGACTTGCATAGTTTCACGAAAAGAGCAATATAGACATGCAATTACCTATTTAGGAGGTTTGAAACATGCTCTATGTTGAATTCTTGATTGATGATGAGCCCTACGAGCTGGAGCTCCATCCCGGCATGGTTTTCACGAAATGCGCCAAGTGCGGTCAAAAAATCTATGGGTATTTCCAGGTAGACGATGAAACAGAACTGTTATGCGAAGCATGCACTCCCCCACCGCCTGATCCGAAGAAAAAGCTCATTGAATACTTGAGGAAACACGTGGGTGTCACGTTTACCGAAGAAGAGATAGACGCTTTTTTCGAGAAAGGCGATCCTAAGTTACTGCTTGACGAGATCAACAGGCGGCAGAAAGCATCCCGTCGTGGGAAAGGCCGTCTCTCCGCTGCGAAGAGCAATGAGAAACATCCCTCTGTGAAGATTATTCCTGCCACAAAATAGCCCCGTCAGAGCGATTTTTGATGGGCTGATGTTATTTATTTCGATAGAGCGTTAATGCCTGATGAATTCTGTTAGCGGGTTTGATAAGATCCTGTATGGAGCTGCTGTTATGGAGGGTGTCGATCAAGGCGGCGAGATAGCGATCCATATGGACGGAAAAATAGTACTTCCGGCTTAAAAGCTCCGGCGTCTGATAAATAAGGTTCGTGGTAAATATCCGATCAAAGCACCCCTCAGAGAAGGCCTGATCGATCTTTGACAGACCGCTTGTGAAGAGGCCGAAGGTGGAGAAGATGAAGACACGTCTTGCACCCATCTCCTTTAACTGCCGGGCGGTATCCAGCATGCTGCCGCCGGATGCGATCATATCATCTACAATGATCACGTCCTTCCCGCTGACCGAGCCGCCGCAAAAATCGTGGGCGACCACAGGATTGCTGCCGTTTACAATGCACGTGTAGTCGCGGCGTTTATAGAACATGCCGATGTTCACACCGAACAGCGACGCCAGAAACATAACCCGCTCCGTCGCGCCTTCGTCCGGGGCAATGAACATCATGTGTTCGCTGTCAATGATCAAGTTCTCATATTCTGCAAGGAGAGCCTGCGTAAACTGCAGGGCGGGGGAGATGTTTTCCACGCTCATCAGCGGCACCACATTCTGTATACGAGGGTCATGTGCATCAACCGTGAGAAGACTGTGTACGCCCATATTCTCCAGCTCCCGTAGCATGACCGCGCAGTCAAGGGATTCACGCATGGTCTTTCGGTGCTGGCGGCCCTCATAGAGGAACGGCATGATGACGGTGATACGCTGCGCTTTTCCGTTACAGGCTGCAATCACGCGCTTCAGATCCTGAAAGTGGTCATCCGGCGACATACGGTTTGTCTGTCCGAACATTTGATAAGTGAGAGACCAGTT
>JBGUWM010000298.1:0-6303 GCA_045221175.1 Acutalibacteraceae bacterium | reverse complement strand
CGTCCTCGCCCTGGGTGCGGAGCTGGAGCGCAAGAGCATCGTGAGCCGGCTGAACAGCGGCAGGGAAAGGGCGAAGGAGAAGGGCGTAAAAATGGGCCGCCCTGAGGGTTCGAGGATGTCAGATGAGGATTTACTGAAAAAGTATCCTGATGTTGCAAAGAAATTGCGGAAAGGGCTGTCTATCCGCGAAGTGGCGAAGCTCTGCGGGCGGTCAGTTAGTACCGTACAGAGGGTCAAGAAGATTCTTTAAATATTACCTCAGATTCTCATAATTTATTTCCGCGAAATTACTCATTTTCTCATAATCTATCTGACTACCTATATTTCAAAATTATATATTTTTATATGAAATAAAATTATATCAATTTGTGTATCTTTACGTCCGGAAGCAAACGGAGGATATGGAATTTTTATATTCACTGATAAATATGCTGGCCGAGATGTCGCCTTACCTGCTTCTCGGTTTTGGAATTGCGGGATTGCTTTATGCTTTCGTGCCGGGTGACTTTTATCGCAACCACCTGTCCCGCCCGGGAGTTCTGTCTGTAATCAAAGCGGCATTGATTCCATTGCCGCGGCCATTCGTGAGGTGATTGAAGATCTTGGTTTTTCATATGAGTAACATCGATATAGAAAATATCTTGAACGAGAAAGGGGTTAAACCGACTTCCAATCGAATTCTCGTGATGAGGGAGCTGGCTGAGGCCTCGCATCCTGTCAGCCTTGCCGATTTGGAAAGTATGTCGGGATTCTCAATGGACAAGGCAACTATCTTCAGGGTCCTTGAATTGTTCGCTGAAAAAGATGTCGTGCACGTAATCGAGGATGGCAGCCGGTCTCTCAAATATGAATTGTGCCATAGCGGTGAATCGCCCCACACCATTTCTGACCAGCACGTCCATTTCTATTGTGAAAAATGTAAGGAAACGTATTGTTTTGAGGAGATAAAAGTGCCTTCGATAACTATACCGGACGGTTTTTATCCTCATTCCGTGAACTATGTGATAAAAGGCATCTGCCCGAAATGCCATAGATAGCCACCATCCATAGGTGCATAACTTGTTAGTCTTTCTTGTGTATCAGCAAATAACTGCAAATATCAATGAGTCTGCAAATCCAAGATTTATCATATACACATCCCAATAGGGATATTCTTTTCCAAAATATCAGTTTTTCGGTATCTGCCGGAGAAAAATGCGCTGTTGTCGGCAACAACGGCGTTGGAAAATCCACCCTTCTGAAGATTATCGCAGGATTACTCTCCCCTGCCTCTGGCTCCATTTCATTTGATGACATCCCATATATTATTCCTCAGCATTTCGGCCAATTTGACGAGATGACTGTCGCACAGGCTCTCGGCATAGAAGGGAAACTGAATGCGCTTTCCCGTCTTCTCGACGGCATAGGATCTGAAAACGATTTCGAGACACTTGACAACGAATGGGATCTCCAGAACCGGATGGCAGAAGCCTTCGCTCGATGGCGGATAGATTATATTTGCCCTGAAATGTATATGCGAAATTTAAGTGGAGGAGAAAAGACTAAGGTGTTTCTTGCCGGACTTGATATATTCACCCCGTCCATCGTTCTGATGGATGAACCGACAAATCATCTTGACACGGGAGGTAGAGATCTTCTGTACGATTACATTTCGCGTGCAGGCGGCTCCCTTATTGTTGTCAGCCACGACCGCACCCTGCTGAACTTGCTTCCGGAAATATATGAAATGTCTCCAACTGGGATGCAGTTCTATCCGATGGGGTACGATGAATACAAAGCAACTGTCGATGCTGCGTTTGAAGCAAAGAGCGCACGCCTTGAAAGCCAGAGAAAAGAGTTTGCCAAAGCTGAAAAAGCGGCTCGCAAAACAGTGGAACGCCAGCAGAAGCACGCATCGAGGGGAGAAAAGCAGACTGCAAAGAAATGCGTGGCCAGAATAGCGGAGGGAAATCTTCGAGACCAATCTGAATCAACCACGGCCCGTCTGGACAAAGTGCAGCAGGAGAAATTGGCATCAATGAAACGGGATTTGAACGAGCTTCGTCTAACTGTCAATGAGCACAGTTCTATTAAAATTGACCTTGGCTCTTCGTCACTTCACTTGAACAAGCGGTTGGTAGAGATTAAGAATGTTACATTCAAGTACGGCGGCAGGCCCGTTATGTGGGAAGAGGCACCTCTGAACCTGACAATTTTCAGCGGAGAACGTATCCGGATTCAGGGAGATAACGGCAGCGGCAAAAGCACTCTCCTGAAATTGATATGCGGAACATTGCATCCGTCCTCCGGCGAATTATACCGTAGCGAACCGCTGAACATTCTCTATCTTGACCAGGAATATTCCTGTATTGACAACGATTTGACAGTTTACGGACAATTGGAGGCCTGCACTTCCCGGAAGCCTGAACACGAACTTAAAATATTGTTGAACCGCTTTCTTTTCACACCTCCTACCTGGGATAAGAAATGTGGAAGCCTGAGCGGCGGAGAGAAAATGAAACTTGCCTTATGCCGCCTGCTTGTCTGCGACAATGCTCCTGATCTGATTATCGCAGACGAACCGACCAATAATATAGATATATCAAGTATGGATATCCTGGCGGCTACATTGAAGAGCTACGAGGGTACTCTGCTCGTAGTCAGCCACGATGAGCACTTCATCCGGGACGTCGGGATAGAGCGTGCAATCAAGTTGTTGAACGCGCAGGCAGAATGATTCACCCCGGGAAATGGTGAATTTATCAATGAATAAACTTGTGGCCCGCGTAAAGCATAATGAATCCAACTGCGATGCTCGCAAGCAGATAGCCTAATGCGAGCATAGTATGTTGGGCGGATCCGGAAAATATCTGATAACTTTCGTTTATAAAAGTAGAGAATGTAGTGAATCCTCCGCAGAAGCCCACGATTAGAAGCAGTCGCATTTCCGGATTGAGCACGGAATAACGGTCAAAAATTCCGTACAGCAGACCGATAACAAAACAGCCGGCTACATTCACAGCAAATGTGCCCCACGGAAACAAAGCCTGCGGCGCAAGCGACTGAATCCATCTGCTGCACAAAAATCGGCACACTCCACCAAGCCCGCTGCCTATGAAAACCGCAACAATATTACTCCAAGTCATATTCTAATTCATTTGCGTATTTTTTTACCGAGTGGTTTCAGGGAGTGAAAGATGCAGAATCGGGAAGGGCCTGCCGTTCGGATCGGTCTCGTCCCGTCTGACAGGGACGAAGCCGCGGTTCAGGTAGAATGACAGCGCCTTTTCATTCTGTTCGTTGACATCTACCCTGAATATACGCTTGTGCCGGACGGCGAAGTCTATCAGTTGCGAGCCGAATCCCCTTCCCTGCTCTGCCGGGTGGACGAATAGCATTTCGATAAGTTCGTCACTCAGCCCCATGAAGGCTGCTATGCGGTTTCTTACGTTCCGGATTACGTTCAGCTCGACAGAACTGAGATAATGCTCCCGGACAAGGGGCTTGAAAAAGCGGATGTCCTCTTCGCTCAGAAAATGGTGCGAACTGCGGACGGCCGCCTCCCACACTTCAATCAGTTCATCCTTCAGCTTTTCCGTCGCTTCGGAACTCCCTGCCAAATCCACCGGAATAATTCTCTCGTACATACTTTGCGGTTCAATTACTGCAAAGATAGTGACGATACTTTCAATTCAGCGTGACCGATATTACAAAACAAGAAATATGTTGATCGGGGGGACGACCATTTGTTACAGAATATAGCCGGCCGTTTCTCAGAAGGTCAAGTAAAAAATCCAAGATGCCAATAGTAAGGTCGTGAAAAGAGCGTATTTATATGCTATTGATTTTTCGACATACCTGTTGTACGTGGTCAAGACCATATAGTAGCGAATGGCTGTCAATTCCCATCCACATAAATAGGGTATGTAGTTTCCGATAGGCGTTCAGAATATAAGAAGTTCCTATGACAGGCTGCCCGAGATCAAAACAAATCGGCTCGTGATGAGCAATGCGATTGCGCAGAATATTGATTCCGTTCAGTTCATTGAATATAAATGTATTATTGTACTGATGACTGGCTGTTGACCGTGGCTTGTTGGGAAATACAGCAAGCAGGCAGCGCCCGACTGCACGATATTGAGGATTTGCGTACATATACTTCCATACGCCAAATTCCATTTCAGACAGTAGCTTAGTGTGGGTATAATTATTATTTTGTTGAAGTCTGTGATATGCTTTACGAATTATTTTCGCGCTGTCACGACAGTTTGGAATGTCGAAAATTCCTCCTGGAAGAACAGCATTCCGCAGCCAATCGTTACCAAGCTGCCGGACAAGAATATTGTCAATGGAATTTCTTATAGCGACTTCGAAACAACTCAATAAAGTAAATACCTCTTGCGAAAGATTGAGGTTTCGGCGATATAAAGTCATCGTTTTTCTTGTGTCGTTTCCACAGGCAACCTGGTATCGATGAAGCCTTTCGATGGATAGTATTGCTTGAAATTCAGTGTATTTCATTTGTATTATTGAGGAAAAATTTTGTTCGAATGAAAAAAACACTATATTTGTGGTGTTGATTCCCGGTAGCCCCTGACTTGTCAAGCTATCGGGTTTAGTTTTTTCTCACTTAATCTCTGCCCATTTTTCCGGTAATTAGTTCTTATCCTTTATTATGTATTGCCGGAAAATAAGCATTGTATAGGAATGCTAAGATTAAAAAGACGTAAATAAATCTTTGTGACGCCAATAGTTCGTTAATTTTATAAAGTTTACACAGCGGTTCTAACGCCGTAGAATAAAAGTTCTTTGAAATCAGTGTTATTTAAACGTCTGTTCGCATGTTTTGCGGACATGGAATTAAATCGATCCAGCATTGCAGCATTGTGCATCAGTGTTTTGGTTGCACCTACGAAAGATTGTATCCTTCTTTACGTGCATAGGCTCTGGCGACATTGACCGATGACAGCGAAGCATTGAAGGCAAACGATAGGGCCTCCTTGTTCCTGGCCTGACAGTGAGTAAGTCCTGTGAACTGCTTTCCGTCTCTATAGACAAATTCCAACTGGAATCTTGTTCTATAGATGTCAAAGATGTCATTTGCAGACTTAGTCAGGTCCGTGCAGAAGAAGACCTTTCGTGTCTGACGCTTCTTGTCAGTGTCAATGTAATCAACAATGACGACGCGTACTTCACGACCAAGACTGACAGCCCACACATCAGCAGTGTAGAGTCTGTAAGTCTGATTGCCGTCAGTTGAAGTCTCTTCACGAAAGATGTTCATATCTAGTTCTGCAAGGTTGACTTTACCTGCAAACTTTTGAGGACGACCTTTCTTACCCGTTTTTGGACCACGGTAGATATACTTGAGATTGACATCATCGCGGAAGCGGCTTATAATATTGAATCCCAGAGATATAACTCCGGTCACAAAGCTCTCTTTTGAGAAGTATGCATCTGCTACTATGACATTACAGATAGACAACAGCTGCTTTGCATTACGTGACAATATCCTCAGGTACCAGCCTGTGAGAGAATCCGGTTCCTTCATGCCTTTAGTACATTTGGGCTTGCGGCCTCTGCATTTTTCAGTGAAGGTCTGTTCGGCTTTGAGGAAGACGACATCCTTGGCATCAGCATCTATTACTGACAGCCCAAGGAACTCCAATCCTCGCTTCATTGCAGATGCACAACCGGACCAGAACCAGTCCAATCCTGGAGTCTTCTTTCCCGATTTAGGAACGAAGCAAGGATCAATGGCAATCGCAATGCGCTCCTTGGACATGGTGCTCACGAAGTATTTGTTGAACGTCATCCAGTCAAACGACTTCTTGAAGTTCTGGCGGAACCTGCTCTCACATGAGCGCCCACACCTCGCCATCTGGGTGAAGTTCATGCGTCCTGAAGATGTAAGATAAAGTTCCATGGTCTCTATGATGAATGTACGGAAAGATTTGCTTAAATTTGCCACGCTTGATAGGGCGTCTTCTATTAGCTCTGCAAGCTGGGTAAGGGGCTTGATGATCATCGGTCTAAATTGGTTGTGTAGCAACACTAATTTAGTGATTATCAAGCACTTATCCAAATTTTTTCAAGCGTTATTTCCTTAGTTTTTTAACACTTTTTTCAGTCTTTTGTTTTGGCCGCTCCGCTGGTGTCGCAAGACCCCATTGGCGGACTATTGTAGTTGTAAGTAATTGAAAATTATATAGTTTTTAAATTTTTAACGATGTATTGTATGAAATAAAATTATATAATTTTGCGGACAAATACAGATTTGACATTATATATAATTCATCATTCATGTCCATTTATGTAAAAAAT
>JBGUWM010000297.1:0-2962 GCA_045221175.1 Acutalibacteraceae bacterium | reverse complement strand
GCGAAGCACCTGCCAATCACGGCGGGTGCTTCGTGCTTTCCAGACTATTATGAACGGAGGTTTTTCTATGACAATCTATGAAAACATCAAGGCGGCAATCAGCGTAAAGCAAGCCGCCGAACACTACGGGCTGAAAGTCAACCGCAACGGCATGGCTTGCTGCCCGTTCCACAATGACAGGCATCCGAGCCTGAAGCTGAATGAAGATTATTTCTTCTGCTTCGGCTGCGGAGCCAAGGGGGATGTAATTGACCTTGTGGCAAGGCTGTTCAATCTGACGAGTTTGCAAGCGGCACAAAAGTTGGCTGCGGACTTCGGGCTTGACCCGAAACCACCCACTGCCGCAGCTATGGTCAAGCCAAAGCGCCCCCATATCCGACAGTTCCGGGAGGATGAAATGCTTTGCTTCCGTGTGCTGACGGATTATCTGCATCTGTTGGAGAATTGGAAAGTGCTGTATGCACCCAAAACACCGGACGAGCCTTATGATGACCGTTTTGTGGAAGCCTGCCAGATGCACTGCCATATCGAATATATGGCAGATGTGCTTACCGTGGGTGATCTGGAAGAACGGGTGGCATTGGTGGACAAGCTGATGCAAGATGGCAAAATTGCTTTTCTGCAAGAGTACACCGCACGAAAGAAAAAGGAGGTGGCGCACCATGGCGAAGAAACGGAAAATGCCTGATATGAACTTGCCTGTCTGGTTTGAGGGGCAGAACATCAACGAAGCTCTGTTTTGTGAAGAATTTCTGCAAGAGCGCAGAATCATCTTTGCAAACAGAGCTTTCTTTACGCCCAATGGACGGGTAACGGATGATATTGTCCTGCGGGGAGAGGTCTACGAAAAGCTGAAAAGCTACACCATCAGCAGCGTACCGCAGAAGATCAAAAACATCATGGAATTGCTGAAACTGGAAGCAATGGTTGAGGATCTTCCTCCCCAGCCTGACCGCCTCCATGTTGCCAACGGAACACTTATGCTGGATGGAAGATTTATCGAGGGGAAACAGGAAATCGTACAGAGCCGCTTGCCTGTTTCCTACAATCCAGATGCTTCTGCGCCTGCCCTGTGGCTGAACTTTCTGGACGGTCTGCTGTACCCGGAGGACATCCCCACCTTGCAGGAATTTATCGGCTATTGCCTGATTCCCTCCAACAAGGGACAGCGCATGATGGTGATTAAGGGCAACGGCGGCGAGGGCAAATCTCAAATCGGTTCGGTGCTTTCTGCTATATTCGGTACGAATATGAAAGACGGCAGTATCGGTAAGATTTCTAAAGACCGCTTCGCCCGTGCTGATCTGGAACACATCCTGCTGTGTGTGGATGATGATATGTGCATGGAAGCTCTGCGTCAGACCAACTATGTAAAATCCATTGTGACAGCGCAAGGCAGAATGGATTTGGAGCGAAAGAACAAACAGAGTTATCAGGGCTGGATGTTCTGCCGATTACTGGCATTCAGCAACGGCGATCTGCAAGCCCTGTATGACCGCAGCGATGGGTTTTACCGCAGACAGCTTGTGTTGACTACCAAGGAAAAACCCGTAGGCAGAGCCGATGATCCCGACCTTGCAGAGAAAATGAAAGCCGAAGCCGAGGGGATTTTCCTTTGGGCGTTTGAAGGCTTACAGCGGCTCGCTGCCAACAACTTTAAGTTTACGGAGAGTGACCGCATCCGTGCAAACCGGGAAGCGGTCAAGCGTGACAATAACAATATTTTTGACTTCATGGATTCCGAGGGGTATATCCGGCGCAAAGCGGATGCTTCCATCAGTTCCAAGGACTTCTACGCTATCTATCGCCTGTGGTGCGAGGAAAACTCCCTTGCCCCTCTGAAAGCCCGCAGCTTCAGCGATGCCATGGTTGCCAATGCGAAGAAATTTAATTTGGAGCATTGCAACAACATCACTAATTCTGCCGGACGGCGGGTATGGGGGTTTATGGGCGTGGAAGCTGTGGCACGACCTAATATAAACGGGTTTTACGACGTTTCGCCATGTACGTACGTACCGGAGGAATGGCAGGACTGATTCCTGTCTTTCATTTTCTGTATGTATGTACGCAGTGTTTTGCCCGTTTTTCTTTTTTATAGGAACAATCAGCGGTCAGAATTGAGCTGTTTTCGGGCATTGAAAATCAATGGTAATGAAAACAGCAAAGTTCTTGACCGCAGAACGAAACCATTTCACCAAATCGTGCTTCTCCAAACCATGCACCCGGTTCACGGAACAGTAGGTGTTTTCACTGTTCCAGACCAAACCGCATGGAACAGTAAAGTGGGATATATGCCTATATGGACAGAGTATCGCACCCATAAAATTAAAACGATTTAGGAGAAAGCAGATTTTTTACTGTTCGGTGCATCTGCTCCGCTTTGGAGAGTAGCCTTTGCACCAAACCACAAATCAAAAATATGGAGGATTTTTCAATATGAATGTACGCAACGAAATAAAGGCACAGATCATCCGTGCTGGGATGACCATGCAGGAAGTTGTTGACCTGCTCTCGGACGAATACGGTTGGAGCGACAGCGTTTCCAACCTGTCCGCAAAATTACAGCGGGAAAGCATCCGATACAAGGAAGTATTGGAGCTTGCCGATGTGCTGGGATACGACATCGTATGGCAGCAAAGACGGGAGAAATGATGCCCCGGCAGCAGCCCCTCGCTTCTCCCGTCCCCATAGGCGCACCGCAGTGCTGCCTATGGATGGCAGTGAAAGATACGGTTTTCGCTGCCACCGTCTGCAAGAGGAAGTTCGCCGGAACAGCTTCATGCAGACGGGCTGACCATAAGAAAAGTTGCAGACATTTTCGCCTTGGTCAGCAGAGGTCGCCGCAGCGACCGCACTCCCCCTCGGGAGAGCCCTCGGAGAGCCCACGGCACTTTGCAGCCAGTATGGATGAAAGTGTTATAGTGGGTTATTACACTTTGAAAAAGTGCCTCTCCGTAGCTCC
>JBGUWM010000296.1:0-1512 GCA_045221175.1 Acutalibacteraceae bacterium | reverse complement strand
TCGCTGTGATTTTTCGTTATGTCATACCCCTCGGAGCGAAGCAGCTCTTTCAGAAGCTGTGTTCCTACAAGACCGAGATCGCCTGTCAGAACAAGATCATACTCCTCCGGTGTTGTTCCTGTATCGCTGAAAAATCGTATCAGAGTATCTGCGGCCGCAGGAGCCATTGCAGCTCCCATATTGCAGGCGTCTTTTATCTTCATGTCCCTCATCCTGCCTGCTGTTACCCTTTTTACAGCAACTCCCCTGCCGCCTTTTGTAAGCAGCGCCGCACCTGCTCCCGTAACCGTCCATTGTGCTGTCGGCGTTCTCTGACCACCGTATTCTACAGGCATTCGGAACTGTCTCTCCGCAGAGCAGAAATGCGACGAGGTCACCGCAAGCGCCCTTTCCGCTGCGCCGCTGTCAATAAATACAGCAGCCGCAGACAGCGTCTGTGCCATTGTAGAGCATGCACCGTACTGTCCGTACAGTTGAATACCGAAATCCCTGAGTCCGAAGGAGGAAGCTATACACTGAGCGAGAAGATCACCTGCAAACATTATATCTATGTCCGCAGGTGTCAGCCTTGCTTTAATAAGCAGTTCATTTACTGCGGCGGTCTGAAGGGCGCTTTCTGCCTTTTCCCAGCTTGAAGCTCCCATGCGGTCATCATTGAAGGTTTTGTCGAAGTATTCTCCAAGTGGACCTTCCTTTTCCTTTTTTCCCGCTACACCTGCAGAACAGCTTATTACAACTCCGTTTGTCAGCTCGACGGTATATTTTCCGTTTCTCTTTGCCATATTTAGTCACCCTCTGAAAAGTAATATACCGCTATTATTCCCTGCACGGTCAAAAAAATGCAGATTCAGCAGCGTGCTGCACCTGTTAGTCAGGTTATACTTGACAAGAATAACAGAAATTTGTATTATCTGTTTATAAAAGTATGCAAACAGACAAAAATATAAAATTTTCTGAAAATTCCGCATTTTGGTGTAACATTTCTTTTTCATAATTGTATAATTAACAGAAGTGCTTCAAAAAAGCCGCCCTAAGCGCTGACAAATCGGAGAAAAGACATGAAGGAAAACATAATTGAAAGTCTTTATCGGAATTATTACTCCGTAGATATTGACGAGCGATGCGAATGCGAAGCGGCATATCTGACTAGATTTGCTGACAATATCGAAAAGAACGGAGTATTCACTTACGGCTGCTACTGTGAGGGCGTAAGGGACAATATGTACAGAATCTTGCAAAGGACACGCACATCAGTTATATCTATGTTGAACAAGTCGCCTGAAAAAAACTCTGAAAAGGGCCGCCTTATCGAATGTGATAAGGCAGCCCTGTTTTGCTTATTTTCTGACCTTTATCCCGAAGCTCTCTATCTTCGGGATCAGACCTATACGCGGCTTGTCATCGTCGGGAAGCTGCGGAAAATCGTATGCGGGGTAGTCGTTGCCCTCAACGATAGCGGGTCCGTTTGGCGTGAGACATACATCCCAGCCGACATATCTGAACGAAGGGATA
>JBGUWM010000295.1:0-8805 GCA_045221175.1 Acutalibacteraceae bacterium | reverse complement strand
GAGAATGTACCTTTTTGTTTGTCGTGCGGTCACGAAGAAAAACGAGATGTGGAACAGCTTCAATGACATTGCTGATGCTTTGCAGATCGCAAGAAAAAAGGTCATAGCTGTTATCAATGAATTGGTCGGTCTGGGCTTTATCCGAAAACTGCGTGTGCTGAAAAAGGACGGCAGTTATTCTGACAATCATTATGTTGTTACGGCTTGGTGACCTTCACGGTGAAGTCCTTATAGACTACTTTTCCTGTCTTGTCCTTTACCTTGGTTCTGAGTATATAGGTCGTGGCACTCTGGGGTTTGAAGGTTATTTTGCTGGTGCTGCTGAAATCCTTGTACTTTGTAAAGTCAGACGAACCGCTTTTTTTGAAGAACAGTGCATATTGATATGGACTTGTGCCGCCTGCTGCTGAACCGGTCATAGTCAGGCTGCTGCCAAGTTTCAGAGATGTTGTGGACAGGGTCGTGGTATTTGTCAATGGCTTTGTGACCTTGACGGTGAAGTCTTTATATACCACTTTTCCGGTCTTGTCCTTTACCTTGGTTCTGAGTATATAGGTGGTTGCGCTTTGGGGCTTGAAGGTGATCTTGTTGGTGGTGCTGAAGTCCTTATACTTTGTAAAGGTTGAAGTACCGTATTTACGGAAGAACAGAGCGTACTGATAAGGACTTGTGCCGCCTGCTGCAGAACCGGTCATAGTCAGGCTGCTGCCGAGTTTCAGAGACGTTGCGGACAGGGTTGTGGTATTCGTCAGAGGTTTTGTGACCTTGACGGTGAAGTCTTTATAAGCTACCCTGCCGGTATTGTCCTTTACCTTGGTTCTGAGTATATAGGTCGTGGCACTCATGGGTTTGAAGGTTATCTTGCTGGTGGTGCTGAAGTCCTTGTACTTTGTAAAGTCGGATGCGCCTGCCTTTTTAAAGAACAGAGCGTACTGGTAGGGACTGGTGCCGCCTGCTGCAGAACCGGTCATAGTCAGGCTGCTGCCGAGTTTCAGAGACGTTGCGGACAGCTTAGAGGTGTTAGTCAGGGGTTCGTAGACCTTGACCAAACAGGAGTCAGATTTGCCGTTATGAGTTTTGGCCGTAATAGTGGCCGTGCCGGGTGCAACGGCTGTAATGATTCCGTCTGACACGGTGGCAACTCGGCTGTTGCTTGTGGTCCATGTGACGGTTTTGATGGTGGCTTCGTAGGGGATGATGGCTTTGAGCACTTTGACAGTGGTGCCTATGGGCATGATAACAGATCTTGTGTCCAGTATAATATCTGTCGCTTCAACTATTCTCATAGTTTTGAAGGGTATTTCGTGTTTATTTGCGTATGTTTCGGCGTAGGAACCGGGTAAGCCGTAAATGGTCAGATTCCGGCAGAATGAAAAGACACTATCTTCAATGCTCGTTACGCTGGCCGGGATGGTCACGCTGGTCAGACCTGTGCAGTATTCAAAGGCACCCCAACCTATGGTCGTCACGCTGTCCGGGATGGTGATGTCCGTCAGACCCGTGCAGCCACGAAAAGCAAGCATACCGATGGTCTTCACACCATTTCCTATGGTCACGTTGGTCAGATCCGTGTCGTTGTGAAATGACCGTTCACCAATGACCTCCGTACTGTCCGGAATGGTGATTTCGGTCAGATTATAATAGTGGTAATAGCCGAAAAAGAGGTAATCTGCAATACCTTTTGTTCCGTCTTTCAGAATCAACTTTGTTCCGGAAGGCATTTCTCCTTTATAGGTGTATGCAACCTTACCTGCATAGACCAGTCCATCAGGCTGACTGTCCAGCCACTGTGTTTCGACAAAGGCATCCTGGCCAATGCTCACCACACTGTCAGGGATGTTGATGTCAGTCAGGCTTTCGTTGGTGCCAAAGGCCCCTTCGCCAATTCTCGTCACGCCCTCCGGGATGGTGATGCTGGTCAGATTGCAGCCGCCAAAAGTGCCATCCTCAATGATCGTCACGCCGTCCGGAATATTGATGTCGGCCAGATTTTTGCAGCCGCCAAAAGCCCCCTCACCAATGCTCGTCACGCTGTCCGGGATTCTGACACTGGTCAGACCGTAACATAATCTAAAAGCGTCCGCGCCAATGCACTTTACGCTGCCCGGGATGGTGATTCCGGTCATATATGAGCAATAATCAAAGGCGTATCCTGCAATTCCCGTTGTTCCGTTTTTCAGAACGATCTCCATTCTTTCAGGCATACCTCCCTTATACTTATAAGCAACCTTCCCTGCATAGACAAGTCCGTCGGGTTTATCGTTCAGCCATTTTGTATTTTCAAAGGCTTTATCACCAATGCTTGTCACGGTATCCGGGACGGTCACCTTTTCCAGTGCAGTACAGTTCCTGAACGCATAAATCCCGATGCTCGTTACACCCGAGGGAATTGTGATCCCCGTCAGGCCTGCACAGTTTTCAAAAGCTCTACCTCTGATGCTCGTCACGCCGGAAAGAATGGTATATGCTCCGGTTTTCTTGCAAGGGTAAGCAAGTATCTGCTTTTTGTCTTTCGTATACAGCACCCCGTTTATTGAAGAGTATGCCGTATTGTCTGGATCCACGATAATTTCAGTAAGATTTTCGATATTTTTAAAAAGTTTTGGATCAATTTTTTTCACACCGGCCGGGATAGTCACACTGGTCACCTCCTGGCATTTGGAAAAGGCACTATCATAAATGGCCGTCACGGTTTTTCCGTTGATCTCAGCCGGAATTTTTACTATCGTGTCATTTCCGAAATACTTTTTGATCGTTATCGAATCATCGAAAATATCATACTCGTAATTCTCATTCTTTGCTGCACTGACAGTAACCGTACCGCTTTCGATAACAGCGGGCAGGGCAAGACCGGTGCCGGTCAGCATGAGGACGCTGAGCGCAGCGGACATCACTTTCCTTAATAACTTCTGTTTCATATTTTTTTCTCCTTTGATATACTGTATTTTTGACATGAAACAAATATTGGTCTGTTTACCAGCATCACGCCGGCGTCATGATGTTTCGGAAGGTACAGCTGCAGTTTCTGTAGCTGAATTCTCTGTAGCTGAATTCTCTGTAGTTGCATTATCTGTATCTGTTTTATAAACGTGCTCTTCACTGTCGTAAAAATGATATTTTAATACGGATCCGGGCAAATCTTCTGTCGATGTTTCTGAAGTGGTTTTAGAGTAACGGAAGGTTTCGGGCTGTTCTGTTTCGGGTTTGGGGTTGCCGTTCCAGCTAAGAAGCAGGGAGGCAATATCATCCGTTTTTGTAAACTTTTCCGTTCCTCTTGAAATGACAGTACGCGACTTGTCTGTAAAACCCTCATCATACCTACTATGGTGATACAAAGAAATATATCCTCCTATATGGGCATATATTGGGGTTTCACCGTCATTGATACCGATATAACCTCCATAATAGTCAGGTACTACGCTTATCTCGGCCTTGTCGATGGAAATGGGTCCGGTCAGTTCCTCAATGGAAGACAGACCGTCATAGAAATGATATATATGCAGCGTATGTGATCCGCTTTCGTATAGAATAACCTCCGGAATATCGTCTTCGTCCACATCATAAAGCATATAATCGGCATTCTTATCTATTCCTTCGGCTTCTATCAGGTCTTTGAATGCCGCTGCGGCCTGATCTTTATTGGGATTCCTTTTTTTAGATGAAACAAGTCTATTGTAGATAATTCTCCTGAGATCAAATTCTGTTTCGAGCGAAGGAGTTGTTGCTGCGACAGTGAAACATTCATCGACATCGCGCACTCCTGTTATTTTTCTTAATACTCTTTTGAAGTCTTCATCACTGACCTCTGAACCGTTGATCTTAAAGTTGTTATAGGAAACTCCGCCGTTGTCGTATTTTATCTTCGTGAAACCAAGTTCATCCGGCAGCTTTGTAAGACTGCCGTTTTCAAATTTGTATATCTTTAGTTTCGCATCTACCTGATCGGATGAAATGTCGTGAGTATAACAAAGACTTATTGTGCCTTTGGTTTTGGATATATAACAATAGTAAGTCTGTTTTTCCTCTTCATCGGTCTTGAACGTATTGCAGACGCCGTTATTATCGATATATACGATCTGAGTTATTACATACACCATATTATTTGAAGGTGATGGTTCATACATGATAATCAGCGGCGCTTCACTGGTATCTAAAAACTGAATATCAAATTGCAGATCAACTGAATTATCATAGTTTTGTGCGCTGTAATAGTCGGTCAGGTAGTCAAAGTATGTCTTTTTCCATCCTTTGAGGTCATCGTAATTTACTTCGGCAGGTTCTTCGGCAGGTTCTTCGTATACGCCGCCGTTGTTTTCACTCCAATAGGGATTTTCTCCCGGAATGTATGACTCAACAGCGGATGTTTCAGTATTGTCATTGCTGTTTGAGTTTATGATTATTGCCGTCGCTGCAGCGCCTGCGCCGACTGTTACAACAGCCGAAGCCGCAATAGCTATGAGGGCCTTTATACTCAGACCGCCTGCAGCTGTACCGGCAGCCGAAACCCCCGCCGCCGTTCCCGCAGTTCCTGCGGCTGTGCCTGCGCCTGCGGCCGATACTCCTGCAGCGCCTGAGGAAACCCCCGCTGCCGTTCCGGCGGTTCCCGCAGCGGTGCCTGCGCCTGCGGCTGATACTCCTGCAGCGCCTGAGGAAACTCCCGCTGCCGTTCCGGCGGTTCCTGCGGCGGTCCCTGCGCCTGCGGCTGATACTCCTGCAGCGCCGGAAGATACTCCCGCCGCGGCAAATGAGCCAACCGCAGCGTTTCCTGCAGCCGTTCCTGCAGCCGCTCCTATAGTTCCTGCACCGGAACCTGCGGCGATGCCTGCTGCTGATGATATTCCGGCAGCCCCTAAAGAAGATATGCCCGCCGCTGATGTTCCGGCAGCTCCTGAAACTGCGGATATGCCTGCGGCACCTAAGGAAGAAAAACCTCCTGCCGCTGTTCCGGACGCTCCTGAAATTGCGGATATACCCGCAGCGCCTATGGAAGAGAAGCCTCCTGCCGCTGTTCCGACCGCAGCGTTTCCTGCGGCCATCCCGGCTGCAGTTCCTATCGCACCTGCCCCTGTACCTGCAGCAATGCCTATTCCTGCGGCTCCGATCAGGCTGCTTCCGAAGTGGGGAATAAACCCGAAGAACGGTACTGCACAAAGAATGACTCCTTCCTTCTGAAGCTTCTCAAGCTTTTCCTTCAGCTTTTTGCGGGCGTGAAACAGACGGGCCTTTACGTTGTTCTGATTTGTATTTGTCAGCTCTGCGATCTCTGCAATGCTTCTGTTCTGATAGTAAAACAGGAAAAGGGCTTCCTTGTGTTCCGGACTGAGAGATGCGATCTGTTCTGCGATAATGCTCTTGACATCCTCATTTTCGGCATAATCCGCCGGCAGCATAACCGTGTCGCCATATGCATTTTCAAAGGCAAGCTCAACCGCTGCGGCATTGCCGTCGATATTTGACAGATCGCCGTTTTCGCTGTTATCCGTATCAAAGCTTATCCTCTGGTGACGGGATTCCTTTTTTATGAACTCACCGGCCTTGTGCTTTGCGATAGTATGCAGCCAGGTGCTGAAATAGGAGTTTTCACGAAGCTGACCGATGTGGCTTATCACCTCAACAAATGAATCCGACACAATGTCCTGGGCATCGTATTCGTTAAGTCCCAGCTTCATGACAAACTTATGCAGAGGATCATACATTATCCTCCAGAGTTCTTCAGTGGCTGTCCGGTCGCCGTTTTTTGCCCGTTCTACAATTTTTACGATTTCGGAGTTTTTATCATTCATGTCTTATTCCTCGCTGTCTCCATATTTTTCCATCAGGTCGCCAAGCATCCCGCGCTTTGCCATATAAATAAAAACCACCAACAGAAGTTCATCCATTTTTATTTCGGTGAATTTGCTTTCGCTTGCCATGTACATCCCCCTTTCTTTTCAGATAACAGGGAGATCTGCACACAGACCGCTTTGCTGATCTGTATGCAGCCCGTTTTTGCTAATGGTCAGACGTTAAAGATCTTTGACGCCAGATCGTGGGAGATAGTTACGGCGTCTCTTATGCCGTCAAATCTGACCTTGTATTCCATTCCGTAAATAAAGCTTGTGGTAGCTTTTATAACTACGCCTCTTGTGCCTTTTCTAATGGTTGTGAATACATCGGGACAACAATCACGGGTAAGTACAACGTGTTCGCCTACTGATAAGTTTCTCATAATTTTTTCCTCCAATAATTATAATATGATTTTTTATCAAATTCAACAAATAAATGAAAAATACTTAATTATTTGAAGAATTAAATAACTAATTGAAATTATTTTCGTTTTCTCTCAATTTTTACATAACAGATACAATCTTTATTGCTTCCTAATTCATAAAGCAGAAGGAAGAACAAACCGATCAATCCGGCTGCTATACCTATTATCAAGAAGAAAGTGTTGGTTCTCATAAAGGTTATATATGGTCTGAGAAGTCCGATTAACACGATCAGGATCACCGCATTGACAAAATGCGCGAAGCGTCTGGCTTGTAATATGATCGAAGCGATCAGCATTCCCACATAACCGATTATCAGGAAGTTGTTTACCACTCCGAAGACCCCCGTAATATCGGATGATCCGCTGAAAAAGTACGCTATACCTGCTATAGAATAGAATAACAGCATACACAGTGATATAATGTTGAATATACCTTCTATTATGTATCTTTTCTTTGGATCATCTGTGATACGGTTTGATGCATAAAATGGAATAAAGATATCATCGCGGGTTACAGGATCGGTAAAAAAAAGATCGCCATCTATAAACTTGAATTTTCCGAACATAAGGAGTATGGAATATATTGCCCAATGAAAAGTACCTACGAATGCGTAATGGTAATCGAAATTGTATTTATGCGACAGGCCATCTATTATTTCCCGGAATTCTTTTCCATCAGGACCATAGCAGCGATCCATCTGTGCAGTCCATGAATGGTTTTTTTTCTCTCTTTCTGTCATGCTGATCTTCCTTTCTTTCTCATGGCGGTATGAACGAGTGCAGTCTGACGATCCTGTCATGCCATATCTCCGTGCGTTTCCGTACCGTCAGACGCGATTCGTTCATTGATACCTCCGCTCGTTACAGTAAATCCGATATATCCCTGATAAAGTCTTTTCCGTTCCAGAAATGATCAGTATGTGTAATCCACGAGCTTTCCGTTCTGGTATACACTATTCTCGCACGGGCTCCCTGAAAAGGCAGTCCTCGCTACATCTTTGGCACTGGCAGGCAGAGTTATGGTTTTAAGATTTTCACAGTTTGAAAAAGCATCAGAGCCTATACTCTCAAGCCCTTCAGGGAGTACGATCTCTTTAAGACTATTACAACCGCGGAATGCATTATCGCCTATACTCTTGAGTCCCTCTGGGAGCACTACCTCTTCAAGCTTATCACAGCCACTGAATGCATCGTTCAGTATTTCAAAATCACCTTTTGACTTGATAACCACCTTTTTGAGTTCGTGACAATCCCCGAATCCGCAGATGTCTTTGACGCTTTCTGGTATTGTGATCTCTGTTACTCCTGATCTTGCAAATGATTTGTAGCCGAAGTCCTGCATTCCCTCCGGAAGCTCTATAGAGGTAAGAGAAGTACAGTCAATAAAAGCTTCATCTGGCATACTTGTAAGAGTTGAAGGAAGCTCAACGTGCTTCAGCGCCGTACATCTTGAGAACGAGAATCTGGTGGCGGTTGACGGGATAACTACGGATTCCAGCGCTTCACAATTTATTAGTTTGACCTCATTGATGCCCTCGGGAAGTGCTATTTCCTTCAGCGCAGGAAGACCACAGAAATAAAGCTTTGTGACCGTTGAAGGAAGCTGTACGCTTTCAAGACAGGGACACCCGTAGAACATATTGGTAATTTCTGTTATTCCGTCCTTGAACAGAACTTTTTTGACCAGGCTGTTTTCATGCAGCGGAGAATGCTTTCTGGGGGTTTCGTAATCATATTCTTTCATAGCTCCCACGCCCTCTACAACCACGGTTCCGTCCTCGTACAGTGACCATGTTATACTTGTGCCGTCTTCACTGCATGATCCGGTATGTACCGGTTCTCCCTGGGGTTCGGCGATGTTGACAGTAAATCCCATGCCGTATGTACCGTCTGTTCCTGACTGAGCTGAACCGGAACAACCTGTAAAACATGATACTGCTATAAGGGTCGAAATAATTCCTGCAAATACAATCTTTTTCATAATGATTCCTCCGTTTTTGGATTATTTGTTTTTTTAAGAGGTCTTTTTTGCCTCTTGTATTTATTAGAGTGAGTGACTCCGCAAAAGGTTAAAGGTTTTTCAAAATTTTTTTTAAATTTTTTTATAAGTTTTTTACCTGAATCAAAACGGCAGGCTGAAACGTTTTTGTGCCACGGAATTTTACTATTTATATTATGCTGCAGGATAGAGGGGATTTTCAGATCTTCAAATGAAACGAACCGCCCGGATCATCAGTCCGGACGGCTCGTTTTAGTGCAATATGTGTATTGATGTTGTTACGGCTTGGTGACCTTCACGTTGAAGTCCTTATAGACTACTTTTCCTGTCTTGTCCTTTACCTTGGTTCTGAGTATATAAGTCGTGGCGCTCTGGGGTTTGAAGGTTATTTTGCTGGTGCTGCTGAAATCCTTGTACTTTGTAAAGTCAGACGAACCGCTTTTTTTGAAGAACAAGGCATACTGATAGGGGCTTGTGCCGCCTGTTGCGGAACCGGTCATAGTCAAAGACTCGCCAAGGGTCAGGTTAGTGGTTGACAGGGTGGTGGTGTTTTTCA
>JBGUWM010000294.1:0-2577 GCA_045221175.1 Acutalibacteraceae bacterium | reverse complement strand
GATTGCCGCTGCCCGTGCCGGACGCCTGCGGAACTGAGGTGACAAATTTGTTTTAAGTGAGTGAGCGTTAGCGAACGTCAGCGGAATAGTCCTGTGCGGTCACGCACCGTCAGCGGAATAGTCCTGTGCGGTCACGCACTCACGCACAGGAAAAACCGGAGCACCTGCATACGTCCCCCGAAGCAGGGAAAGAGGGCAGGCGTCCGGCAGCTTTTGTACCATTACATAGATTCGGGAGCCGTGATTTTCAGAATCGACAGCACGTTGGCAATAACGGTTCTTACGGCAAGACACAGGGACAAGCGTGCCTGTGTCAGAGACGGGTCGTCGTTTTTGACACGGCAGGCGTTATAGAACTTGTGGAAGAGGGTAGCTACCTCATATACATAACGGGTCACACGGGAAGGATCGTAATCCTTGGCGGCGGCGATGATCTCGTCGGTGAGAGCGGAAAGCTTGTGAACCAGCTCGATTTCTTCCGGCGCCTTCAGCAAAGCAAGCTGATCGTCAGTACATTCTGCAGGAGTAATGCCTTCTGCGGCGAGGGTTTTGAGGATATTGCAGATTCTTGCGTGAGCGTACTGCACATAATAAACAGGATTCTGAGAGGATTTTTCAATGGCAAGATCCAGATCAAATTCAAAGGGGCTGTTGGCTTCTCTGAGGTTGAAGAAGAACCTTGCGGCGTCAATCGGAATCTCGTCCAGCAGCGTAACCAGCGTAATGGCTTTGCCGCTGCGCTTGGAGAGCTTGACTCTTTCGCCGTCTTTTACGAGGAAGACCATCTGCATCAGGACAACGTCAAGACGGGAAGCGTCCACGCCCAGAGCGGTGAGGGCAGCTTTCAGCCGGGGAACATAGCCGTGGTGATCGGCGCCGAGAACGTCAATGGCGATATCGAAATGTCTGGTGACGAGCTTGTCGTAGTGATAGGCGATGTCCGGAACGACGTAAGTGGGCAGACCGTTGGAGCGAACCAGCACGAAGTCTTTATCTGCGCCGAAGTCGGAAGCCCTGAACCAGACAGCGCCGTCCTGCTCATAGGTATGTCCCTTTTCGGTAAGCTGACGAATGATATCGGCAACGGCGCCGCTGTTGTGCAGGGTACTTTCACGGAACCAGCGGTCATACTTGATACGGTATTTCAGCAAATCTCTTTCCAGACCCTGAATATTGAGGGGAAGAGCATATTCTACCAGCATTTTTCTTCTTTGCTCCGCAGGAACGTCAACGTATCTGTCGCCGTAAAGCTCTGCGAATTTTTCGGCGTGGTCGATAATATCCTGCCCGTGATAAGCGTCCTCCGGCATTTCGACGTTCTGGCGGTACTTCTGCAAATAGCGCACTTCCAGAGAGGTGGCGAATTTTTCAATCTGATTACCGGCGTCGTTGATATAGAACTCTCTGGCGACCTGATAACCTGCGGCGGACAGAACGGACGAGAGCGTATCGCCCAGAGCGCCGCCTCTTGCGTTGCCTACGTGCATGGGTCCGGTGGGGTTGGCAGACACAAACTCTACCAGCACTTTTTTGCCCTGACCAAAGTCGGAATGACCGTAGTGAGAGCCTTCGGAGAGAATCTCACGGATAACAGAAGAATAGAAAGATTCGTCATAGAAAAAATTCATAAAGCCGGGACCCGCAATTTCACACCGGCACAGGTGCGTACCGGACAGATCGAGCTGCTGCAGAATCGCTTCGGCAATTTTACGGGGAGCGCTGTGAAAAGCCCTTGCGGACACCATAGCGGCGTTAGCGGCGAGATCGCCGTGAGAGCGGTCGGCAGGCACCTCGATGACGAAATCAGGCATAGGAGCTTCCGGAAGCGTACCGGCGGACTGAGCCTTTTGAACGGCGCTGATAATAGCAGCTTTCAGTTGAATAAGGGTTTGATTAGCTGTTGACATGGTTAGAAACCTCCTCTAATTTCAGATACAGCTCGTTGACGCTTGCCAGTTGAGAATCAATATCAATGGTATAGGTAACGGCAAGCGTACCGCCGTGGTCATCGAGATTGATATCGACGTTCTGGGTATAGATTCCCAAAGAGATAATGCCAAAGCCGGTGACGTATTCACACTTATGGCGAACGCCTTTTTCAAGGATCATGTGATGGCTTTCGGTACCGCCCTTCATCACGGTAACGGTCTGATCGGGATCTATTTTAACGGTGGTGCGGTATTTTTTCTCAGGATTCTGAGAATCGTATTCTTTGTATGTAATATACCTGCTGCCGTTTCTGGTAACGTAGGAAGCGGAGGTTTTGAGTTCGATTTTATCGGAATGATCCTCCACGGTTTGTTTGCCGGTAACGGACAGAATAAAATTTTCTTCCATAAAGACTCCTTCTGTTTTCAGTAGATTGAAACGCCAATGGTAAAAACTCTATATAATCAATACTGTTATTTGATTCACCCCTTGCCGTGCGCCTGTTGTTGGAGTATTTCGCTGCCTGCGGGCAGCGAGTCAGTGGGGCTTTTGCGTAAAAGCCCCCCCGACACCCCCGAAAACGTTGTTGACGCATTCAGTAGGATACAAACCTTCTGTTTGCATTCAATACTTTCTTTTCTTTCATCT
>JBGUWM010000293.1:0-2353 GCA_045221175.1 Acutalibacteraceae bacterium | reverse complement strand
TCAGAAAGGCGGCGTTGCAAAGACCACTTCCGTCATCAACATCGGTGCAGGACTTGCACTCAAAGGCAAAAAGGTACTGCTCGTTGATACGGATAATCAGTCCCACCTCTCCCGTTTTTTGGGTTATGACGGTACGGACGGCAAGCCTACCATATCGGAACTGATATGGCAGACCGTTTCAAAGGTACAGAAGCCTGTGTCAGAAGCTATCCGCAAGTCTGAGCTTGGTGTTGACTATATCCCGTCAAACTTTATGCTTGCCGGAATTATATCCATTCTCGGAACTGACAGCGACAGCACAGGTGTTTTCAGCCGTCTTTTCTCTGACGGTACTTTTGACGAATATGACTATATCATCATCGACTGTCCCCCGACACTTGATCTGCTCGTTTCAAATTCCCTTAAAGCCTGTGACAAGGTGCTTATCCCTGTGCAGTCTGACTTTTGGGCTTATGAGGGTGTCGATCAGATACTCGCCACACTTCAAAGAGCAAAGCAGACAAGTGATATAAAGCCCTATGTTCTCGGTATGCTCGTTACTATGTACAACAAACGCACGAACTCCGCAAGGGCGATTATGGACGCTATGAATGAGAGTTACGGAGAGTATGTCTTTGAAAATGCTATTGCTTTCCGTGATGAAGTCAAGGTTGCAACCATTGAGCATAAAACTCTTGTCGGAAGAAAGAACAGTATCACCGGACAGCAGTATATGTCAGTTGTTGAGGAGATCATCGACAAGGAGGGACAATCAAATGGCTAAAAAGTTTGAAATACAGAAACAAGGCTTCCCGTCCGTTGCCGATGCCTATAACGGTCTTTTGGGTATGGATAATAACCGTGTGGTCAATCTTCCCGTATCACAGCTTGACGAAATCGACAATCAGCCGTTTCCGATAAATGAAAGCAAGGTCGATCAGATAGCCGACAGCATAGATGCAGTCGGTGTGTTAGAACCTGTTATTGTTGCAAGAAACGGTGACAGATACAGTATCCTTTCAGGCAGACACCGTTTCAGAGCTTGTCAGAAGCTCGGCAAGACGGAAATTCCCTGTTTTGTAAAAGACTACTCTGCTGACGATCCGACAGCAAGGTTTATCCTGCTTGCAACGAATACCGACAGGAACAATGAATATGCTCCGACAGTTTATGCAAGAGCCTATGCAGAACAGCTTGAACTGCTGAAACAGCTCGGTAAGAAAGCAACTGTATCAGCTATTGCAGAAAACAACAATATGAGCCGCAAGCAGATTTACAGATATATCAGGCTCAATGAGCTGATAGCTGAATTGCAGGAATGGGTTGACAAAAGCATTATCACCATTGAAGCCGCCGTTGAACTGTCTTTTATATCCGAAGAAAAACAGCGTATTATCTTTGACCATATCAACGGAATGAATATTGCCGATAATGTTATCACCCGTCATTTCAAAGTTGCAACAACAAAAAGAATACATACGGTTGCGGATACATTGAGTGACGATGAATTTTCAGCAAATATCGAGAAGATATTGTTCAGTGCGTATGAAGCAAAACCGTCTGCTCCGACTGCACAAGTGGGACTTGAAGTCCCACTTCCTGCGAAACAGGATAAGGACAAAGCAGAAAATCCTGTTGAACAAGCTGAAACGATTACCGAAGAAACTACCGTTCCCGATACACAAGTGGGACTTGAAGTCCCACATACTCCGAAACAGGATAAGGACAAAGCAGAAAATCCTGTTGAACAAGCTGAAACGATTACCGAAGAAACCACCGTTCCTGGTACACAAGTGGGACTTGAAGTCCCACTTCCTGCGATTGAGGAAAAGAGAAAACCGATAGTAGTTACTGAACAGCCTGAGCCTACTGCTCCCGAAGCACAGAATGAACTTAAAAATATTCTTTCTGCTTCTAAAAACGGTCAGTCGATAAAATTCAGGGACGAAGAACACGAAAAGAACTACAACTTCATTCTTGATATGATGCCGTATTCCGATATAGAGAGAAAAGCTCTCGCCTATCTGTTCGCACTTGATACAGTTTGCTTTGAGCATATCCGTGATCTTTATGACTTTTCCGATAACCGCATTATGCTGAGTGGACTTGATAAAGGTTGGCATACAGGCACAAGCGGACGAACAACAAGGCTTGCCTTTAACCTTTACAACAGCCATTGTTCAGACGGAGAAACATATATCGGTTCTGACGGTATTGAGGAAAGTTTGCCGAGTGCCTATTATTCTCCTGCTTATCTCTTTTGCTGTGAGTATGCGAAATACTATGCTGAAGCTCTCAAAATCAGATTTCCTGAATTTTTTGGCAAATAGAAGATTATTTTATCATTACTTTCGACAGAAAATAACTGACAGCC
>JBGUWM010000292.1:0-6491 GCA_045221175.1 Acutalibacteraceae bacterium | reverse complement strand
CGTGAGATGAACCTGCAATTTTAAGAGGAAGCAGCCACAAGCAAGCCGTCAGGCTTGTGACGGCGGAATGCGAAAAAGGCAGCGACTGATCGTCGCTGCCCGTGCCGGACGCCTGCGGAACTGAGGTGACAAATTTGTTTTTAGTGAGTGAGCGTTAGCGAACGTCAGCGGACTCGTCCTGTGCGGTCACGCACTGACAGCGGAGGCACTCCGCCTATGAGTTTTTCTCACGCTTTTTGATTTTGTCGAAAAAGCTTGCCCGCTTCTGATAGTTTGCAGAACCGCTGACTTCATCGAATTGTTTGAGAATCTCTTTCTGCTTTGAGCTAAGATTCCTCGGTACTTCAATGGTAATGCGAACGTACTGATCACCACGTCCCTTCATGTTCAGATGCTGAACACCTTTGCCGGCTAATTTGAAAATGTCGCCGGGCTGGGTGCCGGGGTGAACCTTGTAGCTGACTTTGCCGTCCAAAGTCGGTACAATAATTTCGTGACCTAATGCAGCCTGTGCAAAGGTGATCGGAATCTCGCACCATACGTCGTCGCCCTTGCGTTCGAAAATATCGTGCTTTTTAACATTGACGTAAATATTCAGATCACCGGCAGGTCCGCCGTTGTAGCCGCTGTGACCATGGCCGCTGATATTGATGACCTGATCCTGATTGATACCGGCGGGAATGTTGACGGAAATTTTCTTGGACGAGCGTATACGCCCTGCTCCGGAGCATTTGGGACACGGCTTTTCGATAATCTTTCCCTTTCCACGACATTTGTCGCAGGTCTGCGAGGTATGTACAATACCAAAGGGCGTGCGCTTCTGCACCGTTACCTGACCTGTGCCGTTACAGTTGGGGCATGACTTGAGCTGTGTTCCTTGTGCGGCGCCTGTGCCGCTGCAGTCCTTGCAGGTGTCAACATTCTGATAAGTAACTTCCTTCTTACAGCCCTTAGCCGCTTCTTCAAAGGATATCGTCACAGAAGCCTCTACGTCAGAGCCCCTTCTGGGCGCATTCTGATTTCTGCCGCCTCTGCCGCCGCCAAAGCCGCCGAAAAAGCTGTTGAAAATATCGCCGATGTCAATATCCTGCCCAAAGGGACTGCCGCCGCCATAGCCGGGGTTAAAGTTCGGGTCAACACCGGCAAAGCCAAACCGATCATATCTGGCACGCTTATCCTTGTCGGACAAAACCTCGTAGGCTTCGTTGACCTCTTTGAACTTTGCTTCCGCTTCCTTGTTGCCGGGGTTCAGGTCAGGGTGATACTTCTTTGCCTGCTTTCTGTATGCTTTTTTAATCTCATCTTCTGAGGCTCCCTTTTCTACACCGATAACCTCATAGTAATCTCTCTTGTTCTCTGCCAAGTGTCATCACTCCATCGTGTTCTGTAAGAACTGTGTCAAAAAAATCTTGTCATATACGAGTCATATACTATTAGTCAGACTGCTTCTATCATGATAATACAAGCGCCGAAGTTTTGCAAGCACTTTCTTGTGCAAAACAAATGATAAGCAAAAAAGCCCGGAGAATTGTTCATTTTCCGAGTTCTTTGCCGCTTTTTTCATCAAAACACCCCGCAAGGCGCCGAGGGACATTGCCTTGCGAGTGTTCTGTTTTATGATCGTCTGCAATAATCAGTTGTCTTCCACGTCGGTATAGTCGGCATTATATACACCGTTGTCGCCTTCCGGAGCCTGACTCTGTGCAGCACCCTGTGCAGCAGCGTCCTGATACAGCTTTTCGGAAACAGCGTACATATCCTTCTGAAGCTCGTCCTTGGCAATCTGAATATCATCCATATTGTTCTTAGCCAGAGCAGATTTAACAGCAGCCACCTTGTTGTTCAGGTTGTCCTTGTCGGCGTCGGAAATATGCTCGCCGTTCTCGTTGATCAGCTTTTCAACAGCATATACAAGGTTTTCGGCTTCGTTCTTCTTGTCAACCTCTTCTCTGCGCTTCTTGTCTTCAGCAGCATAAGCCTCAGCGTCTTTCACAGCCTTGTCAATGTCTTCCTTGCTCATGTTGGTGTTGGAAGTAATGGTGATGTGCTGCTCACGGCCTGTGCCGAGATCCTTGGCGGATACGTTAACAATACCGTTGGCGTCGATGTCAAAGGTAACTTCAATCTGCGGAACGCCTCTCATAGCAGGAGCGATGCCGTCCAGCTTGAACAGACCGAGCTGCTTGTTGTCTCTTGCAAACTCACGCTCACCCTGCAGGACATTGACCTCAACCTGTGTCTGGTTGTCGGCTGCCGTAGAGAAGATCTGGCTCTTCTTGGTAGGAATGGTGGTATTTCTTTCGATTATCTTTGTCATGACACCGCCCTGTGTTTCAACACCCAAAGACAGTGGCGTAACGTCAAGCAGCAGCAGACCCTGTACGTCGCCGCCGAGAACGCCTGCCTGAATAGCGGCGCCGATTGCAACACACTCGTCGGGATTGATGCCCTTGAAAGGATCCTTGCCGATCAGACTCTTGACAGCCTCCTGAACAGCAGGGATTCTGGAAGAACCGCCGACCATCAGCACCTTGTCGATCTCGCTGATTTTCAGACCGGAGTCGGACAGTGCCTGACGAACGGGACCCATTGTCTTTTCGACCAGATCAGAGGTCAGCTCGTTGAACTTCGCTCTGGTCAGTGTATAATCCAGATGCTTAGGACCGGTAGCGTCGGCTGTGATGAAAGGAATGTTGATCTGAGCGGTGGTGATGCCGGACAGCTCAATCTTTGCTTTTTCGGCTTCGTCCTTCAGTCTTTGCATAGCGGTCTTGTCGCCGGAAAGGTCAATGCCTGTGTCGCTCTTGAAGCTCTGAACCAGCCAGTCGATGATCTTCTGGTCAAAGTCATCGCCGCCCAGACGGTTGTTACCGGCAGTTGCCAGAACCTCCTGAACGCCGTCGCCCATCTCGATGATGGAAACGTCGAAGGTACCGCCGCCGAGGTCATATACCATAACCTTCTGATCGTTTTCCTTGTCTACGCCGTAAGACAGGGCAGCAGCCGTCGGCTCGTTGATAATTCTCTTGACGTCCAGACCGGCAATGCGGCCTGCGTCCTTGGTAGCCTGACGCTGAGCGTCTGTGAAATATGCAGGAACGGTGATAACCGCCTGCGTAACCGTTTCACCCAGATAAGCCTCTGCGTCCTTTTTCAGCTTGGTCAGGATCATTGCGGAAATCTCCTGAGGAGTATATTCCTTTGAGTTGATCTTTACCTTATAAGAGGTACCCATCTGTCTTTTAATGGAAGCGATGGTATGATCCGGGTTGGAAACAGCCTGTCTTTTCGCAACCTGACCAACCAGTCTTTCACCGTTTTTTGCAAATGCAACAACAGAAGGTGTTGTTCTGGAGCCTTCCGCATTGGCGATTACTACCGGCTCGCCGCCTTCGATAACTGCTACGCATGAGTTTGTTGTACCAAGGTCAATACCAATTGTCTTTGCCATAATAAATTACCTCCAAATATTATTTATTCTATCTTGTTCCGTTATGATTTCAAATCATCTGATAAAGGTCTGATGACCGCTGTCGGTTGATTATCCGTTAGAAATCTGTACCATTGCATGGCGAATGATCTTGTCGCCGATCCGGTAGCCTTTCTGATAAACAGAAGCGATGTGGTCTTCTTCTATTTCGGGATCGTCTACCCTTGAAATCGCATTGTGAAACTCCGGATCGAAAGCCTCGCCTCTTTCGGCAAAGGCTTTGACGTGAAGCTTGTCAAACGCTGCGTCAAACTTTTTGGCGATCATTTCAAGTCCCTTGCGGAATTCCTCCGGCATATTCTGTCCTGCGTCCAGTGCCAGCCCGAAATTGTCCACCACGGGCAAAAACGCCTCTACTGCGGCTGCAATCGCATTGTCATACGTCTGCAGCTTTTCTTTTTCTGTTCGTTTACGATAGTTATCATATTCGGCAGCCATACGCAGAAACTGATCCTTCTGGGCAGCAAGCTCTGCTTTCAGGGCTTCTGTTTCCTGATTGCCTGCTGCGGCTCCGGCTTCTGCTTCTGCAGGGGCTGCCGGCTGAGCCTGTGCAGACTCCGCTTCGTTCTGCTTCACTTCTTCTGCTGTTGTATCAGCAGCCGCTTCAGGGCTTGCCTGAGGGCTTTTCTTCTTCTTAGCCATCGTAATCTCTCCTTTCCGTTTCACTTTTTTAACTCGGAGCAAAGCCCGATGTAAGCTCGCTTAACATCGGCTGCGATGAGGCAACCTCACCGCAGGAGCTTTCGCTCCTCGGGGTTTCAGTGGGGGATTATAACCCCACTGAAAGTCCGAATGGCACCCGCCGCCTGAGCGGCGGGGGACATCGGTGATTGGTTATATTTCCAGCAATTCCGAGAGCGATTCACCGACAAGGTCGGCCACGCACCCGATCGTAGAGATCATCTTTGAATAGTTCATTCGCAGCGGTCCGATGATCGCCAGCATTCCGCTGCAGTTTGGCGCCGCCGCATAGTGTGCGGCAACAACGCTCAGATTACTTAAAGCAGGATTTTTCAGTTCGCTGCCGATGAGTATACCGGCTCTTCCCTCTGCCTCGGCAATCAGCTTTGAAAGCTCTCTGCTTTTACCCAGCAGCTCCATCACTCTTTTGCCGCATTCCGAATTCAGCTCGGGCATCATAAACAGATTTGACTGTCCTTTAATCGCCGTACCGTCTGCCGACGCTTCCTTTGCCGCTTCACTGACAGCTAACAGCACGTTGGGCATGATCATCGACATCTCTCCGAAAGACAGCGCCGCCGTCTGTATAAACGCAGGGGTCACAGCCGTTACAGGCATTCCGGCAAGGCGTTCGTTAATCGCTTTGTCAAACATATCCAGCAGCGAGGGCGTTATCATATAATCGCACCTAAACAACCTCGGTTTGACAGAGCCTAACGAGGTGATCAGCACCGCCATGGCGGTATAGCTGCCGGTCTGGACGAATTTGACGTGACGAATCAGCGCATTCTCTCCGGGCGGAGAGAACGCTATGGCTGCACAGCCTGTAATCCTCGAAAGAATATCCGCCGCTGTTTCCAGCAGTTCCTCCGGCGTATCGGCTTTGGCATCAAGCGTATCTTTGATCGCCGTTTTTTCACGCTTGTTCAGCGGAACAGGCTTCATCAGATCGTCAATATAGACACGGTATCCCAACTCCGTAGGAACACGGCCCGAAGACGTGTGCGGCTGTTCCAGCAGTCCCAGCCCGGACAGCTCCGCCATGTCATTTCTGACGGTTGCCGAAGAAACGCTGAAATCGAGCACGTCGCAAATCGCTTTTGAGCCGATAGGATCGCCTGTTTTTATATATGCCTCAACGACCGCTTCAAGAATCTTCATCTTTCTTTCCGTCGGTTCCATATCAGCCACCTCTCTGTTAGCACTCTGCTGTGTTGAGTGCTAATCTACATATAATTTACCATTATCCTTGGCACTTGTCAAGTACCTTATGCTATTTTTTTCAAATATTTAACGGTTTTTTCTCCGCCTTTCTGCACACTGTCTATTCACCGGCGCCAATGTGCAAGCATTCTTGCAAGCCTTTTGATTTTCCTTGCATTCCGGCTTTTTTGTGCAATCATTTATGCTTTAATTTGTGCTGTTACAGAGTATTAAAGCATTCCGTTCATTCCGTGTGCTGCACTATGCTAAGCAACAGGTCATTATTGTATCTTGCTTTAAGCACAGAAACGCTTTCTTCATTCCGTGTGGTACACTATGTAAGGCATAAGGTCATTATTATATCTTAACACAAGCACGATAATGCTTCGTCCATTCCGTGTGGTACACTACGCAAAACAGCAAGCCATTTTTTGCTTTAATACAAACATGAAAACACTTTGTACTTTTCGGTTGATGTTAGCATAGCAAAACAGTCGTTATTATGCTATAATGTGAGTATGAAAGTATTCTGACCGATTCAGTTGCTATTATTCTGTTAAGAAATGAGGTTATCAAAATGAAAATACAGCATCGAACGATGATCGTCGCACTGAGCATTCTGACGCTGTCTGCCGTGATGATGACAGGCTGCGCCGGACAAGGCGAAGATAAAGCGTCGGACAATGCAGACAAAAGCTCAGGTACAGCGAGCGACACTTCCGGCACAGCAAGCGACTCCTCAACCGCCGGTGTGTCACCGGCAGTCGGCGATGACAGCCGCATTGTCGGAAAATGGGAATCGCAAAAGGTCAAAGATACCGTGTACAACTTTGAAGCCGACGGCAGCGGAGATTATATGGTCATGGGAAATGATATCCTGCTGGAATACAGCACAAACGCCGGAAAGATCACCATTCAGTTCAAGGGCGGTGAATTTGACGGTTCCGAGCCGCTGTGTCTTGATTACACCATCACCGACAATATCCTTAATATTGTCGATTCTAACGGTAACGATACCCTTTATCAACGATTAGAAAACTGACTCGTCAGGGGGTCAGGGGGGCTTTTGCGTAAAAGCCCCCCCGACACCCCCGAAAACGTTGTTGACGCATTCAGT
>JBGUWM010000291.1:0-1982 GCA_045221175.1 Acutalibacteraceae bacterium | reverse complement strand
GATCTGCCAGATGTAATGATAGTACTCCAAACTGTCGCCATAGGCGGAGTACCCGACAACGTTACCACGACACGCAGATGCGGAATCAGGAAGCAAATGATAATCTAAATCCTGCACGGAACAACGGTTGCTGCTCTCAGGCAGTATAGCAAAATTATACTGGGCATTCAGCCTGACTTGAGATACAAGCATCAAAAAAACAAAACAACAAACTCTATTCATACTCAGTTTGTTTTTATGTTACAAACATTTTTGGTTTACGGTTGATATCTAAAAAATTTTTTGCAAAAATACTACTTTTTTTGAATACACCAAATCTTTTTCAAGAATATTGTATTCCAAACTAATATAAAAACCAATTTCGTTAGATTCGAATAATTCGTGTCCTTTACTCCCCTTCATAATATATTTCCTATATGCAGAATACAAGAACACTTATGGTGGGTTCTATTTATTCACTTTTTGGTCATCCAAACAGACAGAACCCGTTAATCTGCCAGACAACCGCGTTTTGACATTCGGTTTACGAGTGCAAAGTTACAACTATTTTTTCATTTGACAATGAACTTTTTGCCATAATTTTGCAGGGGTAATTGTTTGATATTCTGTTTATTGTATTGTGATTAAATTTGATTGGTATTTCACGATTTACACCAGTCGGCACATATTGTAGACGAGGTTTGTCAATGCGATGTTGGCTTTTGCCCTTATCATTCCGACCCCTCTGAATATCAGGCCGCCCATCGTCTGCTCCATGAATCCGAAGATATGTTCCACACGGCTGCGCACCTTCGACTTCTGTCGGTTGCGTTCCTTCTGCTTCTCCGTCAGGGGATGGCCTCTCCGGCCTTTCTCGCAGATGATTGGCGTCATATGTTTCGCTTTCACGATTTTTTCCATCCCTGTATATCCGGCATCAAGCCATGCTGGCTCCCCACGGGCTTCCTTGGGCGGCTCCGTCAGCACCAGCTCCGTCTCCTTGGAGTCGTGACGGCTGGCGGCGCACACCGTGTAGTTGCGTATGAGCTTGGTCTTGTTGCATACCTCCACGTTGTCCTTGTACCCGTAGAACCGTTCCCCGCGTTTCTTCACCCATCGGGCGTCGATGTCCTTGTGGCACTTCTTGTGGGGATTGTCGTTCCAGAGTTCATCGCCCTTGCCCTCCTTTATCTTCCTGTTCTCCTCGCGTGTGTTGCGCTGCCGAGGGACTACGACAAAGCTCGCATCGACAATCTTGCCCTCATTCACAATCAGCCCTATGCTGTCAAGATACTCGTTGAATCTCTTGAACAGTAAATCATACGTCCCACTCTGAGCCAGCGCGTCCTTATACTTCCACACTGTCTTCCCGTCCGGCACACCGTCCACACTCTGGATGCCGAGGAAGTCACGGAAACTGGTGCGGTCCTTGATATGGTACTCTATCTGGGCATCGCTCAAGCCGTAAAGCCTCTGCAGAAACAACACTCGGAACATAAACACAGGATCGATTGGCTTGCGGCCCGCGTTGCTCTTCTTCCCCTTGTTCTCAAATACAGGTTCCAGGATGTTTCGGAACTGCTCAAAGTCTATGATTTCCTTCAACTTGGGCAACGGATTGCCGTTTTCAAGCAATTCTTGAAGGGTGTTTTCTTTGTCAAATAATCCAATGCCTTGATTCTTATGGTATTTCATATGAACAAAATTTCTTTGTTAACTCCGCAAATTTACGAAGTATTATTGAAATAACAAAATGAAATTTAATGGATTAATTTATAGAACTCCCCATAAAAGAGTTGCGTGACCAATGCCTCGAGACCCGCGAAGAAGGCATCCTTGCCGCACAACGAGGAATGAAACTCCGCACCTCGCGCATACGAACACTGGCCAACCTCGACATTCCCGTGCTCTTCGTATATGGCAAGAACGACACACGCATCCCTATCGAGATGGGGTTGTCGCAGGCAATGGTTCCCAAACGCTCCGAAGTGCTTCTCCTCGAC
>JBGUWM010000290.1:0-14590 GCA_045221175.1 Acutalibacteraceae bacterium | reverse complement strand
CCTTGTATAGAAGATAGAAGAAAAGAAAGTGTTGACAGCAAACAGAATGTGAGATTAACACTGAATGCGTCAACAACGTTTTCGGGGGTGTCGGGGGGGCTTTTACGCAAAAGCCCCCCTGACTCGCACTCCGCAGAGTGCGAAACGCTCCAAACGATAAAGTGGATTTCCCGCAGACCTGCGATAACTTCACTATTGACGATTCTGTCCGGATTGGCTAAAATATACATATAAAGGTCATACATTCCAAACGAAAGAGAGAATCTCATGAAAAATAAAATTCTTTCCATACAAGCATTTGCCTGCGGACAGGAAGCTTTTCACTTTTCGGAGCTGTACATCAATTCTCATGGGAAAGAAGAGCTGCTTCCCATCAATGTTCTGTTGTGCGAGCATAAAAAATACGGACATTTTCTGATTAACACAGGCTGCACGGAGCAGCTTAAAAAGAATATGCCCCAATATCTGAAATATAAACAGAAGCATCGGCTGAAGTTTTCGGCAGAAGACAGTATTGTCCGACAACTGCAAAATAATGGGATGGATCCGCTGCTGATCAAAAAAGTATTGCTGACCCATTGCAGTCCGGAGTGCTGCGGAGCTTTGCCGCTGCTGCCGAAATATGAGCTGCTTTCAAGCGCACAGGTGCTGTGTCTGATCAAAACCCGTGATACGCAGGGCGACATGATGAAAAGCACCCTGCCCCAAGCAGTTATTCCTGTTAAAGCGGCAGGGATTTTTAGGGGTGAAACGCCTTTGCGTGCGTATTTCAAGTGGATTTATGATATGTTCGGCGACGGTTCTGTACTGGGATTTGATCTGCGGGGACACAGCAGTGAGATGACAGGCTTTTACTTCACCGAAACAAAGCTGCTTTATGCCGCAGACGCTGCCGTTGATGAAAGAGTGATTGAGCAGGATCTTGTTCCTTCTGAAAAAATGCTGGAGCTGCAGGCATATCCCGATGAGTATTTGCTGACGCTTGCATCGCTCAAGCGGCTGCACCGTGAGAATCCTGACGTTACTCTGCGGTTTTTGCATTCTGAAACGATACCGGTTTTCGGAAACGAAAACTGAGTTTTGATGCAGAAACGCCTGCAGAGATGGGTTATCATGAATGAATATAACGATGTAAAAGGGGTGAAATGTCGTGGAGAATATCGGTGAAATAACCGCATTTGTGTTTCGTGTGTCAACACCGCTGCTCATGCTGATCATTATTGTACTCTGCTTTCGGGCGCTGCGCTCCGGCAGGCGTGAGGAACACGCATTGATTGCACTGGACGATGAAGATAAAAACATCCGGTATCCCGTTTTATTCTGGGAAAATTCTCTGGGCAGAAGCCGCAGCTCGGATATTCGTGTGCCGGACGCTACCGTGTCAAGAGATCATGCGGTTTTGCTGCGCCGTGAAGCCGGCTGGTTTATAACGGATACCGGGTCGAAATCAGGCGTTTTTGTCAACAACCGAAAAATTACCGGCAGACACCCTGTTTTTGTCGGAGACAAAATCACGGTGGGCATGACAACCCTGACGCTGCGCCGTTCGGATGATCCTACTCAAGCCAATCAGCGAAATAAAATCAAGCCTGCCGCACCGCCCCGTACGACGCCCTGTGCCACGATTCTGTCTTTGATCACCACGCTGATGATCGTTATCACGACCGAAGGCGCCATTTATTCCGGTTCGATGACAGCTTTTCTGCACATGGTCGGCTTTTGTGCCGTTATGTGGCTTTTTTACGGTATATCCGTCAAAAAACTGCACCGCAAAAGTTTTGAACTGGAGGCGCTTGCGCTGATGCTTTCCGGCACAGGCATTATACTTAATGCTCTGCACGATTCTCATCAGGCGATTTCGCAGATGATTGCGCTGGTGCTCGGCATTGTGCTGTATTGCTTTATGATCTGGTTTATCGGCAGTCCCGACCGTGTAATGAAATGGCGCATCATCATTTACGGACTGGCTGTTGTCACGCTGGGTCTGACGCTGCTCATCGGAAAATCCATTAACGGAGCAAAAAACTGGATTATCATCGGACCGGTATCTGTTCAGCCCGCTGAATTTGCCAAAATTGCGCTGATCTTTGTAGGGGCGTCTACGTTGGATTTTCTTCAGACAAAAAAGAATCTGTTCGGATTCATTCTGTTCATCGGAATATGTGTAGGCATCTTCTTCCTGATGAGTGATTTTGGCACGGCGCTGATCTTTTTCGTAACCTTTCTGCTGATTGCCTTCATGCGTTCCGGAGATTTTAAGACGGTTATCCTGGCGATTGCAGCGGCAGTTCTGGGCGTTGTGCTGATCCTTAGCATCAAGCCGTACATTGCCGAACGCTTTCAGGCATGGGGACATGTATGGGATTATGCAGCCACCACAGGCTATCAGCAGGTTTACACCTTTATCTGCAGCGCAAGCGGCGGTGCATTTGGACTGGGGCTGACAAAGGGAGAGCTTCAGTATGTGTTTGCTTCCGAGAGTGATCTGGTATTCGGTCTGATCAGCGAGGAAATGGGGTTGATTACAGCGCTGATGCTCAGTGCGGTGATCGGCGGATTGATGATATATGCAAGGGGTGTTTCAACCCGAAGCCGTTCTGCATTTTATTCCATCGCAGCTTGTACGGCAGGCGGCTTGCTGGTGTTTCAGGCGGCGCTGAATATATTTGGCATCACCGATATTTTACCGCTGACGGGTGTCACGCTGCCCTTTCTCAGCTATGGCGGCTCCAGTATGATTGCCTGCTGGGGACTGCTTTCGTTCATCAAGGCAGCCGATGAAAGGACTTATTCGCAAAAGAAACTGAACAAGCCCCTGACGGCAGTGTTCTGAACAGATAACAAGTCTAAAAAAAGGAGGAGTGGGAAGCTTATGAAGAAAATCGGTTCACGATCTGTCATGATCTTGTTGATGACACTTGCTTTTTTTGCAGGACTTGCCTATCATACGGTCAACCTGGTCCTTCACACGCAGGAATGGGTCACTTATCCCATGAATCCGCATCTGCCGTCCCACAGTCAGCTTCAGTATGCCGGAAAAATCATGGATAGAAACGGTGTGATTCTGGCGCAGACCATAGAGGAACAGCGCTGCTACAATGAAGACGAAGCGGTACGCAAGGCGTGCGTACATATTGTAGGTGACGATTCTGTCAACATTGCCACGGCTGTTCAGACGGTTTACCGCTCGGCGCTGACGAAATTTCAGTTCAACGGCAATTTTATTTTCGGGCTGGGACTGCCAAAGCTGATGGACAAAAAGGAAGAAATCAGCGTTATCGGCAACGACATCACCCTGACGATAGACAGTGAACTGCAAAAGGCTGCGCTGGAGGCTTTGGGAGATTATAAGGGCGCCATATTCTTCTACAATTACAAAACCGGCGAAATCCTTTGCATGGTCAGTACGCCTGCCTATGATCCGCAAAATATTCCGGAGGACATCAATACAAATCCTGATTATGACGGCGCCTATCTCAACCGTGCGCTGTCTGCTGCCTATCCGCCCGGTTCTACTTTCAAACTGGTGACTGCCAATGCCGCCATAACAGAAATTCCGGATATTCTCACCAGCGCCTATGAGTGTCCGGGTACAGAGGAAATCGGCGGTGATCCGGTATCCTGCTATCAGCATATCGCACACGGAAAAATCAATCTTCGTGAAGCACTTGCGCAATCCTGCAATATCTTTTTTGCAAAGCTTTCGGTTGCGCTGGGCAAGGAAAAAATGACCCGTTATGCAGAAAAAATGGGCTTCAACAACTGCATTTCATTTGACGGCATTGTGACTTCCGAGAGCACGTATGATGTCAGTCAGGCAGGAGAAAACCAGCTTGCATGGTCGGGCGTGGGTCAATACACGGTAATGGAAACGCCTGTGAATATGGCGATGATCAGTGCGGCAATTGCCAACGGGGGAACGCCTGTCATGCCGTATTTTATTGATACCATGGAAGGTAAAAAGAAAAATACCACCACCCTTGGAAAAGAGATGATGGAAAAGGCGACGGCGGATCAGATCAGAGAGATGATGGAATATACGGCGTCTACCTATAATCTGTATGACATTTTCCGTGTATGCGGCAAAACCGGAACAGCCGAGATCAGTGACGACGGTTCAGTAGCGCACGCATGGTTTACGGGCTTTTTGGTAGACGAGGATTGTCCGCTGGCTTTTGCGGTTGTGCTGGAACGTGTGCAAAGCGGCAGCGGTGAAGCGGTAGAGGCGGCCAATCGTGTGATGTACCGGGCAGCCGAATTGTATAAATGGAACTGAGTGGCAGGCTTTTCAGTAAACAAGGCGTATGATCCAGTAGGGGATGATCACCAGTGAAAATAACGACAGGCTGAAATAAAAGCTTTTGCTGAAATCCTCTTTTTTTCTGAAGGGTAAGAAGCCTGCTGCCAGACAAAGAATCATCAGCAGCAGATAAAGCAGCGGTATGAGCAGGGAAACATAGCCGCTTTCGGAAGAAGCGGACAGCCACCAGACAAAAATATGCGGCGCAAGACTTCCCAGCAGCGCTAAAACAAGGGCTGCCGGCAGATAACAGTACCAGCAAAAGCGTTTGCCGTCCAGACGGATGTCGCTGATCCAGAAAGAAAACACAGTGATGATGCCGGCGCCTGTTAAAACATACATGATGACGTGCAAAACCTGTTCCATATCATAATCTCCTCAAAAAACTCCGTGTCCGTACTTTCTGCGTGTACGAACACGGAGTATTGTTTTTATATCGTTACAAAGACAGACACTTTGCTGTCTTCGTCAAGCCATTCCAGAATGGTCTTCATAACATTTTCGGGCAGTGCAATACTGCCTTCTGTTGCGCTGCTGCCGCAGTGGAAGAAAATGCCGCAGGCTTTGTTCTTGTCAGGAGACGTCGTGTTGAAGTTGATGACAAGTCCGTATTTGTAGGATTTGTCGGAGGTGATCATGTGATCCGCCTTGCTCCAGTCTTTTTTATCCGTACCCTCTACCTGCTGATTATAGAACTTGGATTTCGGGTCGGTTACCCAATAGGTGTTGTCTGTGATCTGAAACAGCGGATAGGTAGTATCCGGTTTTTCGCCGATATAAAAGCCTTTTCCTGCCAGATAGATGCCGCCGGGGGTGATTTTGGAATCCGGCTTCGGATCAAAGTCGGAGCCGTTCTCTCCGATATAGGCGTCCTGACAAACAGGCTTATTCTCGCCGACGACGTTCCACCAGTAATTGCTCTTGTCGGATTTTTGATAGCAGTAAACAACCGCCTTGGTTTTGTCGCTGCCGGAGGTGGTATCCACCAGAATAATTCTGTTGCCGTCGATGGCATTGTCCAGACCATAGCCGTATTTATTCAGCATATCCACCAGTTCCTTGGGCTGGCTTTTCAGATTTTTCGGTTCAGACAGCAGCGTGAGCGTTGCCGTGTCTGCGCTGTTTTCGGAAGACTCCTTTGAGCTTTCCTGTGTGGAATCCTGTTTTTCTGTGCTGCTTTCTGTTTTACTTTCCTGCTGCTTGCTGCTGTCACCTGCAGAAGCCTGTGAAGGTTCCGGGGAAGCTTCGGCAGAGCTTTCTTTTTGTATAGTGCTTTCATCAGCCTTTTTTTCATCTGCAGGACTTTTTTCTTCGGCAGACGCACTGCTTTCCTGCACAAAGGGGTTGAACTGATCAATATGAAAGCGGTTGGTCTTCAGATCAACTGCCAGAACAGCCACTGCCGCAACAGAAGCTGCCAAAACAAGAGAAAATATCGTTTCTGTTATGATAAAGCCCGGTTTTTTCATGATATATACCTCTTTTCTGCCAATTACTGCAATATGTCATACTTCTCTTATTCTATTATACCGAAAAAAAACCGTTTGTAAATAGTCAAATATACGAAAACAGGGAGGTTGATGCTGTCGGGAAAACTGCGTGGAGAAAAATTTTCCGGCGGAACAAGGTGTTTCCCCCTATTTCGCCTGTCGGCTCGGTCGGTGTGTCTGCCTGTGGCGAGGCATCCGCCGGACAACTCGGAATCCTTTTTTTCAAAGCCGCTGAGTCTATGGGAAACAGCTTTTTGAAGCAGCGCTCAGAATGCTGAATCGGTATGCTTTTGACGATCGGTTTTTGACAATTGATTTCCGTGATACGAAAAGGTGCGGTTGTGTCTTTGCCGGACGAATGACAGAGGCTGTAAGAGTCTTTGAGTCCGCCGGGTGTACCCTTTGTACGCTTTTTGGGGTGAGGATATGAATTTTGTAGGATAGATCATGCTGCCTGCTGATAAAAAAATCACTACAATTACTTGTAATAACGGCACAAATATGGTAAAATTACACCAAGAAAAGAGGGTGAAAGACATGATTAAGTTAGAAAACGTAACCAAGACCTATAACAAGACCGTTCGTGCGGTGGACGATATCAGCTTTGAAGTAAAGGGCGGCGAAATTGTCGGATTTATCGGGCCGAACGGTTCCGGCAAAACCACCACGATGAAAATGATCACAGGCATTATCAAGGCTGACGTGGGAAAAATTACCGTGAACGGCTTTAACGTACGCAAGGATCCCCTGAAGGCGAAAGAGTCGATCGGATATATTGCGGACAATCCCGATATGTTTCTGCGGCTGAAGGGGACGGAGTTTCTGGATTTGATCGGTGACATTTATCATGTACCAGCCGACAAAAGACGGGAAAGAATTGCCGAGTTTGCCGAACGCTTCGAGCTGACCGGTGCGCTGGGGGCGCCGATGATGAGTTATTCTCACGGTATGCGGCAGAAAATTATGGTAGTGGCAGCGCTGATGCACAATCCGCCTGTCTGGATTCTGGACGAACCGATGGTGGGGCTGGACCCGAAATCCGCTTTTGAACTCAAGCAGATGATGCGTGACCATGCCAAAGCCGGCAATACCGTGTTTTTCTCTACCCATGTGCTGGAAGTGGCAGAAAAGCTGTGTGACAAGGTGATTATTATCAAAAAGGGACATTTGCTGTTTGACGGCAAGCTGGAAGAACTGGAAGCGCAAAGTAAAAATAATTCTTTGGAAGAAATCTTTTTGGAGCTGACGGAACAATGAGTATTTACTTAAAATTAGTCAAAGCCCTCATATCCTCCGTTGAGCCTACGTCGGAGGAGAAAAACCGCAAAAAAATCTTTTACCGCATCATGGCGTTCGTTGCCGTGTTCGGTATCATGCTGCCGATGGCGTTTTTTGTCGGCGTTATCATTTATTCACTGACAAAGCAGCTTTTGCCGACCGGTGCGGGTCAAAATGCCGCCGAGCTGTTTTTGCAGCTTGTGTCTGTTTTTTCCTTTATCTTTGGGCTGAACGTCATTTTCAGTGTTTTTTATTTTTCCGGCGATATCGAAAACCTGCTGCCGCTGCCCCTCAGACCCTTTCAGATCATTGCTTCCAAATTTACGGCTGCGCTGATCAGTGAAAGCGTGATGGAATTCATTCTGATTATTGCCGTGTTTGCAGGTTATATCATAGCTGCCGGACTGCCGTTTTACAGTTGGCTGATTGCCGTTTTTGGTATGCTGACGCTGCCGGTGGTGCCGCTTTCCTATTGTGCGGTGATCTGTATGCTGGTGATGATGATTACCGGTTTTATCAAAAACAAGGATACGGTCAACAAAATTACCGGTGTACTTACCTTTGCCGTCATCATCGGGCTGATCGCTGTGATCAGCGCCGGCGGCGGACTGGATTCCGAGCATCTGGTAACGGCTTTGTCCGACCCGAACAATCCGCTTCTGGGGGTGCTGAACGCTATCTTCCCCCACGTGCATTTTATCACCTGCGCTATGGTGAACAATACGGCGGTGAACCTGCTGTTTTATATCGGCATCAATGCAGCGTCTGTTGCGCTTTTCCTGCTGATTGCCGAGATGATCTATCTGAAAACAGCAGCAGACGTCAACCACAGCTCGTCCGGAAGAAAAAAGAGCCTGCGCCGGTCCATTGACGCTATGCACGCCGGGCGTCCCTGTGTGACTTATCTGAAAAAAGAATTCCGCATTTTGCTGCGTACGCCGGCTTATTTTATGAACTGTGTGCTGATCAATCTTATCTGGCCGCTGTTTTTGTACCTGATCTATGTACTGCAGGGCAAGACGAATTTTATGGAATCCTTTATTTATGATATCCACCGTGGCAACGAAGAAACCGTTCTGGTGTTTATTCTCGGTGTTTCGGCAGTATCTGTTCTGGTAACGGCTGCGAATTGTATCGCCTCTTCCGCCATTACCAGAGAAGGAAGGCACCTTGCTTTTATGAAGTATATTCCGTTGTCTTATATGGCGCAGATCAACGTGAAGGCACTGGTGAGCATTATCATCAGCGGCTCCGGTATGCTGCTGTATGTCATTGCCGCAGGCATTTTTCTGAATATGGGCATCAAGCTGATGCTGCTGTGCTGTGTGATCAGTCTGTTGTCGGTGGTTTTTACCTCTTACTTCGGCATATTTATGGATTCTGTCAATCCGAAGCTGGTTTGGGACAGCGAGCTGAACGCCTTGCGGGGCAACTACAACATTTTCTTCAATATGGCTGTCGCCATTCTGCTTGAAGCGGCAGTGTGCGCCGGGGCTTACCTGACTTTCCGCTTTACAGCGGTGGGATCTTTGATGATTATTATTCTTTTGCTGATCTTACTGATGGTTCTGACGGCTGTCAGTTATCTGCTGTGCAGCACGAAGGCTGTTAAGAACATAGACCGTCTTTCCATATAATTTGTGATTCTTGTGATTCTATATTCTATATTCTATGAGGTGATTTGTATGCCGTTTATCAACACAAAAACCAATGTCAGTATCAATGAAGAGCAGGAGCTTCTGCTGAAATCTGCATTCGGAAAAGCAATCGCTCTGATCGGCAAAAGCGAACCGTGGCTGATGCTGAATTTTGAACCGAACTGCAAGCTTTGGTTCAAAGGAGACAACCGCCCTGCCGCCATTGCAGAGGTGAGCCTTTACGGCAAAGCGTCTGCCGATGCTTATCAAAACCTGACACAAAAGCTGACGGATTTTTTATCCTCAGTGCTGAAAATTCCCGGAGAAAGGATCTATGTCAAGTATAGTGAGATTACTTACTGGGGTATGAACGGTTTCAACTTTTAACCGACATAAAAAAGCAGCTCACCCTGAATGACGTATGACATTCGGGGTGAACTTTTCTTCTGTATTTGCAATAATGTGTATACCATTCTTTCATGTAACGGCAATCGGAAATGAACGAAAAAAGCCGATTTTTTCAAAGCAGAACAAAGGAGAAGAACGGCGCTGCGGTGGAACTTCTGAGTGCAGGAGTCCCCGACCGTTATCGGAATCAATACGCTGAGACAGGACAGTATGACGGGTCAGTTGATCAAACCGCTTTGCTGCCAATTGTTCCTTTACGTGTACCGTTGACAATCATCGACACGGCACTTGGGGGCATTTTTGCCTTGTCAGCAAGGTACACTTAGGTAATACCGTTCTGGTCAAGATACTGTCCTATTCTTTCGCCGATCATTTTTCACCACCTTTCAATACAAATATCTTGTACTACATATAGTATAGTACAATCTTTTTTGCTATCGACATGTTTCTATAATGCAAAAAAAATGTGACTTTGTATTGCTAACTTATACCTTTAATGTTATAATTTTAATTGGAAGGAGGTGAAATAATGTCAGAATTTGGTAAGCGCTTAAGTATTGCAATCGAAAACTCTAACAAAACGCAAAAAGAGCTTTCAAAGTTACTTGATGTAAGTCCTTCCGCAGTTAACGGTTGGGTAAAAGGCACACAAGAACCAGACGTTGCAACAATTAAGGAAATTGTTAAATTATTATCTTGTAATGCCGATTGGCTTATTGGTAACGATGGGGTTCTTGAAAAGAACGTAAAAAAAGAGCAGCTCATCAATAATTTTGAGCTGCTCAATGAAGTTGCACAAGATGACTTGTTGGATTACTCGGTATTTTTATCCGGTAAGCCGAAAAATCAAAAAAATAAGGCTCCACCTGATAAAGACGAAATCGTAAACGAATAATGCCGTTGTCTACCTACGCAGATAGATCAGCGGCATTACAAACAAGTCAATGTCACATCCGCTTTCTTATGATATGTCAAAAGGGCGGATATAATTTACAATAAGAAGGAGTGAATAATGATGAACAATCAGACCAAAAAGAAATCAAAAGGTAAAATAATCGCTATTGTAGTGTGCATTATAGCGGGTATTGCGGTTATAAGCTACGCTGTCGGAGGCGGCAAAAGTGACAAAAGTGACAAAGGCGATAAGCAAGTTTCACAATCCTTTGAACACTCAACTTTACAGAGCAAAAGTGATACAGTTCAATCAGAATCTAATAACGATTCCGAAAAAACGGTTTCAAAAGTTGTATATGACAAGGACGGAATCAAGATTACATACAAAGGTACTGAAAACAATTATAATGTTACCACTTCAATTAAATTTCTTATTGAAAACAACAATTCCGAAGCTTACACAATACAGACAACAGACGTGACCATCGACAATTACACGATGAGCACTATTATGTCAACAACGGTTGCCGCAGGGAAAAAAGCTAATGACAAAATTTCATTGCTGAATTCCGATCTTAAAGAAAACGGATTATCTGCTGACACTATAACTAATGCAGAAATAGGTCTTGTTATCTGGAGCGAATCAAATATTTTAGATCAGACTAAAGATAAGATTACATTTTCATTAAGATGATGTAAAAATCCTCCGCAATAGCCCAGCACCTTTACATTGCGCTCTAAGGTGAGTTTTTGATTAAACGATATTATAAAAAGGAGATTTTCAACGCACCTTAAAAATCCGCAAAATCAAAAAATAGAGCTATGTGTAAGTTTCTGTACGATAACGCATTACATATGCCGTTTTATAATTTGTATTTATGATTTATTTATACAAGTTCGATAAATTGCTACTTTGACATAAAAATGCAATACAGTGCATTCTCATAAATATTAAAGCTGTGTACAAAAATTACACATAAATCTAATTTATTCAAAACCCAAAAACCAGATATAGATGGAATGAGAATCAAACGATAATCGGCAAAAGCACTGAGTATTTCTATATTCTCTTTTCTCTTTTCTCGATACTCTAATATCTATACTCTAATCTCTATGTAACGAAGTGTGACGTCACACTTGAAAAGACGGGAACGCCCACCGACCAAAGCCGATGAGCGTTCCCGTTGTTTGATGTGTTACAAGAAAGAATGTAAATTATGGTACTTCTATTACATTAATGTGCGGAAGCGTTTGGGGAGAGCGGCACGATATCAATACGATCGTAAAAATCCTGATGATAAGCGGTAACGGTGTAGCGGTATTCTTTGTCGCCGTCCTTGACCAGCATAGTTGTTGAGCCGAGCTTGTCGGCAGACACGGACACATAGGCGTCCTCGAAATCGAGGAGCGTTGCCGTTCCGAATGACTCGTCTTCCAGACGGATCGTAGCGGCTTCGGAAAGATGAACGCCGCTCAGCGGCATGGATACACTGGTAAGCGTCCGGGGCATGGTGAAAAAGAACACGATGCCCACGGCTATCGGTATAGCCAGTCCGACCAGACGCATGACAATCCCTTTGCAGAAAACCCACAGATACAGCAGAATCTGACCGAAGCAGAACAGCGTGGCGACCGTATGGTACGGAAAGTCTGCCACCATGATCTTGCCGTAGTTGAATCCGGAATAAGCCAGCAGTCCGATGATCGGTGCAAAAATCAGCAGACTCAGCCAGTTTTTCTTTTTGATGTACCAGCCGACGAATGCCATAGGAAATGTCAGCAGCGTCAGTATAAACCAACGATAATAATACTGAAAGAGCTGAACCCCCATATCGCTGAAAGGAACCTGAAAAAGATAAATCAGCGGCTGACTGACGAGAAAAAATACAAAGGTTTTAACGGCGGAGTCAAGAGGACTCTTGCAGTTTGACATGATGATTACGGCAAACAGAATCCATGCTTCGAGATGTACACCCATTTCCTGAAAAGAGGTGTATTTGAAAACAGGTACGATCAGCACGATTGCCGTAACAATAGCGGCAGCGAGGGCAAAAATGAGTACCTTCGGCCATGTCATATTGATGCCGCCGAAGAGTTTGTCCCAAAAAGGTGTTTTCTGAGCAGCGGCGGGTGCTGCAGGTGTGGTGGTTTGTTCCATTTTTGTCACTCCTTAATTCATAAAAAGATGGATCATGCAGAATGTGCGTTGGATAATCGCAACAATACATAACTACATGAGTGTTATTGACTTTGGGTAAAAAAGCTTCGTCAATCCATAAGGGTTGCGAAGCTTTGCGTTACTTTGTCAGAAATATTATTTCTTTTCGCCTAATATCTGATCAAGAGCCTTGTCTATCTGATCAAGCTGATCCTTATCCGTGATGTTTTTGCCGATAAAGCTGTCTTTTCCGTGGTTGGCGTAGTCAGACACAAGAGACAGGGTACAGGTTCCCATTCCGAGGAAAATGGAAAGGATAATGCTGAGAATGCCGACGATCATCGCAAAGATACCCAGTCCTTTTTTATCGGTATTCTTTTTAGCGGAGATACCGAGAATCAGTGTGATGATAGCACAAACAAAAGCTGCGCCGGAAAAAATGACGTTTATCATGCCCGACAGCTTGACGCCGGTGTTTCTGATCGGCTCCATGGGAATGATTGCAAGTACAATCAATGCGATGGTGAGCAGTGCGAAGATAAGAGCAATAATGCCTTTGGTGTTTTTCTGTTCCATAATAATATCCTCCATTCCGAGTGTTTTGAAATTCCGCTTATGATGATAGCATAATCCGATCAGCAAGTCAATGAAAAAGTATCGGATTTTTTGTGAAATATCAGACGGTAAGCGGGCTTGAAGCGCCGGCTGAGTGTTACGGTTTCGGAATAAAACATGATTTATGTGTGAAAATCCGGCGAAAAGAAAAGGCGTGCTGATGACAAATCAAGAAATATATGTTATAATAAAACAATACTGACAAGAAGAGAGACTGATGTCTGACAGGAGATGGTGACAAACGGTGAAAAAGAAAAAGCTGCTGAAGCGATTTATCGTGCTGAATCTGATCATTTTGCTGCTGGTAGGTGTGACGACGGTGCTGATCATCGCCTTTGGCAATCAGTATACACTGCATACACACTTCTACGTGTCTGAGAATAATGTGCCGGAGTTTTCTGTTACGTTTGATAATGACAGTGTGCTGAACGTGACAGGCGTGCGGATAGAAGATGAAGAGGTCGTGGTGGATCTTCATTCGCTCGGCAAAGGACATACAGAATTAACGATAGAGAATACATATATTGATGAAAACGGAGAAAGCAGAGGATTTCAGAGCAAGTATCGCTTTTATGTTTCGTCTATTGGAACTATTTTTGAACGAACATACGACAGCATTAATTTTACGGCATATAAAGCGGTAATTTATGAAATTCTGATTGTGCTGATGCTGCTGATCGGCTTCATGTGCTGGTCCTTTATTGACTGTTTCCGCAAGGGCAGATTTTCCTATCCGATGGTAGCCTATGGTGGTGCTGCTTTATTCAGCGCACTGCTGCTGGTGCTGATCATTTATAAAATGATGAATAACGTGGTGAACTCCTTTTCTCAGTTTATCAGTGTGATAGAAAGCTCAGGAGAGATGTTTTTGGTGCTGATGCTGCCGGTAATGGTGGTGCTGGCTGTAGGCGTATCCGTCAGTAATATATGGCTGATGCACCATGAAGGGTATCGGCCTGTAAATTCCCTCGGAATAGCGGTGAGTATTTTCTGGCTGGCAGGCATGATGCTGACTGTCTTTAACTGGACGACTTGGCTTCCGTTTTCTCCGGGTGTCAGAAGTGATGTGCACAAGATTTTTGTCTATATGGTCAGTTATTTTGAATGTATGCTTGTATCTACTATCCTGTGTGCAGTTTTATCCTGCCGATATAAACCGGCGTACAACAAAGACTATATTATAATCTTAGGCTGTGCCATTCGTGATGACGGTACGCTGACGCCGCTGCTGCGGGGCAGAGCAGACGCAGCCCTGCGCTTTGAACGGGAACAGTTTGATAAAACCGGCAGACACGCCGTGTTTGTGCCTTCCGGAGGACAGGGCGCCGATGAAGTGATTTCCGAAGGAGAAGCGATGAAGCGCTATCTGATGGAGCAGGGAATCAGTGAGGAGCGTATTTTACCGGAGTGCCGCAGTGTGAATACCTTTGAGAACTTCAAGTTGTCTTATGAGGTAATGAATCAGCATGACAGCAAGCCGGAGGAAAAACAAATTGCCTTTGCAACAACCAACTATCATATATTCCGTGGGTATATTCTTTCTGCCAAAAACGGCTTTCGTGCAGAGGGAATTTCAGCCGGTACAAAATGGTATTTCTTTCCCAATGCGTTTTTACGGGAGTTTATTGGTTTGTTGTATGAGCAGAAAATCCGGCACTTGCTCTTTGTCATTCTGACAGTACTGTTTTTTATCGCACTATAACCAATCACCGATGTCCCCCGTCTCTTAGGCGGCGGGTGCCATTCGGACTTTCAGTGGGGGTTATAATCCCCCACTGAACCCCCGAGGAGCGAAAGCTCCTGCGGTGAT
>JBGUWM010000289.1:0-4350 GCA_045221175.1 Acutalibacteraceae bacterium | reverse complement strand
CACACCCTGAGCCAGCGTGATATCAGGGATATTCTGAAAAACGAATACAATATGACCGTTGACCGCAAGGCGATACGCCGCAACCTTATCAACCTTATGGAATGCGGATATGAGATCGAATACAGCGAGTCTGTCCGTACAGTTACAAACAAAAAGACGGGGGATCCTGAAGAAAGCTGCATCTGGTCGGACTTCTGGCTCGTGCGCGATTTTACCGACAGTGAACTGCGTTTGTTGATCGACAGCGTCACGTTCTCAAATCACATACCATACGGTCAAAGAAGGGAGCTTATTGAAAAGTTAGAGGGACTTTCAAATAAGTATTTCCGATCGCACATGAAGCACGTTCATGCAGTTCCGGATATCCTGCCGCAAAACGGACAGCTCTTTTCCACTATTGATAAGCTGGATGAGGCTATCAACCGCGGGTGCAAGGTGAAGTTTCACTACCTCGATTACGGGACGGACAAAAAGCTGCATAAGAAATGCTGCGAGGATGGCACTGTTCGGGATTATGTCATCAGCCCCTATCAGATGGCGGCAAATGAGGGCAAATACTATCTTATATGCAATTATGACAAGTATGACGACATCTCCAATTACCGTATAGACCGTATTGCCGATGTTGTGATACTGGAAAACGAGGCAGTGAGGCCTTTTGAATCCCTGAAGTGGGCAAAGGAGCGCAGGCTCGATCTGAGCGAGTATATGCGCGAGCATATCTATATGTACTCAAGCGGGAACGTTTGCGCAAAGTTCCGCATAAACCGGGCTATGATAAGTGATGTGATAGATGTCTTCGGGATGGATGTCCGTTTTTCGGATGAAACTGACAAAACCGTTACGGTACGTGCGACCGTTAATGAACTTGCGATGCTTCAGTTTGCAAGGAGCTTTGCACCGGACGTTGTATTGCTGGAACCTGAGTATCTTGCCGAAAAAGTAAAAGAAACTGCCGCAATGACAGTTGAAGTATATAATAATATTCAAGGAGGAAAATGAAATGGAAAACAATAATATTGAACTAAACGAGTATGCTAAAGAGTTCTTTTTGTATGCTTACTTTGGTATTGTTGCAAAGGACTACAATGACACGATCCGAAAGGATAGCAGAACAGAGATGATCGGCAAGTGTGTTCGCCGCGCTTATCTTGACATGAATCGTACATTGGAACTGAATAAGGAGGAATCACCTTTTTACAATCTTATCGGAAAAGAACTTGCAGAAAAGCTTTCTTGTGACAAACCTGTAAAAGAGCTGCGTGAAGATGCATATTCTGTGTTTTTCGATGGCGATGACAACGTGAAAGCATCCGTCGGTAAACTGTTAAAGATCAAAACCGTAAAAGGAGAAAAACGCAAGGGAAAACCTTTTTACTATGGACAGGCGCAAAAATGGATCAATATGTCTATTAAGTATATGTGGCTTATCGGCCTTATTAACGATGAATCCGAATTGGAGCCCCCTATTGATTCATTCATTATGAAAGGAGCTTCGGATTTTGTAGAGTTCCCATTGTATCCCGACGGCGAGAAAAAGGGAAAGTATAGTGAGGGAAAAACAATGCCTTGGAGCAAATTATCAAAAGACGAAACCAAAGACATTCAAAAAGGAATCAGCGATGGTATTAAGAATCACCCGTACGATGCACCAATTAAATGGGAATGTGATACCTGGATCATTCAAGTTGAAACCGAAAAGAGAAAACGAAAGAAATGAATGAACCGGCGCTTGCGTCTGCGCAGAATAAGACATAGGCCATCTTGAACTATCAACTGAGGGGCTTCTCTCTGCCGTCAACTATTTGCAGGGAGGATGATGTCCGAAGAGCATACTCGGGATGGCTGTACCGCCTGCATACGAGAAAAATCGTCGCTGGCGTTACTCCTGTCTTGCAGATGTGAGCAATGGTATAGATACTTGTGTGAAAGTAATTAACCTAACTTGATAAATGATTGTATGAAAGGCGTCTTTGCTTCAATTGGTCTGTCTGACACACCGGACAGATATCCAACGAAGTGAGGATGCCCTCTTTTTGACGCATGGCAGCCGGTATAATTATGGTATACCGGAAAGGAAGATGATACCATGCTTTTTTATTGTTTTTGGGGGAATAAGCGGAACTGTCATGCCTGCGGGAAACGGATCGGGGTGTGAACAGCATGAATGACAATCAGATTCGCAGTATTCTTATCGAATATCTGAAAGCAACAGCGAATAAGATCAGGATCTATCAGGAGAAGAACATTCGGCACTTCCGTATGTGATGTTATGGCAGTCACTGATAAGCTAGCGGGTTATGAAATAAAGAGTGATGCGAATGAATTGGCTCTGAAGCACAGCTGAACTTCAAGACTTAATAGATGAAAATGAGATATATAAATAGCTGATATTCAAAAGATAAGGAGAAACAATCATGGGATATATAATTTGTGACGGTGAACTCAGAAAGTACAGAGAAGAACCGGGTGTTACTGAGGTTGTTATTCCTGACGAAGTAATGAGAATCAGAGACCAGGCGTTCAGTGACTGCTCAAGTCTTACCTCGGTAGTTATCCCCGACAGTGTGACGCATATAGGAAAGTGGGCGTTCAGTGACTGCTCAAGTCTTACCTCGGTAGTCATCCCCGACAGTGTGACGTTTATAGGAAGCGGCGCGTTTGCGGGTTGCTCAAATCTTACTTCTGTTGTCATCCCTGACAGTGTGAGAAGTATAGGATGTGGTGCTTTCAGGGACTGCTCAGATCTTACCTCAGTTGTCATCCCCGACAGCGTGACGAGTATAGGAGGTTATGCATTCTTTGGCTGCAAGAGCCTTGCAGATGATAAAGGATTTGTGATAATCAGAAATGTCCTTTACAGCTATCATGGAAATGATAGTATGATCACCATTCCCGACAGTGTGGCAAGTATAGGGAATGCGGCGTTCAGTGATTGCTTAAGCCTTACCTCAGTAGTCATCCCTGACAGCGTGACGAGTGTAGGAGAGGGTGCATTTTATGAATGTTCAAGTCTTGCCTCAGTTGTTATCCCCGACAGTGTAACGAGTATAGGAGGTGCTGCGTTCTATGGTTGCAAAGGTCTTGCAGATGATAAATGATTTGTTATTATCAGAAATGTTCTTTACAGCTATCATGGAAATGAAAGTGAGCTTACCATCCCCGACGGTGTGACGAGTATAGAAAATGGGACGTTCAGTGACTGCTCAAGCCTTACCTCAGTAGCTATCCCTGATAGCGTGACGAGTATAGGAAATAGTGCGTTTAGTGGTTGTTCAAGCCTTACCTCCGTCACCATCCCCGACAGCGTGACGAGTATAGGAAACTGGGCGTTTAAAGAATGCACAAGCCTTACCTCCGTCACCATCCCCGACAGCGTGACGAGTATAGGATATGGTGCGTTTGAAAAATGCGAAAGCCTTACCTCCGTCACCATCCCCGACGGCGTGACGAGTATAGGAGATGGAGCATTTAGATTTTGCGAAAGCCTTACCTCCGTCACCATCCCTGACAGCGTGACGAGTAGTGGAGAGAAAATGTTTGAAAATTGTGAAAAATTAAAAAGTCTTACCATTTTTGGTTATACGATTGATGCAACACAATGGAATCGTGAAAAAGTCAAGATATCTGAAATCCAAGCAATGCTCAATGATAAAAACTATGCTGTTAAGATGGATCACCCGACAAAGTATCAGTTTGTAATGCAGGTATTCCTGAAAGACCGCCAGCCCGAAGCAGAAGCCTACATAAAGAAGAACATCTCAAAGATACTGCCCTATTTCATCAATATTGATGATTATGCCACCGTGAAAGGCCTGCTTGAATCGGGAAAAGTCGTAACAAAGCGTAACATAATGAAATTCATCGACCACGCTATTGAGCACACCCAGAACGGCGGCGATATGCAGATACAGGTGCTGCTGATGAATTATAAGAACGACAATTTCCCGGATATGGATCCGCTCAAGAGTATTAAATTCTGATAAAGAAGTACAACCATGCCCAGATACAAACAATCCCTGACGGTCGCATTTGACGCGCCGGACGACACGATGCTTTACTCCGGTATATGCTATTATCGCAATAACCTTTCGGACAATATTGAGATCAGGCGCAGCGGTATCGTTATCAGCTTTGAGCGCTCCAAAAAGGACAAGCCGAGCGAACTGCTGAGCACACAGAACAGCATCATCCGCTATTATCTGCAAAAGGCGCTTTGCTTTTATCTTGCGGTGGAGGGATATATCCCGAAGGTCAGTGCGGTAACCTTCACCTGCAACGACAAGACCGTGCCGATGGAGCACGAGTCCTTTACTCATCACTGGGAGGACTGCCGTGCGGATATCTGCC
>JBGUWM010000288.1:0-3383 GCA_045221175.1 Acutalibacteraceae bacterium | reverse complement strand
AGCCGTCGCCGTGCTGTAATTTTCTTTTAACTTTTTTCGTGCCTTTAGTATTCATTTTCCGTCCTTTCTAACCAAAGGCAGCCTATCGTTTTCTATTCGATTTTATCTTATCGCAAAAACGATAGGCTGTCAACAGTTTTATACCCTCCTCTTATCGCTCCACTCCAAGAAAGCCTTTTCGCTTACCTTGTAGTTTTTGCCGACTCTGATAAGTGGAAAATCCGCTCTCATCATCACGGCTCTCGCGGCAGGCAGGCTACAGCCTAATGCCTTCGCTACGTCCTTTGTGTTCATAAACCTGATTGGTTCATTCATTTTCAAATACCTTCCTTTTCTATGATTAGATGATTCCTAAGAATCTCAGAACTTCCAACAAAGCAAGAGATAAAATCGCTGCGATGTTTACCCAAAACATGACGTTTTTCCTTGTGAAGCTCCGTTGCTGTTTTGCTTTTAGCCTTGCGGTCAAATCACTCAGCTCGGTAATGCACTTATCTGTGTGCTCGGAAATTTGTCGTTCCGATTGATTGGCAGCTTCTTCAAAGCGGTGAAACTGCTTTTCAAATTGTTCCGATAAATGCTCTGACTGTTGCGTTGTCAGCTTATTTAGCTCGTTTTCGATGTCTTTCCGAAACAGCTCGTTCATGTTGATCTGAGCTGCGACGGTGTGCGTCAGAGCGTTTATCTGCTTCGTCTGCTTCTGAATAAAGCTGTTTTGTTCGTCTTTCAAGACTGTCCACTGCTCGCTGTATTCCTGCAACGCTTGTTTGAGCAGGCTGTTTTCGTATTCCTGTCTGCTTTGTTGCGTCAATTCCTGCATCTGTTCTCTCGCCGGTGCAGGCTGTCCTGTTTCCAGATTTTGTAAACTCATGGTTTATCGCCTCCTTCGTATAAGCCTTTCCGAGCTTGTTGCCGCGGATAGGCTTCTTTTTATTTGGGTGTAAAAAGCTGATGGTTTTTGCAGTGTTGCGCGCAATCGCCACGCCGTATTTGCTGAGGTGTTTTTCAAACTCATCCATGTTGTTACAGAGCCTGAGCGCTTCCGCGATTACCTCTCGCAGCTCCTCCTTCCATGAAGTGCCGCCTTTCAGGATAACGCGCCGTTCTTCGCTCTTGATACGATCAGCCGACGGCTTTCTGAAATCCAATGTTGAATAGCCGTATTTCGCAGCGATCTCGTTGGAGAGGTCTTTCAGCTTGGCGTAGTCGCTGTTGCTGTAGTGCAGCATTTTCCCGTTGACAAACGACACGCTGTTCACGATGATGTGACAGTGAACGTGGGGCTTGTCCGTATGCGTGGCAATGATATACTCGTTATCAGGAAACGCCTGCTGTGCCAGCTCCTCCGTCAAGCGGTGGGCTTCTTCGGGGCTGATGTTGTCCCTCGGGTCAAAGCTGTGTTTGAAGTGATAATACTTCCGGCTGTTGTATTTCTGCGCCTTGTGGAACAACTGCGCAGTTTCAGCGAATTGCCGCGCATAGTCTCGGTTGTCGTCAAGTGCGTAGGAAGTGACAATGGCGGCTTTCTTTTCATCGGTGATGTAGTCGATTGCTTTTCCGGGCTTGGCTTTGCAGCCGCAGCCTTTGAATAAGGGCATGTCCTCACGCTCCTAACTGTTCTGACATTGTTGCAGGGTAGTTAAAAGTTCTCGCTCAGTCAACGGTGAGAATTGATTAGCTCGCCGTGCAAGCTGATTGAGATTCACGCCCTGCCGTTTCAATTCCAATAGCAGAGGAATGAAATCATTGATAACAATTACTTTTCCTTTGCTGATGGTTTCGATAAAGAATTCTGTCAGCGACAGTCCGCTCGCTGCAAGCTTCCTTTGCAGCAGAGCGTATTCTTTATCGGACAGGCGAAACGACACTTGATGTGACCGTGTTCTTTTCATATGGCGTTAGCCTCCTTCCTTGGGGGCTTGGGGGTCGCTCCCAACGTGGTGTCAATGGCTTGCCATTGGCGTACCTCGCTATACCCTAAAATGTAAATCAATAACTGAATTAATAAATCGATTCACTTCCTCAGTGTTAAATCAAATAATGAATTCTAACAGAAGGAAAAATCAAGATTGCAAGAGTGTGTGTCTATAGAATTTCTGCAACCTTGCAAAAAAGCCTAATACACACACGGTTGCATCCTTCCTCAATTCCTTCTCCAAAACCACTGACTGCCGATTTTGATAGAGCTGATGTGCAGCTTTTTCTTAGCTTCGTCAAGCGTCCGCTTGGCGATATTTCTTGCCTGAGCCTGAGCTATAATTTTCCTCTGTGGGATTTCATCAACATCGGCAAACAACGTTTCCAAAAAGCGCTCCGCTTCATCGAGCTTGTTGGCGGCGTTGCAGCCGCCCAACAGCTCGTTCAGGTGGGCGAAAAGAATTGAAAAATAGAGCAGATTATGTTATCAATCAAAACCGAAACAAGGCATAAAAATACCCCGCTCGGATGAGTGGGGTAAAGTGTTTATTCAGTTCTCAATTGTGCCTGCAATTCCTTGAAGCTATCCAATGCGCTTTGGAGGTTTTCGATGATGTCGGCTGCTAGCTCGTCGGGTGAGGGCAGGTTATCGAGGTCTGCTAAGGATTTGTCCTTGATCCAGAAGATGTCGAGGCTCTTTTTATCACGTTTTTTGATATCATCGATCGAGTATTTACGCCATCTGCCGTCGGGATTATCCTCGGAATAAGTTTCCTTGCGTTCATAGCGGTTATCGGGGTTGTAGCACTTTACAAAAACCTCCAAGTCCGCGTCGGTCATGGGATTCTTTTTGAGGGTAAAGTGCATATTGGTGCGCAGGTCGTAAATCCAGACCTCTTTGGTCTGCGTATCCTTGCTCGCAGGACGCTTATCGAAAAAGATGACGTTCGCCTTGACGCCGGGCTTATAGAAAATACCTGTCGGCAGTCTGAGAATGGTATGTAAGTCGGTTGTTTCGAGCAGGCGTTCGCGGACGGTTTCGCCTGCGCCGCCTTCAAACAGCACATTATCCGGCACAACGACAGCCGCCTTGCCTGTTGCTTTGAGAATGGTATTGATATGCTGTACAAAGTTGAGCTGCTTGTTGGAGCTGGTCGTCCAGAAGTCCTGACGGTTGTACACCAAGTCCTCGTCCTCCTGTTCGCCTTCCTCGTTGGTGAAGGTGATGGAGGATTTTTTGCCGAAAGGCGGATTGGTGAGCACATAATCCACGCGGTAGCCGGGGTCTGTCAGCAGAGCGTCGCCGCGCGTAATAGGCACCTCGCCGTAAATGTCTCCGATATTGTGCAGATACAGATTCATCAGCGCGGTTTTGTAGGTAATGTAAACTGAACAATCCCAATCATCCGATAAACAGTGCAAAAATCATCGAAATATGGTATAATAAATGCAAGGAAAACGGCTGA
>JBGUWM010000287.1:0-5664 GCA_045221175.1 Acutalibacteraceae bacterium | reverse complement strand
GGAGCTAAAGCTCCTGCGGTGAGGTTGGATCAATGCAGCCGATGTTAAGCGAGCTTACATCGGGCTTTGCTCCGAGTTAAAAAAACAGGGAAGCTGTTATATTGACAACTTCCCTGTCTTTATCTGTATCAATCCGCTATATGATTCATCGGGATTATGCCGATGCCTTAGAGGATTCTTCTGCTTTGGAAGCAGTGGCGGATTCAGTGGCACTGCTTTCGGTTTTTGATGATTCTTCTTTTTCCGTTTTGTCGGTTTTGCTCTCTTTTGAAGAATAGAAGCCTTTCAAAGCTTCTTCGACCAGTTTTGTTCTGTTGACATTGGCGTCATTATTGGAATCGTCACGGTAGATCATCATGTATTTTCCGTTGTCAGACAGAGTTGCTTTGTAGGTGATGTCTTTGTCAACTCCCTCCTGATCAAAAACATGGAAGGAACCGTTTTCTTTGATGTCGGCAATGACACGCTGAGCGTTGCTGTCAAGATTTTTCAGGTCATACTCATACAGCTCGGCAACTGTCTGAGAACCGTTGACAGTAAAGATATAGCGGCGGCCGTTTTTAGCGCCGATCACTTCAGATAACATGACTGTCGGTTCGGTATTGACCGGAAGATAATTCAGTGCCTGAAAATACTTGATCAGTCCGTCAAGATTATCTTTATAATCCTTTTGCGCAATACTGTCCGGTTCGATAACCTTCGCAGTATCTATATTTTCAAATTGCGGTCTTTGTCCGAAGCAGCCGCTGAGGGTAAATACCAGCATGACACATATCATTGACAAAACTAATTTTTTCATAATTTCCTCCGTTGCATTTCATTTAGAATAACAATAAAACTATTATAACTTATTTTATCCGTCAATTCAAGTGGTATTATCGTTTACAGAGCATGAAAATTGCAGGTTTATAATGGATATGTTACAGTAAGCAAAAAAGATAGTAAACAGGAAGAACTGTACTACGGTGAATCTCCTGCAACGATATGACAACAAAACTCCTCCTGCACATCTGACAGAAGGAGTTTTTGTTTTATTATTTGTGTTTATGAGTATTGAAGCTGAACATATTTTCAAACGGATCATCAACTGATGATGGACGAGATTCACTCTGCGAAATATCCGGAAGCTGATCGTCGGGAAGCAAAGTATAATTGCGATCAGAGAATTGATTTTGCTGTGGATAGCCGGAATTGAAGTTCTGATTTTGCTGCGGATAGCCGGAATTAAAGCTCTGATTTTGCTGTGGATAGCCGGAATTGAAGCTCTGATTTTGCTGTGGATAGCCGGAATTAAAGCTCTGATTTTGTTGGGGATAACCGGAATAATAATTCTGATGATGTTGAACGTAGGGTGGAGATTTAGGAGCGGTCGAAGCATTTTCTGCAAGAAACAGACGTTGATAATAGGTTTTGAGCAAGGTGCTGAAAAATGCGTTGCTGCAGATGTAGCCGATCAAAAACAGATAGATCATCCAGAAATAACGAAAGAGCTCGAAGAAATAGGTAATACCAACCTGTATGATCAGCGTCATGACAATAAAAATCAACAGAATGGCATGACAGGTAATGATCATGACCGTAGAGAGTTTCAGACCGGAGGGAAGTTTTTTGTCAATCGTATCTTGTTTTGCATTTTTTCTCAACTGAGCCATAAACTTTGACAGGGTAAAGCCCTGAATGATCTTACAGATAATCATCAGAACAGAAACGACCAACATCATATAATAGGTGGAATGTGCATTGTAGGGAACATTCCAGCCGTTACGAAAGATCTGAACAATATCATAAACCGTCAGAGCTGCCCATGCCAGACTTTCTATTATTCCGAAAATCTGCAAAAGGGTCAACACAGAACTCATACTTTGAAAAGAAAGTCCGTTTTTGCATTTTTTGTACAAAAGAATACAACCGGTCAGGGGAATCAGACGAACAGCCAGTATCACTGCAAGTATGACAATCATTGTGGTAACAGCAGACGTCAGATCACCGAGCAGTGCGGTAGGAGCTGTAAAAGAAGAAATCACGTTGCTTTGCAGTTCGTTGCCGGCAGCTATCATACGAATCAGCAGAATCAGATAAAACAGCGTTACAATCGAAAGACCAACGATGAGCCGCAGCATCTGGCTACTTTTTCCGATATCTCTGATTGCCTGTTCTGCCCTTTCATTCATCGGCTGAGAAACAGGAGGAACTTTTTGTGCTTGATTCACTATCAATACCTTCTTTCAAACAACAATAAGATTCTGACAAACAATATGGCGGGGTTTTGTATCGTACCCCGCCATAAAATGACTGATGAAAAAATGCAGTGTTTTGTCTGACGGAATAACCAACGATTGAAAATTGGCTTGTTATGGTATCAGAAAACAAATAGCATTATTGTTTTGCAGGATCAACGCTTTGATCTGCCTGTGCAGAATTCTGAACAGCAGAAGGCTGTGGATTTGCCGCAGGAGCAGGAGCGGCGTTTTGTACAGGCATATTGACAGCAGGCATGGTGTTTGCCGGAGGAGGCGTCTGATATGCAGGATTTTGTGTGTAGGAAGCGGCAGGATACTGAGTTTTGGGCAGGAAGGGATTTTCCGGAGCCTGTTTGATGGGTGAGGATTCGCCGTTATAGATATTTTTGTTGACATCCTGATTCAGCTTATTATTGATATAATAAGGAGTAAAGGTTGGTGTCTGGTTGTAATTGTAGGTATTGGGTGAAGAAAAATCCTGGAGATTTTCGGGATTGGTAACGGAATGAGTGGCATTGTAAGAAGCGTTTCTGGCGGTTCTGAGGATATCATCGGCAGAAACAACATAGGAAGCGGCTACCATAACCATGGAAATCAGCACCACGATGAGTGCCGCAAAAATGATGACGTTGAATGCGTTCAGCAGCATATCAGAGGTGGACAGCGTCTGAGTCGCTTTATCGGCGTTAATATTCTGAATATAATCTTTCGGAGGGGATACCAAGTTGAACAGCTTGATGAAAAAAGCAACGATAGCCGTGATAATGCCGATAATTCCTGCAAAGAAAGCAAGACCGGGACCTTTTTTGATCATGCTGCCGTCTGTGAGATTGGCTTTCAGTGAATTGCAGAATCTGATATAAGCGATTTCACAGCAGATAAAGGAAAAACCAAAGAAAATCGTCAGCCAGACCAAGCCTGTTGCCGAAAGATTGACAGGACCGGTATAACCTTCTATATCGGTATAATTGATAACCCTGACAGAGGCAAACGATGTGATGATGGCAAGTGACGTATAGATAATGGCAATAATCAGACCGATTTTCAGAAAAGAAAGACCGGCTGTGACAGGAGGCTGACTAAGCGCACCGTTTCTGGATGAAAAAATGCCGATGGCAAGAAAAACCAGAATGGCGGCGGTGAAAATGCCGGTAATAAGATTGACAACCGAAATGGATCCGTTGCCGAAAAGCTGGTACAGAGAATTGCACACACTCAGACGCTGAGAATAGATCATAGCGCAGATGGCACGCCCGAGAATGGCAGCGGCCAGTACGATCAAACTGACAGCCAGAGTGATGATGGATGACTTGGAAAAAACATGCTTTGAGGGATAATTGGCTTTTACATTAAGATTGGCATTAACATTCATGTTCATGAAAAAACCACCTTTCGTTTGATAAAATCAAGACGGAAACCGTCTGTAAAAATTATATAACAATTTTTTCATTATAGCAATATTAAAAAATAGTAAATAGAAGAGAATTGATCCGAATCAATCGGATAAAACCGATTAAATGCGGTTTATCAGTGACATACTCCCGCCGCCTACGCTAACGCTTAGAGGCGGGGGCTTCTCGCTCAAGTACGGTAACCCGTACAGTATCCACGAGCTATCCCCGTGTGGGTCCCACGGTTCTTGTTTTGATTTTACGCTAATGCTATTCTCATACCTTCATTTCGTATGTTGATAGCAGCATTTATATCTCTGTCATGATGTGTCTGACAGCAAGGGCAAATCCATTCTCTGACAGACAAGTTTTTCGTATCAGGATTCTGATATCCGCAAACACTGCAAAGCTGTGAACTTGCAAAAAACTTATCTGTTTTTACAAGTCTTTTTCCAAGTTCCTCTAACTTGTATTTCAGAAATGCTGTGAACATGCCCCAACCGTTGTCCGAAACAGATTTGCCGAAATTCAGCGACTGTGCCATTGCCTGCATATTCAGATTTTCAATACACACACAATCGTAGGAATTGGCTATCTTCCTTGACTGCTTGTGCAGAAAATCCTTTCTTTGATTGGCAACCTTTTCATGCAGCCTTGCAACTCTGATACGCTGTTTTTCTCTGTTCTTTGAACCTTTCACCATTTTGGACAGCTTTCTTTGTTCTCTTTTCAGTTTCTTTTCAGCTCGCCTGTAGTATCTTGGATAGGCAGGTTCATGACCATTGCTGTCAACATATAATTCTTTCATAGAGAAATCCAATCCGAGAAAACTTTCCAGTTCTTTTTCGGTAATTTCTTCTTCATACTCAAAAAGAATACTTGCAAAATATTTTCCACTTGGTGTTTGGCTAACCGTAACGGATTTTAAGATATAATGCTCGGGAATGTCTCTGTGTTGCTTTACCTTTACTTTTCCGATTTTGGGCAATGCAATCATTCCGTTTTCAAGTTTTATGTTGTTATTCACACAAACGGTTGTATAGCTGTTGTGATTATTTTTCTTTGACTTGAAGTTCGGAAACCTTGTCTTTTGATTCTTGAAAAAGTTCTGAAATGCTGTGTCAAGGTGTCGCAAAGCCTGCTGTAGTGATATACTGTCAACTTCTTTCAAAAATCTTTTTTCTTTTTTCAAGATCGTCAAATCATTTGCACACTTCGTATATCCGAATGTAATTTTCTCTTCTTCATACAGCTTAATTCGTTTGTCAAGATAGTAATTATATATCATTCGTGTACAACCAAAGGTTTTTGAGAACATTGTCTCTTGCTCCGAATTTGGATATATTCTGAATTTATATGCTTTGTTCAATGCTCCTCACCTCATTAAATTGTATCGTATCATCATATTTTTAAGATGTCAAGTTATTCTCAGCCCTACGGGCTGACGGCAATTCATCCCCGACCTATAGAGGTAGGAGTCTTCTTGCCGGGGGAGGATAAAAATGAGTATGACACAGGCTCAGACTTATACTATAATATAGTAATGACAGGCACCTGAAAAGAAACAGCCCTCAGAAAGAGGCGCTGCAATAAAATCAACCATCCTTCGTTATCTCAAAAATATGCTTTTCACGATGCTTCTGTACAATAACAGGATCATCCGGATCATCGCTGCTTGCAGTGTTCGGTCTTTCGTGTTTTGTGGTGTTCCGGATACTGAGAAGGAATAGCAGACTCTATAAAGGAACCAAAAGGATCGGAAAATACGGATTGTAAATTTTGCCGGGAGTTCAACCGATAATAGTGAAAGATGAATTATACGATTTGTAGTATTTCGAAAAAAAGCTAAAAAAAGAGTTGACAAAAGGAGAAGTAAGTGGTATGATAACAAAGCTGTCGCACGAGAGAGCAAAGGAAAGAGTGAGAAAACCGCATAAACAAAGGGCTTTCGGGGAGAAAAGGACTTGAATGAAAACCTGCCCGCCGAAAAAACTTTGAAAAAAGTTTGAAAAAACTCTTGACAAAAGCTTTGA
>JBGUWM010000286.1:0-9371 GCA_045221175.1 Acutalibacteraceae bacterium | reverse complement strand
CCTTTGTCATACAACTCCTGATATACCTGAAAGCCAATTTCGGCATTACGGCTCATACGAGATACACTGTCAAAAATAATCGTATCCCCTGATCTAACGATTTTCAAAAGCTGTTCAAAAACCTTTCTGCCGTCTGTCTTTGTTCCGGTGTAAACTTCCTGCTTGATTATAGCATCAGGATATGCTTTCTGAATATTCCTGATTTGTCGTTCTATATTTTGCTTATCTGTTGAAATGCGGCAATATCCGTATATCATAAAACAATCCTCCAATCATATTACTATAAACGACCGTCTATTTTGATACTAAAATTATAGCCTGAAACAGCATTTTTGACAAGTTTTTTGATACTTTTTTTATAACGGTTATTTTGATACTGTTTTCAAGGCTATTGGGACAAATTCAGGACGGTAACGCCCTTACTTTCAGCATATCGGACGGTATAAGCCGTACCGCCTGTTTGCCTTGTCAGATAGCAGATACACAAGCTACTATTATCGACAAGATAACGATTTCTTTTGATCATATAATCTTGTAATCGGTAGTTCCCAACCGATTGACCTTTCGTCCGTAATACAGTATAATTGACATGTAGAACGCTTAAAAGGGGGCGAACCAATGGAACTCCGATTACTGGAATACTTTCTCACAGTTGTACGTGAGGAGAACATATCAAGAGCCGCCGAGGTTCTTCATGTTACTCAGCCGACACTCAGCCGTCAGATGAAAGAGCTTGAGGACGAACTGCACACTACGCTGTTTATCAGGGGCAAGAGACTTACTCTGACCGATTCGGGAGTTATGCTTCGAAGACGCGCCGAGGAAGTAGTTTCTCTTATGAACAAGATCGACAGCGAGTTCCGTGAGCAGGAGGAGATCAGCGGCGTTATCTCGGTGGGCAGCGGCGGATTGAAAGCTGCAAGTGTTCTGCCTGAACTGATAGAGCATTTCCGTGAGCGCTATCCGCTCGTGAGCTTTGAGATCATCACGGGAACTGCCGATCATATCAAGGAAAGACTTGAACACGGTCTGCTTGACTTTGGGTTTCTGTTGGAGCCTGTTGATATTGAGAAATTTGATTATCTGCGTTTGCCGACAAAGGAAGTGTGGGGCGTTCTTTTTCCTGCGGGACACCCGCTTGCTTCCGAAAATGCTGTCACACGGCAGCAGTTAAGAAAGCTTCCTCTTGTTGTAACGAGCCGTACAGCCCTGCGCGGCGAGATAGAGGAATGGCTGAAATATCCCGTTTCGGAGCTTGATATTGCAGCAACATTCAATCTGATCGACAATGCAGCGCCGCTTGCAGAACGCGGTATAGCCTGCGTTTTATGTGTTGAGGGCGCTGTGGATATGTTCGATCCCGCACGCTTTGCGTTCCGTCCGTTCAGTCCTGAGCTTTCCATGACATCGGTGCTTGCGTGGAAGAAGCTGAGCCCGTATGCGGGTGCAGCAGGGAAATTCTTGGAATATATCAAAAGTATACATTCTGAGCATACCGAAGTATAAGATATAAGCATTTTACATATTGAAAAAACGATGCTATAATGAGTACAGAACAAAAAACTGTACTCATTTTTCTTTTATGGAGGTGGTCGGATGAAAGTGACGATACCCGAAATAACCGACAGGGAGCTTGCTGAGCTTCTGAAAAGCTCCGGAATGACCAATGATGAAATAAAGTCATTCCTCAAACGCTGTGAGAACAGCAATTGCTGTGCGGAAAAGGTGCGTATACTGCGAAGGACAAGGAAAGCGCTGCTTGACAATATTCATGAGAAACAGGCGGTGCTTGACAAGCTCGACAATCTGATATGGTGTACGGAACACGAAAGGAGCAGCGTATGAAAATGAAATGCATAAAAAATGCTGTGCTTGTAATTATGATATGTGTATGCGCGGTAATGCTTACAGCTTGCACTAACACGGCAGGCAGCAGCTCATCGCAGCAGTCAACAGAGAGCAAAGTCGAACAAAGCAATTCCACCGGATCCAAAGACGAACAAAGCGTTTCCTCAGAAAGCAAGACCTCTGAGAATGAGCCTGCTTTGCCTGACGCTTCTAGCGACCCCGAAACAGATGAAAGCACAGCAAGCACAGGAAAAGATACGCTTGTTATATATTTCTCCCGAACCGGAAACACCGAAAAGATAGCAAAGTTCCTGTCGGAGCTGACCGGTGCCGACGAATATGTGATCGAAGCCGCTGTGCCATATACAGACGAGGACATTGAATACAACAATGATTCCTGCCGTGCAAATCAGGAGCAGAATGACAAAACCGTCCGTCCTGAGATATCGAACCCGATAGCTTCTGTCAGCGACTATGATACGATATTCTTAGGCTATCCTATATGGTGGGGACAGGAACCGCGCATAATCGACACTTTTCTTGAAAGCTATGATTTTTCGGATAAGACCGTGATCCCGTTCTGTACATCGGGCAGCAGCGGTATCGAAACAAGCGAAAGGAATATATCTGAACTTGTATCTATCGGCAATCAGCTTGAAGGAAGACGCTTCCCTGCGGGAGCTACAAAGGACGACGTAAAGGCGTGGTATGATACACTTTCGCTTAATGAGGAAAAGCCTGACAATAAGCTGAAAATATCCGTGAACGGTACGGAGCTTACCGCAACTCTTGAAGATAACAGCTCGGCTCAGGCTTTGACAGAGCTTTTGAAGCAGGGCGATATTACCGTAGATATGAGCGATTACGGCAGCTTTGAAAAGGTCGGCGATCTGCCGCAAAGCCTGCCAACGAATGATGAAAGCATTACGACAGTACCGGGAGATATTATTCTCTATGAGGGCAACAAAATAACAATATACTATGCCGAGAACACATGGAGCTTTACAAAGCTCGGACATATCGACAACATTACGCAGGATGAATTGAAGGCAATATTGGGCGGCGGCAATGTGACCGTCACGCTCTCAAATTAAATAACGGAGGTAATCACTATGAAAAACGAAATGCTGACTTTAACACAGAAATGGGACAAGACTTTCCCTCAGTCCGACAAGGTCGAACACAGGAAAGTAATATTCCACAATCGCTATGGGATCACACTTGCAGCTGATATGTATATCCCGAAAAATGCAGAGGGCAAACTCCCTGCTATCGCTGTAAGCGGACCTTTCGGTGCAGTCAAGGAGCAGTGCAGCGGTCTGTATGCTCAGACGCTTGCAGAGCGTGGTTTTCTGACGATCGCATTCGATCCTTCCTTTACAGGAGAAAGCGGCGGTCAGCCTCGCTATATGGCTTCTCCCGACATCAACACCGAGGACTTTCAGGCTGCTGTTGACTTTCTGTCGGTGCAGGATAATGTAGATGCAGACCGTATCGGAATATGCGGTATCTGCGGCTGGGGCGGTCTGTCGATCAATGCGGCGGCTCTCGATACCCGTATCAAGGCAACTGTCGCTGTCACCATGTACGATATGGCTCGTGTAAACGCAAACGGTTATTTTGACAGCGAGGACAGCGAAGAAAAACGTTATGAACGCAGAGTTTCCCTCAATGCGCAGCGCACTGCCGATTACAAATCGGGCGAATATGTCCTCGGCGGCGGTGTTGTTGATCCTCTGCCAGATAATGCGCCATTCTTTGTAAAGGACTATCACAACTACTACAAAACCGAGCGCGGTTATCATCCCCGTTCCCTCAATTCCAACGGCGGTTGGAATATCATCGGCTGTATGTCATTCATGAATCAGCCTATCAATACCTATTCCAATGAGATCAGAAGCGCGGTTCTTATTATTCACGGCGAAAAGGCTCATTCCTGCTATTTCTCAAAGGATGCTTACGCCGCTATGACAAAGGACAGCAAGTACACCGACAACAAGGAGCTTCTTATCATCCCTGATGCGGTTCATACTGACCTGTATGACGGCGGCGGAAAGAACGCTATCCCGTTTGATAAGATCGAAGCATTTTATAGGGAGCATCTCAAATAATCAGCCTAAGAAAGGAGCACCTATGAAACGAATCGTAAAAATAGCAGGTGTATTTCTTCTTACTGCGGTAATGCTCCTGTGTACAGCCTGCACTGCGGACCCCGAAAACTCATCAGCAGAAGTGTTACAAAGCAATACTGTTTCCGCAAGCAGTGCGGTTTCCTCCAAAGCAACGGAAAATGCGAATGTACAAACCGCGAACAGGGAATTTGACTTTGATAGCAGAACAGTCTTGTTGAACAGCGGTTATGAAATGCCGATACTTGGTCTGGGTACATGGACACAAGATGATGAAACAGCGGAAGAGTCGGTCTATACAGCATTGCAGGACGGCTATCGTCTGATCGATACCGCACAGTATTACGGCAATGAATTGGGTGTAGGAAATGGCTTAAAGCGTGCAATTGAGGACGGTATTGTCACCCGTGAGGACGTGTTTATCACAACAAAGATCATGCCCTCGAATTATGAGAGAGCATATCAATCTATTGACGATTCGCTGAAAAGACTCGGTGTTGACTATATCGACCTTATGCTGATACATCAATCCGGCAGTAATGATACTGAAGTATACAAAGCGCTCTGTCAGGGTGTGAAAGACGGCAAGCTCCGCAGTATCGGTATATCCAACTATTATACCGCCGAGGAATTTGAGCGTGTGACTGCCGAGGGCGACATAAAGCCTGCTGTGGTACAGAACGAAAATCACCCGTTTTATCAGAACACGGAGTTCAGAGAGTATGTGTCGCAATACGGAACGGTTGTAGAATCGTGGTATCCTTTCGGCGGCAGAGGTCATACGCAGGATTTGTTCGGCAATGAAACGATCGAGGATATAGCCGGATCACATGGTAAAACTCCGGCGCAGGTCATTTTGCGCTGGCACCTACAGGCGGGATATGTTACAATTCCGGGTTCGCAGAATCCTGATCACATCTTGGAAAATATCAGTATTTTTGATTTTGAGTTGTCCCCTGAGGAAATGCAGAGAATGGCTGAACTGCATACCGGACAGCGCTACGAAAACTGGTGAGGGCGATTATTGCCGAAAACATATTTTGAAACGAGGTTTTATTATGTCAAAGAAGGTACTTGTAATATCATCAAGTCTGCGTAAAAACAGCAATTCCGAAATACTTGCAAAGCAGGCGGCAAAGGGTGCGCAGGATGCAGGACACGATGTTGAGTTTATAACGCTTAAAGATAAAACGCTGAATTTCTGCAAGGGTTGTCTTGCCTGTCAGAAAACCATGAAATGTGTTATCAGGGACGATGCTTCTGAAATATGCGAGAAAGTCGGCAACGCCGATGTGCTGATCTTCGCAAATCCGATATACTACTACGAGCTTTGCGGTCAGCTCAAAACTCTCCTTGACCGCTGCAATCCGCTTTATCCTTCGGACTATAAGTTCAGAGAGGTATATCTGATAACCGCTTCTGCCGAGGACGGCGATGAAGTTTATCAAACGGCCGAAGGTGGAATGCAGGGCTGGATCGATTGCTTTGAGAAAGCAAGACTTGTCGAGGTTCTGTCCGGAGGTGGGCTTTCCGATCCTGCCTCTGCTGTAAACAGTAAAGCTTATCTGAAAGCAGCCTATGAACTCGGAAAGAACGTCTGAGGAGTGTGACAGCTATGACAACAGCGGAATTCCTTGAATATATGAACAGCGGCAGACAGGTCACAGCAGAGAGCGGTGTTCATAAGACTATGCACCGTCTCAGTCAAGAGGCTATCTGTATCACAATGGAGATCAACAGCCGTTATCATACTCCCGATGAGATAAACGCTCTTATGTCTGAGCTTATCGGTGAACCTGTTGAGGTCGGGCTGTTCCCGCCGTTCTTCACAGACTGCGGAAAGAACATTCATCTCGGTAAGGGCGTGTTTATCAATTCGGGCTGTAAGTTTCAGGATCAGGGCGGCATTAACATAGGCGACGGTGCGCTGATCGGTCATAACACGGTGCTTGCTACACTGAATCACGGTCTGCTTCCCGAAGAACGGCACGACCTGATACCAAAGCCGATAAACATAGGCAAAAACGTATGGATCGGCTCTAACTCTACCATTCTCCCGGGAGTTACTATCGGGGACAATGCCGTGATCGGCGCAGGCTCGGTAGTGACAAAGGATATTCCTGAAAATATGATAGCTGTAGGCTCTCCGGCTAAGGTTATACGAAGTATATTTGACTGACAATCATAAAACTACGGAGGTATTTCAATGAAAACACTTATCATCTATTTCAGCAGAGCTGATGAAAACTACGCTGTCGGATATATCGACAAGGGCAATACAGAGATAGTAGCAGAGTTCGTACAGGAGCTGACCGGCGCGGATATGTTCAAGGTCGAGCCCACCGTACCTTATGCGGCTGACTACAGGACCTGCATCGAAGAAGCAAAGAAGCACATAGGCAACGCACCTATCAAAGAAAAACTGAGCGATATTTCCGCTTATGATACGGTATTCATTATGAGTCCCATCTATTGGGGGACTTACGCACCCGAAGTGGAAACAGCACTTACTGGCTTGGATTTCAGCGGAAAGACTGTCAGAGTCATCAGCACACACGAGGGTTCGGGGCTTGCCGGTATGGTTTCCGACGTAAGGAAAATATGCAAGGGTGCTAAAGTTGACAGCAAAGGGCTTGCGATCAAGGGCAGCTCTGCGAAATCATCGAAGACGACTGTTGAGAAGTGGCTGTAATAATGCGAGGTGCGTTATGAGCATAATCGTAAATCTCCGATACACAGGCAAAAACGGTTTTGCAAGAGCCTTTGCAGAGGAAATGAAAAATAGTGGAACAGTTGAAGCAATACGCAAAGAGGATGGCAATCTGCGATATGAGTATTACATCTCGGTTGATAACCCTGAAACTGTTCTGCTGATAGACGAATGGACAGATCAGGCAGCGATTGACCGTCATCATGCATCGCCCATGATGCAGAAGATAGCGGAGCTTCGGGACAAATATGATCTTCACATGACTGTGGAGCGATATGTCAGCGATGAGGGCGGTCTGCCCAATCATGATAAAAAGTTTGTCAGAGAATAACTGTCATTGACCAAATATAATCATGTAACAGGAGTGAATCAGTATGAAAGTGCTTATCATAAATGGAAGCCCCAGGGCTAACGGCAACACATCAATTGCAATCAACGAGCTTGTAAAGACTTTTTCAGCAGAAGAAATTGAAACCGATGTCTGTCATATCGGGAACAAGGATATAAGAGGCTGTATTGCCTGCCGGAAGTGTTCGGAGCTTGGACACTGTGTATTCAATGATGCGGTCAATGAGCTTGCACCGAAGTTTGAAGAAGCAGACGGACTGATCGTTGCTTCTCCTGTTTACTATGCTTCTGCAAATGCTACACTTATCGCCTGTCTTGACAGACTTTTCTTCAGCACTCACTTTGACAAGACCATGAAGGTTGGTGCAAGCATTGTCGTTGCAAGGCGAGGCGGGTGTTCTTCCACATTCGATGAACTGAACAAGTATTTCACGATAACCGGAATGCCCATTGCTTCAAGTCGTTACTGGAACAGCGTTCACGGCGGAGAATCAGGTGAAGCTACCTATGATGCTGAGGGACTTATGAATATGCGTATCCTTGCAAGAAATATGACTTTCCTGATGAAGTCTATTGCTCTCGGAAAGGAAAAATACGGTCTGCCGGAGGTCGAACCGTGGCAGCCGACGAACTTTATCAGAGATGATCTGATAGACTGATGAAGAAATGTACATAAGATAGTAGGTGTCACAATGGCAGAAAAGATCGTACAAACAGCAGGAAGAGATCAGCTCGGTGAGTTTGCTCCCGGCTTCGCTCATTTCAACGATGATATTCTGTTCGGTGAGAACTGGAACAACACCGATATTGACCTGAAAACACGCAGTATCATTACGGTAGTAGCCCTCATGTCTCAGGGCATAACGGATAATTCTATCCGCTATCATATACAGAATGCGAAAAATCATGGCATATCGCAAAAAGAAATGGCTGCGGTCATCACTCACGTTGCGTTCTATGCCGGTTGGCCGCACGCCTGGGCAGTATTCAACATCGCAAAGGAAGTCTATGCGGACGATACTGCGGCACTCTCCGACAAGGACAAGTTCCAGAAGGAACTTTTCTTCCCCATTGGCGAGAAGAACCCCTACGGTCAGTTCTTCATCGGTGACAGCTATCTTGCACCTGTTTCCACTGAGCAGATACCGATATACAACGTGACTTTTGAACCTGCCTGCCGTAATAACTGGCATATCCACCACGCAAAAAGCGGCGGCGGTCAGATGCTTATTTGTATCGGCGGTCGAGGCTGGTATCAGGAATTCGGAAAAAAACCGAGAGAACTGAAACCGGGCGATATTGTCAATATCCCTGCTGAGATCAAGCATTGGCACGGCGCAGCAAAGGACAGTTGGTTTGCACATCTTGCGATAGAAATACAGGGCGAGGACAGCAGTACACAGTGGTGTGAGCCTGTTTCAGATGAAGAATACGGCAAGCTGAAATAAAGGAAGGAGCGATATTTATGAAAATAGTCGTTCTCAAAAGCAGCGGTAATACTCACGGTTCGTCAAATCTGCTTGCAGATGAATTTATCCGTGGAGCTAAGGAAAGTGGCCACACTATTACTGAAATAGATGTGTTCCGTGCAAATGTAAAGTCTTGTACAGGCTGTGTAGCCTGCGGTTATGAGGGTACTTGCGTTCAGCGTGATGATATGACTTATATCCGTCGGACGATACTCGACAGTGATATGATAGTATTTGTCACTCCGCTGTATTATTACGGCTTTTCGGCGCAGCTCAAAACGGTCATCGATCGCTTCTGCGCGTTCAACTCCAGCCTGACAAGCAAGCAGATGAAATCGGCTCTTATTTCTGCTGCGTGGAATGACGATGACTGGACGTTTGAAGCTCTTGAAACTCATTACAAAACACTTGTACGCTATCTGCATTTGGGGGACTGCGGAAGTATCCTCGGCTACGGCTGCGGCTCTGTCGGAATGACACAAGGCTCAGAGTATCCGCAGCTTGCATATAAGCTTGGTAGAACAATATAAAACCTATATAACGTGATGTTGTTCAGAAAACATCTGTTATCATATATTGTAAAGAAAGCAATCGACGTAAATTGATTTGCCGCAGATCAACTCAAGCGAATAAAAGCTTTGGAACCCCTGAGAAAGGAAATCGAGAAACAGTCGAATGAGACAGATCTGCTTTTCATGACTGTACGGTCTCTCATGATATGCTCCGGTAGAGTGCAGCACCAATATTATGTACCTTATAAGAGAGATTTTTTATAAGATCTTTTGTTCATTCCCTGAACCTGTCCATATTGACCGTAAGTGTCATTACGATATGTCCGTCGATCAGTGCGTGATCTCTGATAAGAAG
>JBGUWM010000285.1:0-15785 GCA_045221175.1 Acutalibacteraceae bacterium | reverse complement strand
CCTTGACATTCTCTTAACCTCCTTCCTTATGTATTTTCAATTTAGAACAGTTAATTTTATCGTCCTATTAAAGTATAGCCCTCGGGTGTCAACTCAACTGCCGTAATCGTTTCACCAAAGGTTGAAGCCCAAGAATCGAAGTGCTGTAAGCCATTTTGCTGGAGCGTTTCATACTGCAAATAGCGCTGTATGGTGTAAAGCTCTACCATAGAATTGGAGATAGGCGTACCTGTGGCGAATATCGCACCTCTGCCGCCCGTCAGCTCGTCGAGATAGCGACACTTCATAAAAAGGTCGCTGGACTTCTGCGCTTCTGTCTGAGCGATGCCGCCGACATTGCGCATTTTTGTGAACAGGAAAAGGTTCTTGTAATAATGACTTTCGTCGATAAACAGACGGTCAACACCGAGTTCTTCAAAGGTTACTACGTCATCCTTGCGGCTCTGGTCGTTGAGCTTTTTCAGCTTTGCCTGGATTCCTTTTTTGGATTTTTCAAGCTGCTTGATTGAAAAACGCTCGCCGCGATTCGCCTTCATTTCGATGATACCGTCGGTGATTTCCTGAAGCTGCTGCTCCAAAATCTGCTTCTGACGTTCAACGCTCATCGGGATTTTTTCAAACTGTGAGTGTCCGATAATGATAGCGTCGTAATCACCTGTGGCAATACGACCGCAAAAGCGCTTACGGTTTTTGGTTTCAAAATCCTTTTTCGTAGCAACAAGGACGTTTGCCGCAGGGTATAACTGCAAAAATTCAGCCGCCCATTGCTCGGTCAAATGATTCGGCACAACAAATAAAGACTTGGTACATAAACCAAGCCTTTTGCTCTCCATCGCCGCCGCGACCATCTCGAACGTCTTGCCGGCTCCAACCGCGTGTGCGAGTAGTGTGTTGCCGCCGTAAAGGATGTGTGCAACAGCGTTTTTTTGATGGGTTCTCAACTCAATCTCAGGGTTCATTCCGCTGAAAGTGATGTGACTGCCGTCATACTCACGGGGGCGCGTGCTGTTGAATCTTTCATTGTAGATTTTACAAAGACGCTCGCGGCGTTTCGGATCAGCCCATACCCAATCTTGAAAACCTTGCTTAATAAGCTCCTGCTTGGATTGAGCAATAGCGGTTTCCTTTTTGTTGAGGACAGCCTTACGCTTGCCGTCTGCATCCTCAACGTAATCAAAAATACGAACATCTTTGAGGTTAAGCGTTTCCTCTAAGATTTTGTAGCCGTTGATTCGCTTTGTGCCATAGGTGCTGTTTACCTTGACATTGCTCTTGTCGCCGGTCTTGTTCTCGATATTCCATTCGCCCGTGTACTCGGAAAAATGCACCTTCATTTTGTGACGGGAATAGTAGGGAGTATCAAAGAATTCGTGCATAAACTTCTCGACAACATCAACAGGCAGCCAAGTCGCGCCGAGCCTGACGGAAATCTCGCTGGCAGTCAAATCCTTTGGCTGTACCTTTTCGAGAGCCTGCACATTGACAGTATAATCTTCGGGATACAGCTCTGCGGATTTTCTCGCTACCCGCAGCTTTTCACGGACATTTCCGGAGAGGTATTCGTCTGCCATCAGATACTTTCCTGACGGATCGTTTCCGTATTCATAATGAGGATTAAGGAAAATAACGCCTTTCAGCTCGTCGAAAATCTCTTTTTCGGATTTGCCTGTGAGCTGCTCCATATAGTCCATATCAACGTGGGCTTTCTCCGCCATTGATACGGCAAGAGCTTCCGACGCGGTATCGACCGAAGTAACGGGAGTGTGCGGTTTAACGGTACGCTTAAAGAACATATCCGCTTTACGCTCAAGATTACCTTCATCGTCGATAACCTCTAACGCGGACAACAGAGAATAGGAGCTGTCCTGAGAGAATGCCATACTGTTGCCGCGACTGTTGATCAGACCGTACTTCGCCGTATAATCATCATATAGCTTGTTAAGGTGTTGCTGTTCAGCTTTGATGTCGCTGTCGGGATAATCCTCCGTCTGCAACTCCAAGAGTCTGCGGACGGAATCTCTAATCTCAATCAAGCCCTTGATACGGTTTTCCGCCGTCGCGGATGCTTCAACGGGAACCATTCGGCTGTTCTCTCTGAAATAGATTTTGCCGTCATAAAGAGCGTAGGAGAAGTTCCTGACAGTCGGATCGGCAGGAATGGAATTATCTTCTTCCTCAAAATCCTCGTCAAGCTGATAGTCTGTAATCTCGCCGTGAATATTGGAAATCGCGTCGTTCAGCAAACTTTCAAGGTCGGCGTTTTCGTATGGCTCACAGGTCGCTTCTTCGCCGAACCGTCCCGACACCATCTTCATTTCACCGAGAATCATATCGGGGTGATCGACAAAGTAGCTGTTCATCTTGATACCGTTTTCATCGGTATTCAAGTGTACCCAATCCGGTTCAATGTCGATGATACGGTCACGCTTTTGCAAAATCAGAATATCGGATACGACCTCTGTTCCGGCGTTTCCCTTAAAGGTGTTGTTCGGCAAACGGATTGCGCCGAGAAGCTCCGCGCGCTGGGCGATATACTTTCTGACGGCAGGACTTTCTTTATCCATCGTACCCTTTGAGGTAACAAGAGCCATCACGCCGCCCGGACGGAGCTTGTCGAGCGACTTTGCGAAAAAGTAATCGTGAATCAGAAAATGGTGTTTATCATAGCGTTTGTCAGCGACGCTAAAATCACCAAAAGGAACGTTACCGACAACCGCGTCAAAGAAGCTGTCGGGAATATCCGCTTGTTCAAAGGGTTGTGCCGCTATTGATGTGCGCTGGTAAAGCTGCTGTGCTATGCCTGCGGAGATTTTATCAATCTCAACACCGTAAACGCGGCTGTTTTCCATTGAGTTGGGCAGCATACCGATAAAGTTGCCGATACCACACGAAGGCTCCAAGATGTTGCCTTCTTTGAAGCCCATCTGCTCCATTGTCTTATAGATAGCTGAGATTACAACAGGCGGCGTATAGAACGCGGTCAGCGTACTTTCTCTTGCTGACTGATATTCTTCGGGAGAGAGTAAACCGCTCAACTCAAAGAATTCATCTGTCCAAGCAGCATTGTTCTCATCAAAGGCTTCGGGTATTCCGCCCCAACCGACATACTGAGCAAGGACTTTTTGTTCTTCGGGCGTTGCAAAGCGGTTGTCAAACTCACATTCCTTCAATACGCGGATAGCGTCAACATTTCTGCGGAAACGCGCCTTTTTACCGACTTCCTCTAACTCGAACGCTTTGAGGTCAAAGGTATGGCGGTCAGCCATAGGAATATCGGGATGAAGGTCAAAGGTCTGTGTCTTTGCTCTCGGCTTCTGCTCCCAAGCAGGAGTAATCGGTTCTTTTGCCTGCTGTTCTTCTAATGTTCTGCGGACAAATTCAACCTTTTCGATACGGACAATCGGGTATCCTGTTGCACTCTTAAAGGTGAGATCCTCCAAACTGACGTCGCCGTAGGTGTTGACTTTGATGACTTTGAAATCACGGTCATCAAGTCTAATCTGCTTTCCGAGTAAATCCTGATTTGCGCCGTCCTGTTCTGTCGCGGTCAAATCAAAGGTTATAGTGCGGAGCTGCGGTTTATCCTCGGATTGTTCCTGCTCACGCGCCGCGTCCTTCGCATCTACATATACCTGATCAATCAAGGAACCATCATCTGCTTGTTGAATGGTCGTGCGCTCGTCAAGCTGTTGTTTCAGATATGATACAAGCTCATCAATTTCGGGATTTCTCCAAGAAGGAACATCTGCTCTTGCATAATCCTCAATGAATTTATCCTTTCCGTCGATACATTGAATAAAGTCCAAACTGCCCGGCAGCTTATTGGTATTCATCAATCCGAAGGCTTTTAATTTGTCGGTGGGCAAGTCAAAGTACGCCGACAACGCTTCGTCACGGTCTTTATACTCTGTTACATTAAGCGGGGCAGCCCTCAGATCATCGACAACATAGTAATGGTCAATAAAACCGGTCGCTCCGGTAATAGATTCAACATCAGCCATTACCTGTTGAATAAACGGATCGCTGTCAAGTTTTTCAGGATCGACTAACTCACCGTTTACGATGCCGGATTCGGCAAGTCGCGCACGAATCTCGGCAGGATCAACATCATCAAGCTCGTCGTGGTCGGCATAGAAAGGTGCAAGCTCCTCGTCTGAAACATACACAAGGTCATCAAAGAGCATACCATCCAAGCCGTTCTCAACAATATCCTGCAAAGAGGAATACTGCTCTGTGCGGACAACCTGCCCGTCAACTTTCGTCTGGATACGAAAATCGACCAGATTGAGGTCGGCTGTTATTTCGTGCTGTTCGTCCTCTGTGGTCGTATAAGCAAGATTAATTTCGGACAAATCATCAGGCAGCTTATATTCCTCGTTCTCGCCAAATTCGGCATCCATATAGTAGGCTATAAGCTCCTGCGCTTTGTTCATCAGAATATCGTACTCCGATTGCGGCTCAGGCTTATCGACTATCTCAAAGCGTTGTAAGGGATGCGGAAGGCTGTCTATAAAGTCGTGCGGCATCATATTTCCGTCGCTGTCCTTATACAGATACACCGCCATACTGACATTATCAGCGCTTTCAGCTTTAATGTCACGCTCAAGCATTGTCGCGTTGGTGTACTCGATACTGTTTTCAACCGTACCGTCTGCATTAAGGTATTCAATCCTGCCGACAGGCTCAGATTGAACAGGCTCACGATCACGATTAGGCAGTACCGTAACAAACTTGCGGCTGCCGTTTTCTTCAATCGCTGAAATACCAATCCTGTGTCCTCGGTCAAGGAGCATATTCATATTGGTTTCAAGTCGGCTCGACGGAAAACCACAAAGCTCAATGCCCTCGTCATCCGCTATCATACGGGTAGTGATATTCAAGCCGAGTGCCTGAGAAACAGTATGGCTATCATCGCCCATAGCTTCGTAGAAAGCGCCGATTTGGAATAGAATGATTGAATCGGGATTTTCGTCCCTCAGCTTGAAATACTCCTGCATAACAGGCGTATATTTGCTGTAATCGCGTTCTGTGCTGTCTACTTCTTTTTCGGGTTGTATTGCGACACGAAGGTGATCGTTCATCGGGTTTTCTCTGACCTTCGCGTCAAACTCGGTTCTTGTCATTTCCGTGTTGATTAACGGAAAGCTGCGGTCAAAGAGCATTACACGGTTTTCATCAAAGGAAACAATCTCATATTCACTTGCGCCGATATAGACCGTCGCGCCGAGAGAATAGCGGTACTCATACTCAGTAGGAACAAGCTCGCGTTTACGGCTCGGTGGAGTATAAAGTGCTTCACGGACTGCCTTTTCAGCCGCACGTTCGGCTCTGAGTTGCTCCTGTCTGTCAAGCCAAGTGGGATAGTATTCCTTTTCTTTTGGATTGAGGTAACGGTCAAGCCGTATCAGTTCACGGATGCGCTTTTCGACATAGTTCCATTTGAGAAGTTGTGTCGGCGCACCCTCCTTATAACCAATACTCAGCGTGATGCCTTTACCGTCGTGCATTTCTCCGATGCCTGTATAATTAACAGCGTTAGATGAACCGCCCCAGCCGTATTCATTTTTTAGAAAAGAAATGTTTTCTGTTTGGGATAATGATTTCTGAAACTGCTCATATATTCTCATTTTCCCCTCGGAAACACCACTACCTCGTGTTAACACGCTGTCGATAATTTCCTGTGCAAAAGAAAAAGCAGGCGCGTTGCGCTCTGCCGATTCAGCGATAAGTTGTAATTGTCCGTCCTGCGACGGCAAAGGTTTAACGGTGCTTTGGAGCATACCAAGCATTCGCATAGCGTTAAAGTGTCCGACAACATCTTTCCAATGAAGGAAGTTGTCGCCCTCGCGGTCAGGGTATCTGCCTTTCCAGATATATAAACCGTTTTCGTAGGTCTTATATCCGGCGCGTTCTCCGTCAGCAAGAATAACCTCAGTAAAATCATCGTTAAAAACACTGCGGATATATTCTTCTCGCTTTGCTTCATCGGTAACAGCTTCAATATAATTGCGTATTTCCTCTAAGGACGCACGAAGGTGGGGCGTTGTTGCAAATATCTCATTGATGCGCTCATCTACACCGTAGAATGGTAAATCTCTCAATATGCTTTCATCAAACAAATTGAAATTGGTATCGCCGCGCACATATCGGTCATCGTTAATAACAGACAAAGCAGGCTCGTCCTCTGACTGAGCCTGCTCCTGTTCACTTATACGAATATCACCTGTTCCTTGACGATCTCCTGCGCCGAGTGTCTGAGATTGTTCATCAGGCGCGTCCACTTCATCGGATCTTCCGCTTTCAGCTTCTCGGTCACTCCTTCTTTCTGAGCCATCTTCTTGACGATGCTCTCCTCCAGCGTTATCGCCTGCTCCTGAACGTCCGCCAGATGCGCTGTCAGCGTTCCGCTGGTCAGATAGTTGAAGTAGATCAGCTTGTGATGATTCAGCAGATAATTCTTCCTCATCTGCGCGTAGTGTCCCAGCGTTACTCTCGGCTGTTCGGGGAGTGTCACGTCGGGCAGAAGATAATCGCCCTGCATCGTGTAAGTCAGTTCTGCCATTGTCAAAACTCCTTTCGTTTGGTGTGTCATTAGTATATTCCGTATTCCGATTTTCTGCAATTATGCGATTTTGCCGAGCAAGGGCATTTACGGTTCTTGCTATTTCGGTAAGTCCCATTTCGGCAATATCGCTCGTCGCAAAACCGATGGCGTTGGCTGTTGCTTTGGTATTGAAATTGATAACATCACGGAAATCGTCATCATCAAAATACCGGTCGGCGTCGATACCGAGTCTTGTCATCATCATATAGGCTACGCTGTTTTTAACAAGCTGACGGTACATTGTATCAACGGCTATTTCTCCTAAACCTTCAAGGAAACTGTCATCAACGGTTCTTATTAGGTCGCTGATATAGTCGGGCGTGTTGTCCTCGACGGCGTTGTCTGCGGCGCTGATAATCGCCTGCTCGATACTGTCCTTGCTGTCCAAGTAGCCAAAGGTATTTTCAAGCGTATCAATGACCTCGTTCTCATACTCGGAGCGCATATTCCATATAGGGACAGGTCTTGAATTCTCGCTTGCGTGTGTATCGGAAATATCGAAATAATGGACTAATCGTTGAGAATCTCCGCCTATCATTTCAAAGACGGCGATTCCCTTTGCACCTCGGTTTACCCATCTGCCGAAAGTCCTGTTCCACCGTTCAATGGGTAGAACGGCAGTCGCTTCGGGCTTTTGGGCGTAAACTAAGATTTGTTCATCATAACGGAGTTTGAAGTTACGGCAGGCAGAATTAAGAAATGATCTCCAACTATCGGGGGAGGAAGTCACTTCGGTTGAAACTCTATCAAACATTTCTGATATAATTTCAAATTTTCTTTTTGCCATTAAAAATTACCTCTCTCTGTCCTTCTGCTTCGGCTTGATAGCCTGCCCGTTTTCGTCATAGCTTTTCGGATCGGCGTCCGGCTTATCAAATCCAAAGCGTGAGCCTTGCTTCATAGCTGCGTACTGTGCTTTTGTCACACCAAGCTGGGCGTTCAGCTTATCAACCATAGCGCGGTTTTCAATCGGTCTGCCATTTGCTGATTTTGCATCGGTATAGCCAAGCTCGCCCTTGTTGATAATGGCTATCATATTCAAGCCTTCAACAAAGGTATAACATTGGTCGGGAAGTGAAGCGCGCAAAGGAACAACCGTATTACCGTTGCTCTCCATTATCTCGGCAAACTCGCAGATATGATAAAGATTATTGTCAACCTCAACGTGACTATCGTCGATATATCTGCAAGTACGGTCTTTATGAGAGCCATCGGGATAGGTTATTCTTATATGGTCGCCATCAGGAATACGAAACAGCTCTTTGTAATGAGGGTTGATAAAACGGATACCGCGCCTTGCGCGTTCGAGGTGATGGTCAAGCCAATCCTTGCGGTAGCAATAGCAGTACAGATTATATTCGCCCTTATGAGGATTGAGCCGCATAAGATAGGCGTAATCCTGCGTGTTTACTCTCACGCCGTAATCTCTGCCTGCACCGTAACGCTCGCCAAACTCTAAAGCGTTCTGCGAATCATCACAAAATCGGCTCAAGGTCTGGCGGTCAGAAAGAAACTGTCCTTTCTCTCTGAATGAATTGATCACATCATCAAACTCGCTCTTGAAATCATCGGTTTTCAAATCCTTGCGATAATCGTTCCAAGTTGACCAAAACTCGTTGCCGTTTGTCCCCATATCGGCGCGGAGATAGCCGATCAAGCCTGTCTGTGAGCTGATTTGCTGACTGTTGCGATAAGAATACCGCGCTTCTTCGAGCTGCATCGGAACAGCCTTGAAGTCTGTATCACTCATTATTGCTGACCTCGTTATTCACATCACCGAACATCGCGGTTGCGACTTTCTCGCCGATTGAATCCGTGTATTTTTCAACCATATCCCAATTGATATTTCCGGCGATGATTTCTTCCTTAAAATGCTGAACGTCACGCGGCGACAATGACGGTTTGAGCATACGAAAAAGACTGAAACAGCTATCAATGTCAGTAACTTCAAAAGACCTGAGATCGTCTTTCTCGTCGATATACCACTCTTTAATGCCGTCGCCGCTGAAACAAAAGCAACCATTAAGATTACAGTAGGGGAAGATATAGCAATCGCTCATTGCTTCATCATCCGCGTCGTAATGCATATCAATCGAGATGATTGGCTGTTCCACTTCAACATTCATAAGCTCACGGATTTCATCAAGCGCATCATTATTCAGCTTCAGGGCGCGGACGATCTGTGTGTCCTGACATACACAACAATGACCACGAAGCGCCTCATAGTCAAAGCCGTTGAAAAGATTGATATTTGTCCATACAATGCACCGCTGATCGAAAAAATTAGGATACTTCGCTTTGCTGTTCATTCGTGTTTCCTCCAAGATAAGAATAGAGTTTGTTTGCTTTGGAATTAACCTGTAATTCCGAAATGATAAACGCTTCTTGATAGTTGGTCGCTATCTGTAAAATCTGCATTGTCGATAAAGAAAGCAGACTTTTTTCATCGGTAACTCCCTTTTCAAAAAGCAATTTCAATGTTTTGGATTTTTGCTGAAAATTCGGGGTGAAAATATCATCCTTCGCCATTTTCTGCTGCCTCCTTTGCATATTTTTCATAAGCTTTTTGCCCTCGGCTCCTTGCGCGTCGGGCTTTGGGACTGCAACCAAGTTCGGGGTACTGTGACTGTACCATCTGTCTTGTCCTCCTTACACTCTCAAAGTTAGGACAACCAAGATCACGAAATTTATGGATAAACTCATTAAATGAAATATCTCTCATTCCGTGTGAATCGAAAAAGCAGCGCTGACACACCATAAAATACAACAGCATATCATCGTCGCGTGTTTTCTTTTCGTCAAGCAGCACCTCTAAAACTCGGCTTTCGATAGTTTTAAGTTTGCTCATAAAAGCTCCTAAATGTGTGGAGAGGACAGCAGGGGTGCCGTCCTCTCCGTTGGGTTCATTTTTTCTTGTTCTTAATCTGCAAGAAGATAAATCCTGCAATGATAAAGACAAGAAGTACGATGGCAATAATAACCTTCATTATTCAGCCTCCTTGCTGACTCTCTTTTTCTTTCTCAAAAGAAGCACAACACAAACGGCGATGCCTGCCGCCGCGACGCCGCCGAGTACAATCCAAAAGCTGTTGGAAGTGCGGAAGTCGCCTGTCTGCGGAACGTCAATTTTCTCGTTGTGCATCTTGACTGTCGCGGTCTTGCCGTATTCGATTTCAACAACCGCGTCCTCGGGGAGCAGATAACCGGCAGAGGCTTCATTGTTTACCTCAGATACAAGATATTTGCCGATGCGTAAGCCTTCAATCGTAATCTCGCCGTTTTTATCGGTCTTTACGGTCTGGTCAAAGCCGTTATCACTTGTGATGCGGAATGAAATACCTTCCACCTTATCATCGGAGGAAGTCTTGATGATTTTGAGCGAGCCTTTCATCGCTTCATTCAAAAATCCTTTTTCTGCTTCATTTTCAACTTCATAGGTAGTACCGTCTGTTTCAATGAATACGGGATAGGTGTTCTCGTCAAGAATGAAGCCGTCAGGCGCGGTCTTTTCCTTTACAAGATAGTGACCGTAAACGATGTCGTTCATCTCATAAATACCTGTATCGGATTCTTTGAGTTCGCCGACCAGCGTATCATCCTTGTCGAGCTTTTCATCCTCATTGGTATCTGAATAGATTTCAAATACTGCGCCTGTCAGCTTGTTTTCGGGATAGTCGGCATCAACCTTAGTTGTCTTGACGTTGCCGCGAATATACTCGTTGACAATCTCGATTTCGACCATATCGCCGTCTGCGCCGATGGTGACGGGGTACACGGTATCGTTGAGTACAAAGCCTGTGGGCTGGGCAATCTCACGGATATACCAAGTGCCGAACGGGATATTGTTCTCGCCAAAGCTGAAGCTGCCGTCATCGGCTGATTCTGTTGTCAAGGTTGCGTTTTCCTTTGCGAATTCTACATCATCGGTCTTGAATAGTCCGATAACCGCGCCGCCGAGTGCTTCGCCGTTTTCATCAACCTTCTTGCCGGATACGGAGCCGTAAATCAACTCGTTAGTGAACGGCTCATCGCCGTTTGCCTTGATTTCAACTGTCTTGACGGTCTGACCGCCGTAGGTAAACTCAAAGCCGTGGCGTTCATCGTTAAGGATATAATGCTCGTCAGTAGCAAGCTCCTTGACATAATATTTGCCGAACGGAATATCGGCTGTAAAGGCAGCGTTACCGTTTTCATCAACGGAAACGATCTCAATCAGACCGTCAGCGGGGATGGTGTCGCCGTTCGCGGCGGTAATATCGCTCTCGGCAAATAAGCCGAAGGTGACATTGAGGATTTCGCTGTTGTCGCCGATTTCAAAGGCTTCGTTTCTCTCCATTACCTTTGCGAGTGTAATGTTGGCTTTCTGCCTTTCGTTATAAAACGAAGTAGCGCTATCGGTTACGGAGATTTCCTGCCCTGCATAGGCAAGCTCAACCGTGTGGATCTCGTCGCTGATGACCATTCCGGCAGGAGCCTTGTACTCCTTGACGGTATATTTACCGAGATAGAGCGCTTTGCTTGTTGCCGTACCCTTGCCGTCTGTGGTAACGGTATCTACAACCGTGCCTTTCTTTACTCTGACGGTGCCGTCGGGAGTAACAATATCCTCGGCGGCGGTGATGGAGTAAACTGCGCCTTTCTGCTTGGTGATTTCGAACACGGGCTGAAAAACGGGAGTTTCCTCACCGATAACATTCACGCCTACAAAGCTCTCGCCCTCTTTGGTGACAGTAATCTTACCCTTTTGCGGTGTGTTCGCTTTGTTTACCTTTACGATAGTGAGCGCATTTTCCTCGGTAGCGTTGTCCTCGGTAATATCAAAGGTGACGGGTGTGCTGTCGAGTACATAGCCGTAGGGAGCCTGTACCTCAACGAGTTTATAACCCTTATCGTACACAAGCATTTCGGGCGTAATCAGATAGCCCTCGCTGTTGGTATAAAATGTGTCGATTGTCAGATTCGAGGGATACGGAACGGACATAGTGATCAGAGTATTATCGGGTGAATAAATCTGGAATCCTGCTCCTTTGTAGGGGATGGTTTTTCCTGTTTCAGCATCCACCTTAACCACCTTGAGATAGGATTCAAAAATATCATTGTTAATGATGAAGCTGTACGGCTTAGAGTTGTCGCAGACGAATACATCGAAGTCGTCAACATAGTGTCTGCCTTCCCAGCCGTAGGTCTGGTGGACAGTGTAGGTGCCGTAAGGCAACTTCTTTGATTTTGCGTAGCCTTTTTCGTCACAGACAAGGGTGTCACGGACGCTTTCGTGTGCGTTGTCAAAACTCCCTGCGCTTTTGAGAAAGAGCTGAAACGTGGCTCCTTCTTCGGGTGTTTCAATCTTGGTCTGTCCCTGATCGGTGTGCTTGACAATTTCAATATCGCCCTTGATAACGTCCTCATTAACGCTGAGAACGCATTTGTTATGCTCAATGGTGTACTTCTTCGCTTCTGCGCCGACAGGATAGACAGTTTCATCAAGCAAATAGCCCTCGGAAGGCTCAATCTCCTTGATAGTCCAATTATCGCCGCAGACATATTCTTTAGTGGTGAATTTGCCGTCCTTATCGGTGGTGTAGGTGTCAATCAGCTTGTCGCCGTCATAGATACCGTACTTTGCTCCTGCAAGCGAAGCGTCGCCCTGCGGCTTCTTTGTTTCAGAATCGACCTTTGCGACCTCAACGATAAACTTTTTGAGAATGTTGGTAAATTCGCGCGAAGTCGCCTTGTCCCAAACAACAGGAGCGGTCTGTGACTTCGGAACAACGTATCGGATAGCCGTGTCAACTTCTTCGAGCGTATAGGGTGTATCGCCGCTCACCAAGATATTTTTGAAATTAGCAGTACCAGTATTATCAGTAACAGCATATTCATCTACTTTTGCCCCCGAAAGAGAAGTGCCGTAAAGGTGGAATTTTACGCCCTCGACAAAATCGTCCTCAGAGGACTTCACGACCTGTAAATCGCCGCGCTTCAAAACATTGCTGAATTTTATGCTGGCAACCTTGCCGCTTTCTACGGTTACTTTCTGTGCTTTCTGAGTTTCATATCTATCCTCGGTGACCTCTGTTACCGTGTAAGTTCCCGGTACAATGTCATCGAGCTGAAATTCACCGTTCGCATTGGTCTTTGCTGTTTTGCTGTAATTGTTCGGTCCCGTTACATTGAAGCTGATATCGCTGACCTTGCCGTCATCGGAAGTCTTAATGAGCTTCAAGCTGCCTGATGAGGTCTTTACTGCGAAATACGCGCTCTTGGTTTCCGTATCGGACTGTACGCCCGTGACAACATCCTGCTTAGAGGACGCGCCGCAGGCAATAAGCGTACCCGTAACCTTCGGCATTTTCTTCTCTGCGCTGAAAACAACAGGGCTGTTAATCGCCTTCGAGGAAGTCAGAGTGATCTTGTTGCCTGAAATCGAAACAGACACATCGCCGGTCTTTTTGAAAGCGTAGTCGGATAACATACCGTTGCTGTCTGTCAGAGTGAGGGTGTACTTGCCGTTGCTGTACTTCAGCTCCTTGACGTTGCTCTTTGCATTTGCCTGAGTTTCATAGGCAAAGCTCGGAATCACATTGTAGTCGTTGAGCTTAGCGATAATCTTGTTGTAATTTGACTTAACGCCGGGATTATTGTCGCTCGCTGTGATACCGTCGATAAACTTTGAGTTCTTCAGCTTAAAGGTTGAAGCATCGCGGCAGCCTGTGCAAAACTCCCATACAACAAGCTGAGTTGCGATCCATTTCTGACCTTCTGTTCCTCCCAAATTCGCGCCGTTGCCGGACTTTCCGAAAAGAAGGGCGAGGTTGACCGCCTTCTTTTGAGCCTTGCTGAGTGCGTTCCAAGCCGCAGAAGCATCGGTTGTCAGCGTATTGCCTGAGTAAAGCGAATGACCGGGCTCGATACAGTAGGCATCGTCGCCGTCTGCCTGAATGGTACACAGTTCTTCGCCAGCCGTGCCGACAACATAGCCATCGTGTTCCGTGTACTGCACAAAGCCGATGATATTGCCGCCTGTGTCGTAGGCATAGTCAAAGGTGATGGTGACTTCTCTTGAAGCCGCGTTGATCGGAACAAGGCAAATTGCTGAAATCAGGCACACCAGAGCCAGCAGAATAGCCGTTCCTCTTTTGAAAAAGCTCTTGTGGATTACTTTCTTCATCGTAATAACCTCCATAAAAAATTGGGCGGATTGACCGCCCGTGTGATTGAAATTGTGTGTTTGTACCGTCGTCCTCGTCTAAAAGAAAGAGTTTGATTAAATAGATAGATTTAATTTAATAGATATATCTTTCTTTTCGGAGAGTAACGGTCAGTCTAAGGGGTTAGGGTGTGGGAAAGGGGATTTTCAAAAAAAATACTCCGCCTATCTGCTGTCACGCTCTGACCGCTTTTTGCTAAGAAACTTGTTGTAATGCTCAATAGCCTTGTAGATATAGTCCTCCGTCTGTTCTATCGGAACAGCTTTGGGAATGAGCTTGCGGACTTTTTCGCCTCGGAGTATAATGCGCTCCTTTTGGTTGGGCTTTTCCTCCGACATAATCTCTCGGATAGCCATTGTGTTCAAAGTCCCTTCGTCCTGCATTTTTCGCATACGAATGGTCTGTGCGTGGGACGGAGTAGATTGTGTCACCTCGATTTCTTCCAATACATCTTTCTGATAATCGTAATCGAGATACGACAACTCAACGGCTGGTCGCATTTTGATACTGCCCTCGTCAACCAAATCCAACAATTCGGGAATAAGGTGAGTTAAGCGGATATATCGGCGGATTTGCTCTCTGCTTTCTCCAGCTTGTTCTCCTAATTCTTCATTTGAACGCAACTTTGACACCACTGGTGTCGAAGTTAAATCAGAACGCTGTCCCTGTCGCTTCATAGCTTCAAGCCGCATTTTGTACGAATAGGCTTTTTCGCTCGGCAGAATGGAAGAACGCTGAAAGTTGCTCTCGACCATATAGATGATTGCTTCATCGCGGGACAAATCCTTAATCTCGCTACGGAGCGTGGATAATCCTGCAAGTTCACAGGCGCGTTTCCGTCTGTGACCGCTGACAAGCTCATATCTGCCGTCCTCCTTTTCACGCAAGACAGCAGGAGTTAGTACGCCGCGCGTTTTAATGCTATCGACAAGCTGTTGCATATCCTCGTCATCACGAACGTGGAAAGGATGGTCAGGAAAATCGTCAATCAATTCCAAAGGAATGTCCCTGATTTTATCGAGCTTCGCTTCATCGCGTTCCTCTTGCGTAGAGAAAAGGTCATCGAGCGTCGGAAGATCGAAGTCGGTCTTTCTTTTTGGCATCTGTCAACACCTCCTTAGTGAAAGCGGAATATGCCTGTGCAACCTTGCTTCCTGCTTCATAAGCGTAAATACTTTTGCCTTTGGAAGATACCTCAGCGGCTTTAACCGCAATAGGAATATTGGTTTTGAATATTCTGACTACACTCCCAAAGTTTTCGTGTATAGCGTCTATGGTGCTTTTGGCAAGGTTTGTCCGGTTATCGACAAGCGTCAGTAAAATACCGTCTATCGACAACTTAGGATTGGTATGCGCCTTAACCTTTGAAACAGTCCGCAAAAGCTGTGTCATAGCTCTGGCAGGCAGATATTGAGCCTGCACAGGGATAACTACGCTGTCAGCAGCCGTTAAAGCATTCAAGGTCAACATACCAAGCGACGGTCTGCAATCAATCAGAACGTAATCATAGTTTGACTTCACCTTGTTCAGATAGGTTTTCAAGATGTTCTCGCGGCTCATAGCGGTCACAAGATACATTTCCAAACCCTCTAAATCCGTATTGGACGGGATAAGGTCAACGCCCTCGCTGTGATGCAAAATACCGCTTAATGCGTCTGTGCTATCGTCGCGAATGATTTCGTGCATCTTCGTAGCGAGTGTAATCGGTATCTCGTCAACTCTCTGCCATCCCAAACAGGTCGTTAAATCGCCCTGCGGATCACAGTCAACAAGGAGTACACGTTTACCTTGCATTGCCAAGCCTACGCCCAAATTCATTGTGGTTGTAGTTTTTCCTACGCCGCCCTTCTGATTGCAAACGGCTATCGTTTTACAGTTTGGCATCGTTATACCTCCTGTTACAATATATTTGCCCCTTGATTTATGGCAGCCAGCCATAGACATGGGACATCTCGTTGCCTAAGCTGTAGAATAGG
>JBGUWM010000284.1:0-13499 GCA_045221175.1 Acutalibacteraceae bacterium | reverse complement strand
CCTTGACATTCTCTTAACCTCCTTCCTTATGTATTTTCAATTTAGAACAGTTAATTTTATCGTCCTATTAAAGTATAGCCCTCGGGTTTCAGCTCATAGGCGGTCACGGTTTCGCCAAACGTGGAAGCCCAAGCGTCGAAGTGCTGCAAGCCGTTCTCGACAAGGGTTTCATACTGCAAATATCTCTGTATGGTATATAACTCAACCATTGAATTTGAGATAGGAGTACCTGTTGCAAATACCGTTCCTCTGCCGCCTGTGATTTCATCAAGATAGCGGCATTTCATAAAGAGGTCGGAGCTTTTCTGCGCTTCGGTCTGAGCGATACCGCCGACGTTCCTCATTTTTGTGTAGAGGTAAAGGTTTTTGTAGTAGTGACTTTCATCAATAAATAGCCTGTCTACGCCGAGTTCCTCAAAGGTGACTACATCATCTTTTCGGGTTTGGTCATTCAGCTTTTGCAGTTTTACCTTGATGGATTTTCGGGTTTTTTCAAGCTGCTTAATCGAGAAGTTATCTCCTCGGTTTTCTTTCAACTCGGCAATACCATCAGTGATTTCATCAATCTGCTGTTCAAGCAAAGCACGTTGACGCTCTATGCTCATCGGAATTTTCTCAAACTGAGAATGACCGATAATGATAGCGTCATAGTCGCCTGTGGCGATTCTGCCGCAGAAGCGCTTACGGTTTGCGGTTTCAAAATCTTTCTTTGTCGCCACCAAAATATTCGCCGCCGGATAGAGCTGTAAATACTCCGCAGCCCATTGTTCGGTAAGGTGATTCGGCACAACAAATAAAGACTTGGAGCATAATCCAAGCCTTTTAGATTCCATAGCAGCCGCCGTCATCTCAAACGTCTTTCCTGCCCCAACTGCGTGTGCAAGGAGCGTGTTACCGCCGTATAAAATGTGGGCGACAGCGTTCTTCTGATGTTCCCTGAGTTCAATTTCGGGATTCATACCGCTAAACGTGATATGGCTGCCGTCGTACTCACGGGGACGGGTGCTGTTAAACTTTTCATTGTAGATTTTGCAAAGCCGTTCACGTCGCTGCGGATCTTTCCAAATCCATTCTCGGAAGCCCTCTTTAATAAGCTCCTGCTTCTGCAAAGCAATAGTCGTTTCCTTTTTATTAAGTACCGGCTTGCGCTTGCCAAACTCGTCCTCAACATAGTCGAAGATACGAACATCTTTCAGATTAAGGGTTTCCTCAATGATTCTGTAAGCGTTTATTTGGTCAGTACCGTAGGTGCGATACGCTTTAATATTGGTGTTATCATAGCTCTTGTTTTCAATGCTCCATTCACTCGTATAGGGTGAATAGTGTAACTGCATTTTCCATTGGGCGTAGCGTGGTGTACCGAGAAATTCAAACACAAACTGTTGGATAATCTCAGGCGGTATCCAAGTAGCGCCGAGCCTTACCGAGATTTCGGAAGCTGTCAAAGGCTCCGGCTGTACCCGTTCAAGAGCCTGCACATTGATAGAATAGGTATCAGGGTTTACTGCCGCCGATTTCTGTGCGGTTTCAAGTTTCTCCCTGACATTGCCCGACAGGTACTCGTCAGCCGTCAGATATTTCTGCTCAGAATAACGGTTGTTTTCATACAAAGGATTGAGAAAAATTACGCCTTGTAATTCGTCGTAAATCTCCTGTTCGCTCTTACCTGTCAGCTCACACATATAGTCCATATCGACCTCTGCCTTTTCACCCATAGAAACGGCGAGCGCTTCGGTTGCGGTATCAACAGAAGTAACAGGCTTATGTGCCTTGACAGTGCGTTTGAAGAAAATATCAGCCTTGCGCTCAAGGTTTCCGTCCTCGTCCAACACCTCAAGAGAGGATAAAAGCGAATAGGAGCTGTCCCTTGAAAACGCCATATTATTAGCACGGCTGCTGATAAGTCCGTACTTCTTCGTATATTCATCATACAGCGTATTCAAACGCTGCATTTCAGCTTTTATATCGCTGTCGGGATAGTCCTCAGTCTGCAACTCCAGCAAGTGCCTGACGGAATTGCGAATCTCAATCAAGCCCTTGATTCGGTTTTCTGCTGTCGCTGACATATCAACAGGCGACATTCGGCTGTTCTCACGGAAATAGATTACATCGTCAAGCAGCGTGTAAGAAAAGTTTCTGACGTTCGGATCAGCGGGGATAGAATTATCTTCTTCCTCCAGTTCCTCGTCCTGCTCGTACTCGTTTATCTCACCGTGAATATTGGAAACAGCTTCATCAAGCAAAGCTGCAAGGTCAGCATTTTCGTATGGAACACACGTTGCTTCCTCGCCAAACCGTCCCGACACCATCTTCATATCACCGAGTACCATATCGGGGTGTTCTACAAAGTAGCTGTTCATTCGGATACCGTTCCCCTTAGCAGGGGCGGCACCCCTTTTGTCGTCTGACGACGACATTTCCCCCAGCGGGGGAATCACATCAGTATTCAAATGCACCCAATCAGGCTCAATGTCGATAATGCGGTCACGCTTTTGCAGGATAAGAATATCCGACACAACCTCCGTGCCTGCGTTGCCCTTAAATGTGTTATTCGGTAAGCGGATTGCTCCGAGCAGCTCGGCTCTCTGAGCAATATATTTACGCACGGCATGGTTTTCTTTGTCCATTGTACCCTTTGAAGTTACAAGAGCCATAACGCCGCCCGGACGGAGCTTATCAAGGGACTTAGCAAAGAAGTAGTCGTGTATAAGGAAATGGTTTTTATCGTAGCGTTTGTCTGCTACGCTGAAATCGCCGAACGGAACATTACCGACAACGCCGTCAAAGAAGCTGTCGGGTATCTCTGCTTCCTCAAATGGTTGTGCCGCAATAGAGGAACGCTGATAGAGCTGCTGTGCGATACCTGCGGAGATTTTATCAATCTCAACGCCATATACACGGCTGTTCTCCATACTTTGCGGCAGCATACCGATAAAGTTACCGATACCGCAGGACGGCTCCAAGATGTTGCCTTCCTTAAATCCCATCTGCTCCATAGCCTTGTAAATGGCTGAAATCACGACAGGCGGAGTGTAAAATGCGGTCAGCGTACTTTCTCTCGCAGACTGATATTCTTCGGGTGAGAGTATGCCGTAAAGCTCTGTAAACTCATCAGACCACGCTGTATTGTTCTCGTCAAACGCTTCTGGGATTCCTCCCCAACCGACGTACTGTGCGAGGACTTGTTGTTCTTCGGGTGTGGCAAATCTGTTGTCAAACTCACACTCTTTCAAGATACGGATAGCTTCAACATTTCTGCGGAAACGTGCCTTTTTGCCAACCTCCTCTAACTCAAAGCCTTTGAGGTCAAAGGTGTGACGGTAAGCCATAGGAATGTCGGGGTGAAGGTCAAAGGTCTGCGCCTTTGCTCTCGGTTGACGCTCCCAAGCGGGTGTGATTTCTTCCTGCTGTGTTTGTTGTTCTTCAATGGCACGTCGAACAAAACCTACCTTTTCGGAACGGAATATCGGAAAACCGTTTGTGTCCTCAAAGGTAATATCACGCATTGAAACGTCGCCGTTTCTACCAACGCTCTCAACAATGAATTTGCGTTCATCAAGCGTTAGCTCCTGACCGATAAGGTCGGAGTTGTCGGCAACGGCTTCTGCGTCAGCCATAACCTGTTGAATAAAAGGATCACTGTTCAGCTTATCTTCATCGACAAGCTCACCGTTGACTATCCCTGCGTCCTCAAGCTGCTGACGAATAACTGCGGGATCTACGTCGTCAAGCTCGTCGTGTTCCTCATAGAACGGTGCAAGCTCCTCATCGGACACATAAATGAGGTCGTCAAACTCCATACCGTCCAAGCCGTTCTCGACAATATCCTGTAATGAATCGTATTGCTCAGTGCGGACAACGGTATCATCTATCTTCGTTTCGATACGAAAATCAACAAGGTTTACATTAGCCGTTAATTCGTGCTTTTCGTCCTCGGTGGTTGTGTATGCGACGTTGATTTCAGATAAATCATCAGGTAACTCAAAGTCATCTGTACCAAATTCTCTAATCGTATATTCGGAGAGAATTTCTGTTGCACGCTTCAACAGAGTATTATATTCAGACTCTCTTTCAGGGCGTGGCTCAACGGTAACGCTGACTAACGGCTTCGGCAAATCGTCAACAAAGCTGTAATCAATCGTCTTGCCGCTTTCATCAGCATAGACTACAAGCCCCATTGGGGTAGGACGGTTAATATCGTCCAAAATATCCCGACGTAACTGTTCTGCGTCGAGATACTCAAAACTGTCCTCAACCTCATTACTGCGGTAGTATTCTAACCGTGCAACGGGCTGTGATTCAATAGGATTGTCAGCTTTTTGTGATGGCATATTGAGGTAGTACCGCTTGCCATCAAAATTTACACCCGAAACTCCGAGATTAAAACCTCTGTCAAGAAGCATATCAATATTAGCTGTTGATTTGTGGACAGGAAAGCCGCACATCTTAATATCTTCATCGGAAGAAATCCTACGCCTTGTTAATTGCAGTCCCAACGCCTGAGATACAAGCTCTGCGTCGTCGCCCATTGCTTCCAAAAATTCACCTATTCTATACAGAATAATGGTGTCGGGATGCTCGTCCTTCAACCTGAAATATTCCTGCATAAGAGGATTGTATTTTGAATAGTCACGCTGGGCGGTTTCCTGTTCTTTTTCGGGTTGTACGGCGACCTTCAAATGGTCGTTCATCGGGTTTTCTTTGACCTTTGCGTCAAATTCAGCCCTCGGCATTTCCTTGTTGAATAACGGGAAACTCTTGTCAAAGAGCATTACACGGTCATCATCAACGGAGAGGATTTCATACTCGCTTGCGCCGATATATACCGAAGCGCCAAGCGTATATCGGTATTCATACTCAACAGGCTCAGGCTCAGACTTTTCTGACGGCGGCGTAAAAAGTGCTTCACGAATTTCTCGCTCAGCGGCTCGCTCTGCCCGTAGTTCTTCCTGACGTTCAAGCCACCTCGGATAATACTCTTTTTCTTTTGAGTTGAGATAACGGTCAAGTTTGATAAGTTCACCGATACGCTTTTCAACGTAATTCCAAGTGAGCATTTGTCGTGGAGAGCCTTCGCCATAACCAAGATGAAGTTCAATCCCTTTACTGTCGTGATCCTCTCCGACACCTGTGTACGGTACGGCACTTGACGATCCGCCTATACCGTACTCTTTTTTGAGGAAAGATATATTTTCACTCTTTGATAGTGATTTCTGATATTGCTCATAAATTCGCATTTTGCCTTCTTCCACGCCGCTTCCTCTTGTGAGAGCTGCGTCGATAAGCTCTTGCGAAAAAGAAAAGGCAGGATTGTTTTGTCCTGCCGATTCAGTAATGTGTTGTAACTGTCCATCCTGTGACGGTAATGGTTTAATAACGCTGTGCAGCATACCAAGTAAGCGCATTGCTTCAAAGTGTCCGGCAACAGCGTCCCAACGATGAAAGCTCTGTCCCTCACGGTCAGGATAACGCCCTTTCCAAATGAGCAGTCCGTTTTCGTAGGTCTTATAGCCTACACGGGTGTCATCTGCAAGGATAATCTCCGTAAAATCATCGTTGAATATACTGCGGATATACTCGGTACGCTTTTGAATGTCTGAAAAACCTTCAAAGTATCCTCGGATTTCATCAAGGCTTGCCTTGAGGTGCGGTGTGGTAGCAAGAATCTCATTCACCACTTCATCGACACCGAAAAATGGGTGTTTTCTGAGTTCTCCGTCCTCGTCAAAGACGTTGAAATTAGTGTTGCCGCTAACATACTTGTCGCTGCTTATAACGGTAAGTAAATTGCGACGCTGTTCAACCTGCTTATATACTCCTTCAAAATCCTCACTTGCCGATTCGGGAATAATAAGGGCTTTCATTTTATCCAAAAGCCTTTCTGTATCTTCGGCGTGATTAAAGGTGTAGCTGAGCCGTACAAACGCCTGTGTACGGTCAGTTCCAAGATTCAATTCAGAGTATAGGTGCGGGTATCTTTCAAAGAAATCTACCACATTACCGATAAGCTGAATGGTATCAGCGGTAGAAAAAACAGGCTCAACACTCTGAGCCTGTTCTTCGGGATTTAAGCGTAAATCAGTTCCGCTTGTACGATCTCCTGTGCTGAGTGCCGGAGGTTGTTCATCAGGCGTGTCCACTTCATCGGATCTTCCGCTTTCAGCTTCTCCGTCACGCCCTCCTGAGCTGCCATCTGTTTGAGCAGGCGTTCCTCCATCTCCAGCGCTGTCTGTTCGATTTCCGCCAAATGTTCGGTCAGCTTGCCCTTCGTCAGCAGATTGGTATAGAGGATTCTGCGCTGACGATACAGATACTTCCTCCTCATTTGAGCGTACTGTCCCAACTCGACCTTCGGCTGTTCGGGAAGCGTCAGATTGGGAAGCAGATAATCGCCCTGCATTGTGTAAGTCAGTTCTGCCATCTTCAAAACTCCTTTCATTGTTTCTGTCATTAGTATATTCGGGTTGCCTGTTTTCCGCAAATGTGCGATTCTGTCGGTTGAGTGCCAAAACGGTTTTGGACACCTCCGATAAGCCCATCTCGGCAATAGCGCTGGTAGCGACGCCGAGTGCGTTCAGGGTGTCATCGGAATTGAAATTGACGACGTTTCTGAAATCGTCGTCGTCAAAATACATTTCGGTATCAATGCCGAGCCTTGTCATCAGCATATACGCAACGCTGTTTGTGACAAGCTCTTTATACATAGCTGTTACGCTGTCCTCACCTAAACCTTCAAGGAAGGTGTCGTTGGTGCCAAGAAGCAAGTCCCTGATATAATCAGGCGTGTTATCCTCGACAGCGTTGTTTGCCGCCGACATTATCGCTTTCGCAAGGCTATCCTTATCTTCGAGGTCGCCGAAGCTGCTTTCAAGCGTAGCAATCACATCATCTGTATATTCGGGCTGCATAGTCCAAATAGGGACAGCTCGTGAGTATTCGCCTGCGTGGGTGTCGGATATATCGAAGTAATGTACTAATTTCTGTGAAACGCCGTCGTGCCTTTCAAAAACGGCAATACCTTTTGCTCCTCGGTTTACCCAGCGTCCAAAAGTCCTGTTCCACCTCTCGATAGGAAGAACAGCGGTTGCTTCCGGTTTCTGAGCGTAAATAAGGAGCTGTTCGTCAAAGCGCAGTCTGTAATTATAACAGGCTGTGCGTAAAAAAGCCGCCCATTTATCGGGCGACAAAACCTCTTTCGAGGTATCTACATATAGTTGTGAGATAAGGTCAAACTTTCTCGCCATAGGAAAAGCACCTCCTTCTATATTTTAAATCAACAATTAAACTTTAATTTCGGTTTCTTACATTGACATTTTTCTTGTAACAACTATGTTATTATATTATTTTGAAAGGTGTTGACACTATTGAAAATTGATGATATGATTAAAAATAGGAAGAAGCATAAACTGAATAGAAAAAGGAAGAGAAGCATGGAAGAAACAATTAGGATACTTAAAAATTGTAGTCCTTTAGATCTTTTAAAGTATGAGACACGATATCCATCCGATAAGTTTTTTAAAGGAGATAAAGCAGTTAATTTAGAGAGTATTTTTAATGCATTAAAAATCAGTACTAATGCTGTTGGTTCAACCTATATTGACGAACTATTAAATAGTATAAGCGATTGTTCTATAAGTTCTACTGATGTTTATGCGTGTACAATTTTGAATAATGATACCATTATTATTTATTATATTGATTCTAATGGCCAAGGTTCAAAAAGATTATATTTAGCTGAAGAGTTAGTATATTTATGTCACAACACTGATGAGTTAACTACAGAGAAATCTCATTGCTTAATTCAACCTGTTGATACAGAAATATATAAAAGAGCACTTGAATTATTAATTCCTGAAGAAAGGCTCATAGCATGTGTAAAGTTTTTACCAGCTCCTTTATTAGATGTTCTTTCTGAAATGTTTTGTGTGAATATGAATGATATGGAAGAAAGATTGTTGGATTTAAGAATTCCTTATTATAAGCCAATCACATACTCAAGTAGGTGAATTAAATGAATTATCCAGATGAATTGTTTGAAGCATTACAAAAGGCAGATAACAAAATAAAAGCTAACGGTAAATCGCAAAAAAGCAAAACAGAGATTCATCATAATATATGTAAAGAGAATAATCCTATCAATACCACAGATAGTTTTTTAAGTAAATATCAAGAAAATAATTTAGAAAAAGACCAATCTCTTTCGAGATTATTAGATTTTTCAATTAAGAATTTTCGTACTAAATCTATTATAAAAAACATACTTAAGATTATCTTTTTTGTAGTTGTAATTATTCTTCTTTTTCTATTGATACTTGCTCCAATCGCAATAGTGTGCGTTGCTATAATATTCAAAAATGTTGATTTTTATGAAATTTTGGGAGGTATTATAGCTTCTTTTGCCGAAATGCTAGCTGCTATTATTATCCTCCCACATATTATTGCAAAATATTTATTTAATATTGAGGAAGATAAAGAGTTTATCGAGCTCATTAAAGAAACACAGAAATATGTTGCAGAGCAAATTAAAGATTTATCATAATCAAAAAGCGGCTACAAATCGTAGCCGCTTTTTGATAACACATTAAATACAGTTTGCGTTGTAGTAGTCAATCCAAAACATAGTATCTGCAAAATTCAATGGGTTGAATTTTAGATTTAAGTTATATTGTAAACACAATGTAAGAATTTGTCCTAGTAGGTAGTTTTCATGATTTTCATTTGTTTCAGGAAATAAAAAGCTTTTATTGTTATAAAGCTTTTCATATTTCTGGTCTTCATTATTTGAAAATCTAAATGTAAGATTCATATATAACCATCTTAAAGTAGACATATATGCAATCTTGCAATTCAGTAAAACAACACTCAGAGGTAAAGAATCCTTACAATCATCAGAGCGAGAAAACACAAATACTGGATTTTCAATCAACGTCAAGCAAATGCAAGAACATACCTTATGAATATCCATAAGATTCTCAGAGTGTTCACCAGCGTTAAAAAAGAAATCCTTATAGTACTTTCTTGCCTTTATGTATTCAAAAAACAAAAAATCTTTTAATTCATCATCAGAAGGAATTACTCTTTCGATATTATACTTTTGCTTTATGTCTTGTGGCATATTACTAATGTAATAATCAATGGTTTTCTTAATGCATTTTTCCCAAATATACTCAAATGTTTCTAAGTACATTAATTATCATCCTCATGCGCAGATATACTTGGATATTGAAACTCAGGATTAAACCCAGTCTCTTTCATTCTTTTCACAATGTCATCCATTCTTGGACTTGTGTTATGCTGTCTCAACTTATCTATATCAGATGTTGTAATACTTTCTATATTCTGTTTGTTTGCACTCTCTTCTAATTTAAGTAAAACAGCATACCTCTCTTTCGTAATCATTATTTCCTCCTTGAAATTGCGTAAAGTTTATAATACCACACTTTGAGTCAGTTGTCAATATATTTTTTGACAACCAACTTTATTTTTATTATAATACAAATAACAAGGCTTGTCCATCTTTTTTTCAAAAAAAGTTTATTTGTTTTAGTATTTTTACAATTGTTTCAAAACATGTAACTACTCGAGGCTTTGTTTTACAAGTTTGTTAACTGTTAAGACTATAAGTTGAAAAATCTTTCATAAAGTCAACCCTTATCTTGCGTCGTGATTTCTGTTTTTAGGCTTGATTAAAGTTCCTTTCTCGGTATAGTTTTTAGGATCAGCGTCCGGCTTATCAAAGCCAAAACGTGAGCCTTGCTTCATTGCCGCATACTGCGCCTTTGTAACGCCGAGCTGTTCGTTCAGCTTATTTACCATTGCACGGTTTTCGCTCGGTCTGCCGTTTGCGGATTTAGCGTCTGTGTAACCAAGCTCACCCTTATTGATAATCGCAATCATATTCAAGCCTTCAACAAAGGTGTAGCATTGGTCGGGGAGCGACGCTCGAAGCGGTACAACAACATTGCCTGACTTTTCGAGCAGCTCCGCAAATTCGCAGATATGACGAATATTTCTGCCATATTCAAAATGGTAGTCGTCGATATATCGAACAACATACCTTTCGGAACGGTCACGCAAACCGTTGTGCGTATCAAAGCTGCCGTCGGGTTTGCCGATAACGATTTGGTCGCCGTCATACAGTCTGAATTTCTCGTTGTAATGAGAATCAATAAAGCGAATCCCACGCTCCGCCTTTTCAAGATGGTGGTCAAGCCAATCCTTCTTGTAGCAGTAGCAGTAAAGATTGTAGTTACCCTTATAAGGGTTAAGCCGCATAAGGAAGGCGTAGTCCTTCGTGTTCACTCTCACGCCGTAATCAACGCCTGTATTATATGCGAATACTTTGTCGCTGTTAATGCAAAAATCTTCAAGCTGGTCACGGTTGGAAAGAAAACCGCCTTTCTCCCTGAAGGAGTTAATGACGGTATCAATATCGTCTTTGAAATCCTGTGTATTCAGGTCATCACGGAAACCGTTCCACGTTGAGAAGAATTCCGTGCCAAGCGTACCCATATCCGCACGGACGTAGCCGATCAAGCCCGTCTGTGAGGATATTTGCTGGCTGTTGCGGTAGGTGTAAAGGTATTCCTTGCCTTTCAGGGGAACACTGTTAATTTCCATTGGAAACACCGCCCTTACAGCTTCCGTAGCCGAGAGCTTCCAGCACTTTATCGCCGATAGGAGCTGCGTATGCGTCAATGAAACTGAGGTCGCAGTCGTCCTTCTCAGCTTCGGTAAAGAAATGCTGCTTTACGCTCAAAGGAGTACCTTCCTTAAAAGTGAAATAGACGTAATTGCCGAAACCCTCCCGGTCAACGTCGTAGGAGCAGAGGTCGCCGTTTTCGTCGATATACCATTCCGCAAGGTCGAAATCTTCGTCAAAGCATTCGCCGAGATTACCCGAATCAATCACCTTGACGTGATTTGAGCAGTTATCATTGTTGAAAGGATCGGAGAAGGAAGCGATTACGATAATCGGCTTGCCGATGGATACCTCGTCGAGCTTTGCTTTCATATCCTCAAAATATCTGAAATTGATGGAGTGCATAAGCGCCGTGATTTCATTTTCATCAGCCGACGGAAATTCCCGTCTTAATTTTGCTTTCAGGCACGGTACCATCAGGTCGATACTCGTCCATATAGTAATGCGGTTATTGTTCTTTCTGTTCATCAAACATACCTCCAAGATAAGAATAGAGCTTGTTGCTCTTTGTGTATTGTTGTAATTCGGATATGATACTCATATCCTGCACGGTTAAGCCTTCGATGCGGAAAACATTCTGAAAGTTGATGCTCTGCAAGTCTTTCTCAGACTTAAAGCCCGCTTCAAAAAGTTTTGTCAGCACCTTAAACCTGTGCTGGGGAGTAATCACGGTTTTATCTGCCATTAGTTACCCTCCCTGTCTAAAGCGTAGTTCGTGTAAGCGACAACGCCTTTATTTCTTCTTCGGCGGGCAGCAGGCGAGCAGCCGAGTTCCGGGAGAATTGCCTGAATCTTTTGCCTTGTCCGCCGAACGCTCTCAAAGCCGGGACAGCCCAGCTCCTTATAGTTGGTCATAACTTCTTCAAAGGAGAGGTGTGTGTTACCGTGAGTTTCGCTTATGCAATCACGGCAAACGTAATAATATAATCTCATATCGTCGTCACGAGCGTCGGGAGTTGAGATCAGTACGTTTAACACCATATTCTCAACGGTTTTTAACTTATACATTCGTACCTCCTAAATCAGACGGGCGACCTTTTGAGCCGCCCGTCGCAGTAGTTTTTCACTTCTTGTTGTTGCGGTTTTTGATTTGAAGAAAGATAAAACCGCCGATAATGAAAACAAGTAAAACGATAGCAATAATCACTTTCATTATGCTGCCTCCTTGTTATTCTTCTTTCTCTTTCTTACAAGAGCTGTCACGCAAGCCGCAACACCGACAGCCGAAACGCCGCCAAGCACAAGCCAAAGGTTGTTGGGCGTTCTGTCGTCGCCTGTCTGCGGAACGTGGATTTTTTCATTGTGCATTTTTACGGTTGCGGTCTTGCCGTACTCAATCTCGATAACCTCGTCATCGGGAAGAATATATCCGGCAGAAGCGTCGTCGTTTACCTCAGACACAACATACTTGCCAATGCGTAAACCCTCAATGAGAATTTCACCGTTCTTGTCGGTCTTGAATACCTTATCAAAGCCGTTTTCGCCTGTTACACGGAAGGAAATGCCTTCAACCTTGTTATCGGAAGAAGTCTTAACGATTTTGAGCGAGCCTTTCATAGCTTCGTTCAGGAAGCCTTTGCCTGCGTCGTTCTCAACATCATAGGTCTTACCGTCAGTTTCGATAAAGACGGGATAGGTGTTTTCATCGAGGATAAAGCCATCGGGAGCCTTCTTCTCTTTTACGAGATAATGACCGTAAACAAGGTCGTCCATCTCATAAATGCCTGTGTCGGTTTCTTTGATTTCACCGATCAGTTTGTCGTCCTTGTCGAGCTTGCCGTCAGCGTTGGTATCGGAATAGATTTCAAATACTGCGCCTGTCAGCTTATTGTCGGGATAATCAGCGTCAACCTTCGTAGTCTTTACATTGCCACGAATATGCTCGTTGACGATCTCGATTTCAACAATATCGCCGTCCTTGCCGATTGTAACGGGATAGACGGTATCATTGAGTACAAAGCCTGTCGGCTGTTCGATTTCTCTGACATACCAAGTGCCGTAAGGGATAGTATCCTCGCCAAAGGTGAAACTGCCGTCCTCGGCTGATTCTGTTGTCAAGGTTGCGTTTTCCGAAGTAAACTCTGCGTCTGCGCTCTTAAACAGTCCGATAACTGCGCCGCCGAGTGCTTCGCCGTTCTCGTCAATCTTTTTGCCGGAAACAGTACCGTAAATCAGCTCATTGGTGATAGGCTCACCGTCATTTACGGTGAGGTCAACGGTCTTTGTGTTTTCACCCTCGTATTCAAATACAACGGGGAATTTGGTGTCGGTCAAGATATAATGCTCGTCGGTGGCAAGCTCCTTGACATAGTAACTGCCAAAGGGAAGGTCTGTGCCGACAAAGCCGTTGCCGTTTTCATCAAGCGTGATAATCTCAATCAAGCCGTCTGCGGGAATGGTAGTTCCGCTTGCGGATACAAGCTCCTCGGTGGCGAATAAGCCAAAGGAAATATTCTTGATTTCCTCGTTAGTGCCGATGTCAAACGGCTCGTTGGTTTCAAGCCACTTTTCGAGGTTTACATTAACCTTCTGTCTTTCGTTGTAGAACGATGTAGAGGTTTCTGTGATTTCTACGGTCTGGTCGGCGTAGACAAGCTCCACATTATGAGTTTCATCACTGAGTACCATTCCGTAGGGTGCGTGGATCTCCTTGATTTCGTACTTACCAAGATAGATAGCCTTACTTTTTGCAAAGCCGTCATTACCTGTGGTAACGGTATCTACAAGGTCGCCCTTGTGATTGCGGACTGTGCCGTCGGGAGTGATAATATCTTCTGCGGCACGGATTTCATAGGTA
>JBGUWM010000283.1:0-55396 GCA_045221175.1 Acutalibacteraceae bacterium | reverse complement strand
ATATTTTCATTATACCATAGTCCGAACTTTTTATAATTCATTATTCCGAATTAGAATTATTCTTCGATTAAATCAGTGGTTCCTTAGGTAATCGATATTGGATACAGTCTCCCGGGTCAGCTCTATCTTGCCGTGAGCAAGGTTCTGCAGATTCAGCAATCGGGCCTTCTCAAATAATTCAATCAAGTCTGCTATGTTGTTCCTCCGCAATCTCTTCTGCATGCTTCTTGCAATGGTAGAACGCGTGTGCGCTCAGCTTTCGTTTCCCGATGCTGATTCCATAGCGATATATCAGATATGCCTGGATTTCATTCAAAGAGCATATCCCTACGCGGATACAGTATCGAATCGCCGTTTCCACTTGATCGACGGAGTATGCTTTTGTAAGCGAGACAATCCGCCGCATTTGAATACTGGCATACCGACCATTCTGTGTTCGGATTTTTGAGATGAAATTCTCGATATCCTCCACATCCTCAAATATCCGCCGTACAGCTTTTTCTCCAACAGTCTCCATTTCAACACCGTCGTCTTTATATGGAATGTCTCCGCCTTCTTCGGCTGATTTCCGGCATTTGTAAATCAGCTCGCCGTTGCCAGCCTTGTAGAACATGAGTACACCGTCGTTTTCTTCGATACGGATCTGGTCGAACTGCTTAACCTGGGAGTGTGGTAGCTCATATTTGCTCCAATCATATACGACAGCATATTTATCGGAGACAGCACGAATTGCCACTTCCGTATCCTCGAACTGCACCTTTTCCAGATGTTTCGATTCCTCCCGGAACAGTTCCCGCGGAGCTTTTCGTGTTCGCTCGTGGGTGGTGCCGTTGCACTCCTTATCCAGCCACTCCAGCGCCGCGCTGTTCAGAGAATCGATCCCCGCATACAGTCTGCCTTTCAGAAAGCCCTCTTTGACATGTCGCCGAAGCTCTCCACCTTCCCCTTCGTCTGAGGATCGCTCTTGTTACATAAAATAACGCTAAACCCTGCCTGTCGGACGAAATCTTCAAATGCCGGTACCAAGATGATATTGCCGTAGTGTTCGCTGACGACAAACACCTTGTCCTGATCATAGAGAATCGTCTGCGTCCGGCCACCGAAATACCGAAAAGCATATTTATGCGCTTCGATGGCTGTCTTCGTTCGGAATGGCTCTCGGCTGAAATACACAAATCGCATCCGGCTGTACGATAACACCATACAGATGAAGTAGACCCGCAGGTTCCTGTCGTACATGTCCTTCATCTTGAACTGGCCAAAATCTACCTGCGCTTCATATCCCGGCGGCGTTTCCTTCCGGAAAGACGTAGGGCGATTGTCTGGTCTAACATAGCCGGTCTGCTCTCGCAGATCCTTTACGTATCGGAAGAAGGTCGTTTTCTTGCAGCTGAAATCCGGGAATTGATCCTTAATTCGATACATGATATTCGTTGCCGGCGTCTGCGGACAGATTTTCAGAATGCTAAGAATAAATGCGCGATACTGTTCCAGATATGGCGTATTGTTCCGCAAGTAATTCTCGAATACATCTTCATCCATCCTTAGCCATTTGTTCGCACTGGGCACCGAAATACCGATCTTTTTGCAAATCGTTGTTGTAGGCACACCCAGCGACTTTAAGTGCTTGAGCTCTAAAAACTGTTCTTTGGAAATCATGTCGTTTTACCTCCTTTGTTTGTTATTTGATTTCCAAATCAGCCGTTCACAATCATACGCATCAACGCCTCTCGTATATATGGCAACAGCCACGGTCTCCCGTGGCTGTGTGCTTCATTTTATTAATCTAAACCATCGTATTTATACACATGCAATCACTTTGGTATCCAGCTGATCTAAATCATTGATATACAGTTCTTCAATATTGCCAATTCCAGCAACCTTTGCTGCGGAGATAACCATTAACCTTTCATACTCAGGCATCCTTAGGCCTAAGATGATTTTATTGGGCTTCATTTTAATACATGTGCGTTCTGGTGTCATAGTCGGGCGGATCATGCGCCATTCCTGATCATATTCGTGGCATTTTTTCTTAATGAGAGAAACTCGCTCAGCTTCCCACATTACCGTCTTATAGCTCAGCTCTGCAATCTGAGGAGAAACATGTTCATCCCACAGTAGGCAGGCCAAGGCGAACTGCGTTGCATCATAAGTGTCCTCGGTATAATACACAGGATATATGGAGGGCCTTTCAATCAACGAACGACAATTCTTACATACATCTTCTTTCCCGCACAAAAATGTGTTTTCGTCCTTCATGTCGTAAACCAGAGCAAAGCCCCTGTAATTGTTTGCATATTTAAGCCACAGAGTCTCGTTTAATTCATTTTCGCAAAAGCAGATAGAAAACAGGTTTTTCTGTATGATGGTTCTTACCTGCTTTACTCGCTCTGGAAACTTCGACAAATCAAGAGGGTGCTCTTTCAGATTCTTGAGGAACTGCTCGGCGCCGATTCCAATAACAGGTTCTAACATCTTAAGCCCATTAAGCAACTCCGGACTGTCAGAGGAAACAAGATTACTGAGCATTTCAAACTGTGCTCTTATCCGAGCATAATCAAAGTGAATAAATGTGTCAAAGGGATCATCATAGTAATCTGCAGAGGAATAATACAGCTTATTCTCTTGTAATTGCAGCAGAGAATTCTCGCTTACAGACCGAAATCTACATACTTTTTCGGGTACTTTTATCGTAGCCAGTAGTGCCTGTAGATTCTCAGGGGTATTATCACGAATCCTACAAAGCTCATCCCAAAATGTTTTTCTTCCGATAGTATCCATTATCTCTTACCTCACCATCAGCGTGATGTAAAAAACTTAAACCAATGATTGATTATATTGTCTTGCGGATATAGTAAGTGGATCGCCCACCGCCGCGCTTTTCAATCTCGCCGTTTTCACAGAGTGCTCTCAAATGGCGTTCAACCGATGTGGCGCTCATTGAAGTGACAAGCTCGGCGATTTCAGCTTTCGTAAATTTGCCAATTCTCGTTTTCACGGCGTTGCGCACGGTATCCAAGGGAGACGTGGCAACGAGCTCCATACGTTCCTCAAAATCACGGTATGCTGCGATGATCGTGCCAAGCTGATATTTGATAAATGCGGTCGGATCGTCCTTGCCCTCGTGCCAGCCGGTCTGCGAGGCCTCCAGCGCATCATAATAGCTTTCTTTCGTCCGGGCAATCTTGGCTTCCAGCGAGATATACTTGCCGATCTCATATCCACTTCGATAGAGCAACAGCGTCGTCAATAGACGCGACATCCTGCCATTTCCATCGATGAACGGGTGGATGCAGAGGAAATCGTGGATAAAGCACGGGATAATCAGTAGCGGGTCCACCTTACCTTCACCGATGGCAAAGTTGTACGCATCGCACAGCTCGCGCATCGCCTCGGACGTTTCATACGGTGCCAATGGTGTGAACAATGCATAGGTCTTTCCATCCGCCGTGGTCGCGCTGATATAGTTCTGCACGTTCTTGAAAGATCCACCAAACGCGCTATCGGTATGACTGAACATAATCTTGTGAAGCTGTAGGATATAGTTGGGCGTCAACGGGATATACTCAAAGTTCTCATGTACCGTGTTCAGCGCGTCGCGGTAGCCTGCGATTTCCTTTTCATCGCGGGTTCGCGGTGTTGTTTTCTCACTCATAAGCTGCCGCAGGCGCGTGTCCGTCGTGCGGATTCCCTCGATCTCGTTGGAGGATTCTGTGCTCTGGATCTTTGCAATCTCTATCAGCTTTTCAACGTCGGCGGGTTTCTGCCGCAGGTACAGCGTCTGCTTTCCCTTCAGCTCATGGATCTGAGAGAGGTATCCTACGATCTCATTATCCCATGCCTTGTCTTTCAAAAAGCTGTAATCAAATCTCCGCATTTTCTTCACCTCACTTCTATTCTCGCCAATTATATCATATTTGGCGAGAATATTCAAGCGTTTGATGGAATTGTTATCCTGACTGATTGCGCAATACTACATCGTTTTTGGCCTTAAAATGGTGGTTTGATACATTTCAAGGCTAGCTTTGGTGGTTTATTCTTGTCTTCCTAACATGATTTTTAGCGCGTACTCCATCAGTAGGTTGATGTTTTTGCTGTGGTATTTATCTCCGATATCAAGGGTTTCATCAAGGTACAGCGAGCGGAACCGCCTTCGATCTATACCGATGATTTCGAAAACCCATGCTTCCAATTCTGCTTCGTCTTTTGCCGGACGCAGCGTATAGAGCTTGTCGCAAAGGGCCTTCTCCGGTGAGGCGATGCGGTACAGGTTATTTCCAACCCTATTCTCTAGAACGGAGAGCGGGAATGCTTCAGCCGGGATATCTCGATAGGCGAATGTGCCGAACGGGGTATGGTAGCTTTTGGTTCTTCGCTTGCCATATGTAGCGCTTTGATAGCCGCTCGGTATTTTGTCTATTAGTTGATACTGCGTCAACGCATAGCCAAACGAGAGGTATGACGGGCCGTATATGAAGCAAGCAAGGCATTTCCCGCTGATATCCGGATCCGTTGTGTATAGACCTCTCGTAATGGGAAAAAGCTTCTTTTCCCGGATCATACGATGAATCTTATCATTCGGATTTTTATATTCCGAAAGCGCTTCCCGCAACGTTTCTGTTGTATAGATCATAACATCATACCGTTTTTGCCTGCAGCATTGGATTATCTGGAGCGGATTTTCCGATTTCGTCGTTCCTGTCTGCCCAAGAAAAAGGTCACCCCGAAACGTTAGAATATAGAAATCCATTAAAACACAAGGAATGGTGTTCTTTTATTGTACTGAAGTATGTAGTATCTGAAGCAATATCTGAAAAATGCATATGTGAGAAATAATAGGAGATTCCCGGAAATCGCTTCAGATGCTCCTTTGCTTCAGCCGAGCATTGAGGTGTGAGTTTCTGTGAGGCTTTTTCTTATAAAGCCGTACGTGAGAAGAAATATATATAAATTCCCAGAAATAGCCTCACAATGGCCTTATTCCTCACAATTGAGCATCGGCTTTGCGTAATGGTAAAAGCTCACAAATCGTGGGCGCAATGTCTACCAACTGCAAACAATGATCATCTATAATACCTGTGGTTATTCAATATTGTCGTGCTTCCGCAAATTGCACGTTGCACAGAGAAGCTGAATGTTGGCAGCCGTCGTAGATGATCCTCCTTTTGAGAACGGAATAATGTGGTCATAGTGCAGATTCTTGTCGGAACCGCAATAGACACAGCGGCCTTTGTCCCGCTTCCATACTTCAACCTTGACGCTTGTCGGGATCAGTCGATTATGCTCAAGCTCCAACACTGTCGGCGCTTCTTCGTCGGATGGGACGATCTCATCGTCGACCATTTCCAGCTTGAATTTGAATACCTTGCGTCCGCCGGAAGGTTCCATCCATGCGTCGGTCAACTTGAAAAAGCCGTTGTAAACCCAGATCCCGTCTTTAATTTTCTCGTAAACTTTTATAAGTTTCGCCGGTTTCCCAGATTTATATCCCTGTGCTGCAGCATAGAACTTTCCGTTTTCAGAAGGGAGCCCAGAGGGGATGGTCATGGGTTGATCGATTTCTTTCGGATTACTCCCCGCCAGAGCATAGTTCTGTTGAACATCATGACCTTCATAAATAATGGTGGTACCATTATCTTCAAAGCGATCAGCGTAAGGAGCGTTTTTGCGCACGCTCATTAGAATAATGCCGTATTCTTTGTTAGCCACATTAAAGTTCATTCCTCGCTGGATGGAGAATCCCTCTTCTATGGTCATATCCACATATCGGATAACGTCACCACGGTTCATATGTCTACCTCCTAATAAAGCTTCTAGCGCAAGTATATAAACTCGTTATTCATTGCCTGACATCAACTACTTCCCAAAGTTTATTATGAAATTGCTTCTTGCATTTTTCGTATGTACTTTCTTGTATAGCAACACACAGCAACTTTTTTGGACGGCTGAACCCAACGTATGCCAGTTTGCGGCTATATTCATAAAGTGAGGATTGCCCCGGCTTTCCTATGCCATAGCACCATAGTATTCTAGCGAGGTCAGATCCTCGGTTCTTTTCTGTTTCCAATAATAGAGTTGCATCGTGCGTCTGTCCTTTTACGGCATGAACTGTGCATAGTCTTATCCTGCGCCCTCGTACAGGATCTATAAAAATATTGTTGTTTGGCGTCGAATTTTTGCTAGAAGCTGACCGATCTAAAAACCATGCAGGTAAAGCATCAAAAAAAGCTTGTCCTTTCCCATTAAGCAGTGCATCCATCATGCTTCGTACAATACCATCTACAGTATCTTTGCTTATGTCCTGCAGTTCTGAGAGAGCAATTATATGATTTGTATAAATATCGTAGTATTCTTGTTTCAGTCGATCCTTGATGCTGGTTTGCGTGAATTCTTTGCCCGTATCCTTGTTCGTAACACCCGTATAATGGAATAACCTGCAAATCAGTTTTCTAACTCTATTCTCTGCATGATACAGTTTGCCGTCCCGAAGTGATTCACATAGTTCTTCGACAATTATCCAATATCGATAATCTTTTTTTGTGTTGCTGGAGGTTTCGTACTTATTCCAATAGCTTCCGATTTTTAATCCTGTAACTGCCTCTTTTCCAACAAAACCAATCGCGTAGTATTCACCATTCGGATCATGTAACCCTTTGGTTTCAAGCTGGACGACAAATTGACTCAGCACTTTATCAATTGATTGATTGTTAAAAACAATCAGGACGGGCTTAAATCCGCAGCTACCGTTAGTGGATATAATGGAGGTTCCGCCTTTTCTAAGCGGAATAAGAATATCGGCTATTTCCTGCGGATATCTACAGGACGATTCAATCGTTAAGTATCCTTCAGATGGAACCCAATCAACCATATTGTCTTCTTGAAAGCCATAAATGGCCTGGTCTGGGTCACCAATTCGCATAACATAGCAGTTGGTTGAATCAAACAAACAACTTAGTGCCTCTCTCTGATTATCACTGCAATCCTGATATTCATCAATAAAAACATAATTAAATCGTTTACTAAAAAGATTTGTATATTCATCGCTTAAAGATGAAATGGCTTCACGCGCGAGAGGAAACGTATCTCTATATCGGATTAATCCGTCCGTGAATAATACCGCCTGTTGTGCAGAGAAAAATTGCTCTGCCGATTTTGTTGTCGGACCTGCAAGTGGTCTCCTTTGGCTTTGTAGACGAAGGTTCCCAGCATCGTCTAGCGACAAAGCTTTAACAAATGCTGTTTTATTATTAAATACTGAGCTATTAGCTGAATACTGTGTTTCCACTATATATCGCAACTGAGGATACTGTCCGGAATAAATAACATGTAAAAGATGCTCTGCATATATCTCATCGTCAACGGTTTGGACTGATCTTCCGTATTTTTGCCTGATATACGGCATTGTTACAAATCGATCAATAAATGACTGAATTGTCCCAATATAATTTGGATAGGCCATCAGTTTGTCTGCGCAATCAGAAAGACGCCTTTTAATCTCATTGACAGCCACATTAGTGTGCGAAAGCACACATATACCTGCGCCATTGTCTAAGGGCATCTTATCCGCAAGTAGCTTAAGTTTTGCAAGGAGAACAGTGGTTTTTCCACTTCCGGGACAAGCCGCAACATCTTTTGACTCCCAACACCGAATAACGGTCTTTGCATCATCAGCAAAATGGCAACCAACTGGGAGTAAGATGCGTTCTATCCTTTGTATATCGTTTTCCGTGATATCCCATTCAGCCATACAAACACTGTCTCCTATACTACCCCTGCGGCATATTTAATAGCATCTACGATGTATTTAATATATGGATCTCCCTCAATCGCTCTTTTCATCGCATCTCTTTTGCTACCATCCGCTTTGAACCTATAAAGATCGAGATCGAACATTTTTTCCTGTGACACACCATCTGGAATTACAGATGTGTTCCACCTAATAACCGACGACAAGCATTGTGCTACAATTGCTTTCAATCCACTTTTCCCTTCAGCGTCAAGCATCAAGGAATAGATTTTATATGCTCTTTCTGCCGCTGACAGATCTTTCCATAGCTCAGACTCTGCCACTGTATCATGGTCAGCTTCCTGTATTTTTGCATTTGTAAGGGAGATATAGTCTTTTGCATTGAGTATTTTCTTTCCAAAGTGAATAGCTCTATGGAACTCCTTGCCCAGGCAACTCATAGCTATACAGTATTCCAATGTCCAGCGAGGAGATACAAAGACGTGTACAGATCCGATCTGATATTTGGAGGTTTTTGTACAGATGGCAACTTCCGACTCCTCAACCTTTTCCTTGAATGTTTTTTCCTTTGTTTCAGGATCGACAACAAAAGGCTTAACGTCGCAATCTGTTACTATTGATACTGGAATGCCTATTGTGCTGTTGTCGGAACGTACCAGAATACGACTATATCTTAAGAATGCAGTGCTGCCAACATTTACTATTGAAATGCCATTCTTTTCCAATGGATAACCAAGGATTTCTGCAATGGTAGGAATCAGTATATTCTCTGCATCTCCTTAACCATTATTATCCCTTTCGCAAAGAAAAGATTGGACTTTGTTGCATCAAGGAATCGCTGTAAAAACAGATAATCGCCTTTATTCAGCGCCGTTTCCCCTTCAGCTAAATCATAGCCACATCCATTTTTTATCAAGATCAAATTCTTAAGGTTTATCTTTGATCCTAATATTGGGCTGTGTGTTGAAATAATGATCTGAACGTCGTTTTCGCTGTATTCATTTTGAAGATAGCTAATAAGCCGCAACTGTGCCTGTGGATGGAGATGCGCTTCCAGTTCCTCGATCATTGCAAGTTTCAGGCCACCATCGGTGTCATCCTTCAGTAAAAGAAGCTCAGCAGCAATAAAAAGAAGGTTAAGTTCTCCAAGCCCTGGTAGAATCTCTGGTGCATTCAACGAGAGACTCTCTAAAATGGATTTTAATTGAATATCCGAGGTTTTGAGCTCTGCATTGCTGGGCTGGTCTTTTTCATTAAAAGAAGCGAGATTGTCTCTTATGCTGTGCAAAATCACCTTTCCATCGTCATCCTCAGTAAAACACCTTTCAATATCACGATTTGCATCTTTGAAAATACTAATCAGCTCGTGGTCCGTCTTATCTTTGAAAGCAGGATGATTAAACAATATTTGGGAAATGCGCGAGCTACGCCCGGCGCTCATTTCTCTCTCCGCATCACGCAGAGGTTTCAAATACACTGCCCTAAGCAGTTCTCGTGCTTTTCCATCCATACTGATACCATCATCAATATCGCCAACCCTAAGCTCTTGAAATATCTTACGGTTTCCTTCTTTCCATGCCCGATAATGTAGATGAAGATAGTATTTTACGGTATCTCCTTCTTTTTCAAAGCTCAGATACTCAATAAAGTTTTTTGCTTCATTAAGTGAGAATTCAGAAATGATACATTCAATTCTAAACTCGGAAACTGATTCTCCGTCAAAACTTTGATAAAAATCATACTCCGTCGGGCGGATATACTCATTGCTTTGCGTTAGTAGTACCAGTTTCAGCGCATCTATAATCGCTGTTTTTCCGGAGTCGTTTTCGCCAATAATCGCATTGAGCCCTTTATGGAAAGTCACAGACAGGCCCGGATTTCCGTGAAATTTTCTAAAGTTGAACAGTTTTAATTCTGAAACAATCATCCGTTTTCCCTCAATTAAGATGTCGGTTACTAGATTACCACTAGTTAAACAGTAGTAATTTCGTATTCCTTGACGCCTATTCGTCCGAAACGCTATAGACGCCCTTGTTTTTCAAAATGAACGCGAGCTGGATCTTCGTGTCCTTACCAGCATCCTTACCGCCGGTAACATGCACTTCAACATAGGCACTGTCGCCATTCGTGGTCACATTTGTAACGGTACCTACAAATCCAACTTTTCGCCGGATCGTTTTTCCGATGTAACCGGAATAAACAGACATGCCTGACTTTTCGCTTTCATCATCAACACTGGCATGCACTGGCGCTGCCTGCTTAGATTGTTTCACTTCCTCAGCAAGTTTCATCAACTCGCGGATCTCTGCAAAATGCGTCTGCGTAAACCAGAGCTCATCGTCATCATCAAGGGAAACGGTCACATAATCGCCATTCTCGATATCACTGTCTTTCGTAGTTAGGATCGATCTGCGAACGTTTTCCATGATCTCGGTATTAGTGCGAAGCTTCCGATAAGCGGCAGCACAATTGGGGCACAGGCAAAGATTGACCGGATCCAGCTCGGTTTCCGGTTTTAAAAAGATCTCCGTTGCTTCAAATGAAGAGCAGGTATCATGGCATAACTGGCAAGCGAACTTGAATCGGTTGTTGCCGTCATGCCGGTACATATTTGACAGATAGGCCTTTGCTTCTCTCTGGTGATTGCTTACGCGGATGCTCCGGATTCTTTCTTCATATCGTACTGGATCAGCATAAATAAGCATTTCAGCTACGTGTTTACGAAGTGCATCCCAGCTGCGTACAGAAAGTGACGGGAACGGTAGTTTCTCTTCTTCGACCGTTTCATACTGTCCGGACGATCCATACCGTTCATTCAAATCTGCGGTAGATATCCCGTACCGCTGCCGAAGCTCGCTTTCAAAGAAAGCCTCGAGCTTCTCCTGAGGAATGGTTTTCTTGAGCTCATCCACTTCATCTGCATCTGTTCTCTTAAATCCGATGAGATTAAAGATGGTGGAGTCTGGTTTGATCCTACCATAAATCGATACGCTAATATCATGCCTAGATATAGTCTTTGGTGCGACAAGTTCTCCTGATTCTGTATAAAGCCATTTACCGTCCCAGCCCCAAATCCGCTCGCCACGAAGGATGTGGATCAATTCGCACGGCTCGTTTTCTTTGTTCGGAACCGTGCTGCCTCCGATATGAACGAGTCCACAAAGCCGATTCTCATTGATTGACATCACTTTCATGATCGCCTGTGATTTGAGAATGGAATCCTTTGCGGTGGGATGCGCGGAGATGTACTTAAGCACATCTTTTAAGGCGTCTATCGAAAATTTCCAGCGAAAATCGCCGGTTGTCCACCAATCTGGCTGTTTTCCACGAGACCCTGTTTCATATGTGCCCGTTACGGTGTTTTCTCCGGTCGTGATGGAATTACGCACGCCGAGCGCCAATAGTATAGGAGTTTCAATGCCATGGTTGCTGTAAAAATCCACATCGACAAAGAACACATTCTGTCCGAGGTTCCTGTAGTAGCTTTCCACGTTGATCCCTTCTGTGCTGATTGGCAGAAAAATTCTGAATGCATAGCAGCTGCGCATTTTTCCGTCCGTGCATCTGATCGCGAGGAGTTCCCGGATGATCCGCCCTACTTCGTCTTCGTATTCCTCACGCTTAGAATATTTAATAAGCGCTTTGATATCCTCGATATGCTGATCGTCGTCATGCACATAGCCATTCTCGTAACGTCTCTTTATATCCTTGATGATAAATTCATATTCATTTGGTTTTTGCAGCTGCAGGATATCATCGAAGAAGTGACGACATCTTTCGTATAGCTCTGCATCCACAAAGTTGATATCCGCACTCCGTATTTTGGGAGACGGAAGAAAAAAATTCGGAATGTACGATTTTCCTTCACGCCTGAACGGCGCGACAAAATCACCACTGGCGGTTTTGACTATGTTCGCCGTGGTCATATTCGTTTCGTATCTCGACTTTGAAAATGCGCCGGGGATATTTTCAAAAACGGAGTACAAATCCACAAGCCAGTCAAGTGACCGCTCCGGAAGGAATTTGGGGTTTGATGCGAAGTATATTCGGAGATCCTCCGGGCGTATGACGGGGATATTCAGTTCCCCTGTCATATAATCGAGAACGTGCTTGTACTCTCTATTCGTTTCTGTCAGGTATGTAGGCAACCAGCAATATGCTCCGCCGTCATTGATCAATTGCGAGAGCAGTTCGTCCGAGAAAACTGTTGCCAGTCTTTCTTGTCGCGTAATTCTGGCGTATTTAGCATAAACGTATTTGCCGTCTTTGCTGGGTATGATTGCTGCACTGCGGAATAAATCACGTACTGTTTCGTAAAGGGGGAAGAAGAGTCCGAACGTATCAAATCGGTCTTCTACAATCGGCAGCGTCTTTACGAAGCTCATGTTCAGTTTACCTGCTGCTTGTAGCTCCAGCAGGCTCTCGCGTAACAGTATCGCAGTTTCCTTTGCAAGATAGATGTTGTCGGCATCTTCAGACGGAATACTGCTGCGATTTGGCGTAGTGCGATAAGGCCCCTGAACGATAAAATCCAATTTGCTCTCTGTCTCTGTTGGGAAATACACCGAGACATATGGATTCGGGGCCTTGATGCACTGATAACTGTCCTTTTCCTCTTTGACCGGAAAAGCAATATCAACGGTTCTTAACGGGTATTTTTCCAACTTGCGAGAGAACTTCAAATAGGAAATCATCTCCGCTGCGTCCGGGTCTGCCTTTTCTTTTTCGGAGATACCAAGCGCAGAAACCAAATTACAGTGATCGTTGATGCCCCTTTTTTCCAGCAGGTATTCGCCGGTTATCGGTTCTTCATCCGTTTCTATTTCATATTCGATCAGCTCGAGATGCTTCATAAAAAGCAATGTAGTGATACCGAGGTTCTGCAATTTGCGGGCAAGAGTGTCGACAAGCGAAGACATCGTCTTAAAGCCAGAATACGTGTGTCCTACAGCAAACGGGAAAACGAAGCGAGTAGTATACGTTCGCGGCATGGGTTCTTCCGGAATGTCTTCCGGTCTTGTAAAATCCTTGATCTCAACAGCAAATGCAACTGCATCGCCTTCAACCTTGCCATCGAAATGGGAAGGATCACTGTACAGACGTACCGTGTCGCAAATGCCAAAAACAGATTTAAATCCAACACCGAATTCACCAATCTGGTTCAGGTTGCCAACCTTATCCGACTTGCCAATGTCACAAAGTCCTTGAAGGTTTGCAGATGTAAATGGCTTGCCATCATGCAGTACTTCCAGACAATCGGCATGCTGAATAAAACGGATGCTCTTTGCCTCCGCGTCTTCTGCATTCTGAAGCAGCTCATACACAAAATGCGATTTGTCCGTATAGAGCTGTATGATGCGTTCCAATGCGCGACGCAGCATTCCGTCTTTATCTTGCGCTGTCCTGACTCTGTCAGCGATATTGCTCATGATTAACCCCTCTTAATCTCGATGATCCCGTTTGCAATCAGAGATGTGTGGATGTCCGCGCGAGAAGCGCGATCATTGATTTCGTCGACCTTCAGCTGATATTTCTCCGTGGCAGTACCAAGCTCGCTCTGATACATCCTGCGGATCTTTTCGTCGAACGCATCACGGATCTTCTGCTCCAACGTCCGCTTCCGGTTCCTATAGTTGCTGCTGATACTCTCAAGCTTATAATTCGCAGTGCTCTGAATACCGGCAAGATAGGATTCCTTTTCCCTCTGCCAGAGCGCAATATGGATGCTTTCCAAGCCAGCCCATGTGCCCTTGTCTACAGTGCTGCTGGTCGAGGATGTGTCTGCGTCCTGAAGGATGTCCACGAGCTCTGCTGCAAGCAGTTCATTCTCGCAAATCGGTACCACACGGAACATCGGATTTAGGCCGACATAGCTCCATCCGTAAATGGAGAATGGATATGTCCCTTCAGGCAATTCATCCGAATAGTATTCCAAGTGGATATATGCCACCTGATTGGTCGCATAGTATTTTGCTGCCTGTTTTACGAGCGGGTGCATGGGAGTGATGAAGAACGCCTTTCGCTCTTTGGATGCCGCTTCAGACATAAATGTCAGCCGATGCATCGGCTCCGAGCCCTTCAGATAGTTTTCCCATCTACGTTTTAGCGCAGATTTTACGTTCGACAGCTTTCTGAAATCCTCCAGCAGCATCGACCGTGCTTCGCGGCTGAGACGTATCTGTTTAAGTTCCGAAGCGCCAATGATGTACTGGCCTTCACCGAGGCGATCTCTCAAGTAGCGTTCGACAAGGCGCTGAATACTGATTGGCGAAATCCACGGGCTTTCTGCATCCTTGATCTCTTTGGCTGCCGTGTAGTTCGACAGGTCAAATCCAAACAGCGCCCGCTCTTCATCCTCCAGCTTGCTGAGTTCCTGCATACGGCGTACTTCATTGTCCGCCATTTGCTCCAGCTTGCGCCGTCTTTCTTCATCTGTAAGCGCGGTGCTTACGGCAATCTGTTCAATCTGTGCGCCGATGGCACCAAGCACTTCTTCACATTCACCGATGCTCCTCTCAAAGATTCCGATCCTCATAAGGCAACGGGAGTAAATATCCGCATCTACGGTGTCCGCCGTTATGATGTTATAAATATTGACCGCTTCGCTCTTCTGGCCGCGCCGGTCGATTCGACCAATGCGCTGCTCAATCCGCATGGGATTCCATGGCAGGTCGTAGTTGATCATCGTATCACAGAACTGATAGTCCAAGCCTTCAGATCCCACTTCTGTGAAGAGTAGAATATCCAAAGCCTCCGGGTCGCTCTTATCCAGCTCAAACCGTTCGCGGAGAGCCCGACGATCATCATCTTTGATGCTGCCGTTGATTTGGGCAACGCGATAGTTGCGCTGGCGGAGCTTCTTCTCCAGATAGGAGAGAGTGTGGCGGAACGAGCTGAACAGGATGATCTTGTTGTTATCCTGTTTCTGCTTCTCATCGATCACCTTGCAAATGCTGTCGAACTTCGGGTCATCCTCCGGAAGCAGATCTGCGAGCTCCAGCACATGATGTGCAAGCGCCATCAGTGTAGATGTCGCCTTGCTGTCAAGATCATATTCGTCCATGTCCACATCCGGGTCTTCCACCATCTGGTCAAACCGGCGGGTAACCAAATCCCGAATATGCGGTGCGAGTCCAAAGATGCAACTCGCTGCCTGACGGCGGATCGTGCTCATCATAAACGGAATTGATCTAACGTTATGGAGCTTGGAAAGCGCCTCATATTCAAATCTGAGCAGTTCGTTATGTAGGTCATACTGCTGTGGAGTAAAGCTGGTTTCTACCGTGTACGACCGACGCACGCAGAAATCTTGAATATCCTTTCTGCGCGTGCGATTCAACATAGTGTTAAAGCTGTGGAGCGATTCCACGTCGGAGACGAGCTTTACGCGGGCTTCACGGGAAATATCGGGCTGTGCCAACCGCTCAAGAATGTCAGCATACAGCGGGTTTTTGGCGATGACGTTCTCGCCCCACTGTGTAGATTTGATGTTCTGCAGCTCGGTAATGGCGACTTCCTGCCAGCCATCCGCTGCACCTCTGATTGCATGTGAGCATTTATAAATGAATTCATTGGGACGGGACATCATGCAGAAAACATCCTGATCCATAATAACGTCCGGACGCAGCAAATTCATCAATGTGAAAAGGTCACTATCGCTGGTCTGGAGTGGTGTCGCAGTCAGCATGACCACTGCATCTGCGTGTTCACAGAAATAGCGAACGCATTTGTAGGCGAAAGCCTTGTCTTTATCCAAACTGCCGTTGCGGATATGGTGTGCTTCGTCGATGATCACAAGATCAAAGTGCGGTGCTGGATCAAGATCGAGAAGACCATATTGTCTGCCGCGCCGGTGCTCTTCACCCTCATACACGCGACTGTCCAAGATGGAGTACGGAATGATGGCCTTGTTATATCTTACCGGCCATTCTTCGTCACGATGGGTATCAGAAATAGCCTGCCGGAGGATGCCGCCATCCAATGGGATAAAATCCTCATCGAATCGCTTCATCTCCAATTCCCATTTCCGCTCAGCGATGAGCGGCTTCGGGCAGATGATCAGGATGTTGTCCAGCTCATTTCTGGCCTCCAGTTCCTTAACGATCAAACCAGCCTCTATCGTTTTACCGACGCCGACGCTGTCCGCAATCAGAATCCTCGGCTCATCTGATTTGATAAGCTTGAGTGCAGGACGGAACTGGTAAGGGACAAAATCAATTCTTGCTGCATTCAGAGAATACAGGTTTCCGGCAGACGGATTATTGATCTCGTATGCGGTCAGATTGCTTTGCAACGTGCTGATATCTACCCAGCTGTATGTGGGGGCAGAATCAATCTTCTGAATCTGGCCGTCATAGAACGTCTTGATTTCTCCGTCGACGAAAACTTCATATTTTTTTGTCCCGCCAACATCTGTAACAGAGAACACCATTCCTTTGGTATCCGGGGCTCCGGTCAGGAACACGCGATCACGTTCTTGAATGCCACCTGCACTGATCTGCACTGGTTCCGGCACTTTGACAGTGACCGGTTCGTTATCAAAGACAGCGGAGAAATCGGCGGTTTCTACTTCGCTTCTGAAATCATTGATGCCCTGCGTGTATTTGTTGGTTACCATCACGTTCTCAAAGAAAGCCAAGATGGTATCCAAATCACGTAGCACGATGTCTTTGTCCGCAATGGCACCAGCAAGATGCGCCCAGTTGTTACGTACTTTCATCATATCACGGACGCATTGCCGGTCACGGGTAGGAAGATATGCAAATGCACGCATGTCATACCATGATTTATCTGCCACGCGAAGCATAGCTGCAAGATCGAGATCTTCCAGCTTCGAGTAACCATTTTCCTCGGCGAACCGCTTCTGCGTGAAGGACAGGTTGTCCATTACACAAACCTGCCACCAATCCTCGCTTACGCGGGGCAGCATTTTGCCGAGCCATGCACAGAGCTCTTTTGTAGCAATGTGCAGATACTCATGCATTTTGCTGACGATAACTTGTTCGTTCATCTGCGTCTCTTCCTTTTCTATCTATTACTGAAAGAATCCGTCGCTTTCAAAAATGTGATTCAGTTCGTCGTTGCTTGCACAGCGGGAGACCTTATCACGGATGGAGCTCTTAGACATATCCAAGCGGAAAGCCCGCTCTCTGCCAACAGAATCACGCTGCATCCGAATGAGCTGGATCCTGCCGACGCCGGGATTCTGCCGTGCGTATTCCGCGAAGCCCTTTGCTTTTCCAAGGTTATCCTGACGGGTCGGATCGTGCGGCTCCAGAATATCAACGACATACTCTGATCCATCACGCCGTATAATCAGGAAATCTGGGTATGTGGGTTTCTTTTCGCCGTCGATTTCATACGGGATGCAGAGCGCCCATGATCCTCTTGACGGATTGCGGAGCCAGCAAACAAAGTCTTCCTGCTGTTCTTCCTCCGCAATAACCTTGCGCTCCCAGCCGTTCAGATTGATGAGTGCGGTACCGGAATCGTCAACGAAAAGATGGTTACTGTACAGACGGCCTTCCATTTCGTGCGGAACACGAATCGTCTCTGGCAGACGGAAGTTGTGCTTACTGATGATATCACCATCGGATACGATGTCATCGTATTTCTTCTTGAACTTCTCCGGAAGGGAAACAGTGCGACGACGATTTGCGTCATTCAGATCGTGGAACTTCTGTTCCGCGTATTCATTCAGCGCATCCATGCAGTCTGTGTTTGCAGCAAAAATGATGACCTGAATCTTCAGGTTCAGTACGTCATCCTCATCGTAGTAACGATTGACATAGGCATTGCCGACGCCCTCATTACCGAGCCGCGTCTCCGCCAGACGGAACTGCCGTTCGATGTCGGTATCCGTGGTAGAGAAAAGATCATGGATAGCATAATCGTCAATGGAACGTCCGAACACATCGAAGATTTGTGCGCTCAGCTTGAACTGCAGCACCTGTCCGGCAAGGTCGTCGTATATGCCGCGCTGCTTCAGCAGGCTGATATGTTCGTGGATCTTTTCGGTGATCTCGGAAATCACAGTTTCCTTCGCGTCCATATCGATCCTTGTCTGTGTCAAGAACCGTGCCAGAGCATACATGGATTTGAGGTAATCCGTAATGCGCACACGGCGTACATTGTAAGTCAGAAGACCGGCATCATTGATCGCCTTCACCACAGCCTCGCGGTCAATATCCGGGAAATCCTGCGGCGGAGTAGCCGGAGTAGCTGTCGGTTGCTGTTGTGATGAGGGCTGCGTTTCCGATGTGGGCTGCGCGCCGCCTGCTACCGGTGTGATCGGCTCATTGTCGGTTGCCGGAACCGTAGGTGTCTGAGCTGCAGGTGCTTGTGCTGCCGGTGCAACCAGATTGACGGGAGTCGTTTTTCCGGTCGGTTGCTCCGGCTGGTTATCGCCGAATCCGGGCAGGTCGAAAAACGTCAGCTGATTGGGATCGTAACTACGAGACCGTCCGGGCTGACGAGGCGGTGTTGTATAGGTAGGCCGCAAGCTCAGTGTGTCGTAGTTGTCATAGCCCATCTCTTCGGCTTCGATATCAGTGGGAATCGTTGCTCCTTCTTCATCCTGCAGAGCCTTTACCACATCATAGACCGTGGCCTCGCTGAACTGAGGCAAATACAGATGTACGTCGTTCAGCGTTTCATCCACGTTGATGTGCTGCTGGGTAGGTGTACGCACCATTCTGCCGAGAAGCTGCGCAATATACGTATAATCCACCGCACGGCGGAAGGACATCATGGTCTCTGCTCTGGGGCAGTCCCAGCCAGTGGAAAGTGTTTCTTTGAAGAAAACAACCTTGATCCGCTTGTCATCAGCGATGCGACTCGGTTCACAGTACGGAACATCCAGTCCGCCGATCTGCAGTGTGGAAGTGCCTTCACCGAATGCATGAACAACTTGTCCCTCCATGAAACGGTCGCCAAGGCGTTCTTCGATGATCCGCAGGCATTCGTCCAAATCAGTTGCGGAGATCTGGTGCCCGCTGCCGTTCTGCACCTGCACGACAAGGATTGGATTAACCTGTCCGTAGTGCTGCTCATAGCAATACTGGTACCAATGATCGCACTTGTCCTTCCATTCGTCTGTGGCCGCCTGCAGCACCGCCATATCATTTCCAGCGTGCTCCGGGTATGTGATGACAATCCTGTCTTTGAGAAGACCGGACGCACGAACTTCGTCCGCCGTTGTCTTCACATAGTGCGTGGTGGACTGGATGCCTTCCGCCAGCCGGTTGAAGCGCTGCGGTGTAGCGGTCATACCGATGACCACTGGCATTGGCGGCAGACGATCTGCATCAGATCCCTTCAGAAACTTCTGCATGATGGTGGTGTTCTTCGTGAGATCTCTTGCGCTCTGTGCGCCGCGATGGGCTTCGTCAATAATGAAGTACAGTCGGTCGGCTTTTTCACGAACAGTATTCGCCAATGTCTCCCAAATGGTATACTGACGCCCGTCCGAGTGCTTTGTCAGATTGCTGGATTTGGAGAGCTTCTGCGTGTTCAGGAAATAGATTTGCCCATCTTCCAGCACTTCCATATCAAAGGAATCGTCGCTGATCGTTACGCACTGATTCAGACGAATCTTGTCCGCCTTCAGGTCGATCTTCAGCTTCGACTGCTCATTGAGCTGCGGGGAATCCGACAGCCAGATGAAAATCGCTTCGTTCTGATCGGGGTACAGCTCATCTCCGTAATAGATCGCCTCGATCAGTGCGGACATGACAATGGTCTTACCTGCGCCGGTCGGCGCAGTATAGGAGACGACCTGCGGCGTATGTGTACTGCGGTAGTTGCCCAGCGCAGTCGCCACACTCTGACGCAGTCTGGCAAGCGCCATCTTCTGAAACGGGAATAATTCAACTTTCATGGTCGCTTACCTCCTTGCTGCGTTGATACGGAAATTGTCTAAATAATCTCTGTAAAGCTGGTAGCTCGCTTTTACGTCAAGTCCCGAGATCATATCTCTGTATCCTGATTCTGAATCTGTAACAATGAAAACTGTCTCGATCTCCGGATGCTCATCCAACTTCTCGGCAAACTCCATGTACTGCCGCTCATCCACCAGCACGGCAAACTTATTCTTCTGCAGGATAAGCATATCCGGTGTTCCCTCTTCGATCGTGGGGCATGGACCGTGTGCTCCTGCCTTCATCCACAACGTCGGCAGCATTTCTTTGAACTGCCTGCCAAGTGCTACGGAGTTTTTATCTAGGAATCCGAGTTTGAAGTAGGCAGCATTTGCCTTGAAGCCGTCTGCCATGGGAAGATCGCTGCCAAGATAGTTGCCCTTCAGCGGATTGCCATTCACGTCATGTCCTTCAATAGAACAGACCGTTCGCGGCCATGTAACATATCGGGCGATACCAAGAGCTTCCCATTCTTCCTCTCCAGGATGATGTCCAGATGAGATAAGTGCCTTTTGTTCATCCACAGAGACTTCGTTGTTAGTCACAAGTATGCAGCGACGTTTTCCTCCGTCGATCTTATTAAGCAGATTTACAGCCTGCATTGTTGTTCCTGAACCAGCAAAGAAATCTATAATGAGTGCGTTTGGTTTCTGGCAAACGACATTAATTGCATCCATCACAGAATACAGTGACTTTGGATATGGGAATTTCCTATCAACTAATATTTTCGACAGAAGCTTAGATCCATGCCATCCGGCATTGTGAGATACTTTGTTCCACACCGTCTTGGGAACTCGAAGCTGTGAGCCTGACTCTTCAACAAGAATCGCAGCCCCCGTTTCTTCAAATCCTGTAATCTTCACTTCACCAGCTTCAATCCGCTTCTCGGTTCCTTCATTTACAGTAAGAACAGACCAGCCATTATCTTTTCGACTGGTTCTCCCCAGCCTAAGGAGACCTTTGCCAAGTCGCCGTTGTGCAACCTCTGTTCCTGTGCGCCAACGAGCTTCACGCCCGTCTGCAGTCATAGGCCATATAGCAATCTGCTTTTCCGGAACTGGTACAGTTTCTTTTGGCACTCCAAGGGGAATAGATTCCCCAATTGACACGATTTTGCCAGTGTTTGGATCGGCAAAAATGGGATAGAAAAGATTCTTTGAATCTTCTCTAAGATTTCCTTTTCCTGTTCTGACAAATTGGAACCAAAGCTGACTCTTAGTGGCAGACAAACCTTCATTTAGCATATCATCGTCGGATTTGAATACTTCTGCATCTCCTAAGAACAGGAAAAAAATATATTCATCTGCCCGGGAAAACATATTATCTCTTACAGAAGCCTGACTGCTGATAACACATGTTACCATCTGCATCCTTGCTTCTGGAAACATCTCTTCCAGCAAACATCCCAGGTGTAAATATTCTTTTTCGTCAATAGTGACTATCAGGACGGAGTTTTTGGGATTCAGCAACTTCTTAGCCAGCTTTAGCCGCTTCTGCATCATAGAAAGCCATTTGCTGTGCCGATACTGATCGCTGTTGTCCACATAGTCGTTGTTATATTTCCAGTCCCGCGCGCCGGTGTTATAGGGCGGGTCGATATAGATGCAGTCCACTTTTCCTGCGTACAGGTACTCCAGCAGCTGCAGGGCATGATAGTTGTCCGCCTCAATCAGCGTGTGCCAAAGGTCGCTGTCCGGCGCATTGCAGACGGTATCAATCGGCTTGAGATATGGATAAATCGGCTCACCAAACTCCGCCACGCTGACGAGCTCATCTACCCCAAACTCTGCCATAGCGCTTTTGTCCTTATTCAAACAAGTTGCGATGCCGTTCTCGATTTTGAGCACAGTGTAGAAATCACTGACCTGACCGGCCTTCAAAGCAACCTTCGAGCCCTTCTTGACAGGGATGTCCCAGAGCGGGGTACACTCTGGCAGGTGCTCTTCAAATACCAGCCCGAACTTCTTCTGCTTTGCCAGCTTTTCAACCTCTGCCGCGATGCGAGCCCGCAGATCAGGATTTTCGATCTGGGTTACCAGTTCATCTATGATTGCCATTGACGTGTACCTCCATTTCCTTTGCAGCAAGTCCATCCAACTGATGGCGTAGAGTAAAGATCATATCGTCTTGCGTCAGATCCGCAGCGGTCTTTTGCACGATCCCCGGCAAAGCGCTGATCGCCATGAAAATATCCGGGTGACTAAAGTTATTGGATGCAATCTGCTTGCACGCTGAATCTGTGTCAAACGGCTTCTTTTGCAATTCATCCCAGGTATCAAGAATATCTTTCTGAAGCGGCGTGATCTGCTTGGTATAACGCAACGCGTTAACGAATGCTGAAATCTGCTGATCTGTCATTTTGCTTCCTCCACATCATCCGGCAATATTTCAATAATGTCGTCAACTGTACAATCAAGCACACGACAAATTTTAGCCAGCACTTCTACACTGACCGGCTGATTCTTGCCCATTTTTGCCATGGCATTGGAAGTGATGCCCGCCTCCCGGCGCAGCGTTGTTTTGTTGATTTTCTTATCAATCATCAGCTTCCAGAGCCTGTTGTATGAATAAGCCATAACGTTTTCCTCCGTATCAAATAATCGGCCTCTCATAATAACCAACGGTTTTGTTCATTTTACCACAAGCAACACCATATTTCAACAGATTTCAACAGATCTCAAATTAATGTTTAGATTTTCAACATTTGCAAATAGGAGGAAAGACTTGAATCCACCCATTGTTATATCAATCAAAACTTCACTCTCCCTGTGTTCCTTTATTCATAGCGTTTTCAAGGTTCGACTCCCGCCTCCTAAACACTTTTGTTCTTTCTTTATAGCTGTAAAGAAACGCAAAAAGTACACCAGCGTTTTCGGGCTGCTCCTGCCGATGAAAGCAAAAAAGTTGGGCTCCGAAGCAGTCGATCGACCGCTCTGAAGCCCGATTTCACTTTATTTTGCCCGTTTTACGCCCAAAATGCAAGAAAAACCTCTCTTGCCCCGGTAGACAAAAGAGGTTTCTTTCATGGTGGAGGCGAGGGGAGTCGAACCCCTGTCCAAAAAGCACTTGCAACGGTTTTCTCCGAGCGCAGTTATTGAATTCAGATTCCCCCCACACAAAACTCAATAACAAATTCTGTGCTTCGGTAGCCTTTCATTCATGACAAGAGTCAAGACATTCTCTTGTTCACGTTCACCACTTGTCGACGCCCCTTTCAGATCGTGGTGCTTCCGAAGGAACGCTTGCGCCTAATCAGGCAGCAAGGGCAACAGTTTTATTGTTGTCGTTTGTTTTTAATTCTGCGGATTTTATAGCGGTTCTGCAGTGCCGCTGCTCGCTTGCCGAGGCTCATACTCCCTGTCGAAACCTTTACGCCCCCGTATAATAAAATGTCTTCCGCCAACTGTCTGCTGCTTAGCGGTTGCGTTCCTTAACTGCCCGCTCTATCTCTCTCTTAGCCGTCTTTGCCGCCATATCGGCTCTTTTATCATAGAGCTTTTTGCCCTTGCATAAACCAAGCTGCAGTTTTACTCTTGAACCTTTGAAATACAGCGACAGCGGAATCAACGAATAACCATCCTGCTTGACTGCTCCCAGCAGTCGCATGATTTCCCTGCGGTGCATCAAAAGCCTTCTGACCCGAAGGGGATCCTTGTTAAAGATATTTCCCTGTTCATAGGGACTGATATGCATTCCCTTGACAAAGAGTTCTCCTTTATCTATGGAACACCAGGCGTCTTTCAAATTCACCCTGCCCTGACGGATTGATTTTACTTCTGTACCGCAAAGCTCAATACCTGTTTCAAAGCTTTCAATCACAAAAAACTCATGATAGGCTTTTTTGTTCTGAGCGATTGTTTTTGTTGATTCCTTTGCCATGACGCCATGCCCCCTTCCCTTCTGCCTTAACTTATCTAAAGATATTCTGTGCTTCCGATACTAAAAACTTCGGAAGCACAGTATTACACTATTACAGTTCACGCCGTCCCTGAATCGCTCTTGATAAAGTTACTTCATCGGCATATTCCAGATCGCCGCCTACAGGAAGACCATAGGCCAAACGTGTCACTTTAATTCCCAGCGGTTTGACCAGCTTGGAGATGTACATTGCCGTAGCCTCTCCCTCAATTGTAGCATTGGTTGCCATCACTACTTCTTTGACGGTATCGTCCTTCAGTCTGTCGAGCAGTTCCTTTATCCTGATCATATCAGGCAAAATGCCCTTCATCGGCGAGATAACACCATGCAGAACATGATAGCTGACATAAAACTCCTGCGTCTTTTCGAGCGCCATCACATCACGAACGTCCTCTACAACACAGATGATCGTTTTATCCCGTCTGGTGTCGCTGCAGATACTGCAAATGTCTTTATCTGTCAGATTACAACATATCCTGCAGTAATGTATTTTTTTTCGTGCATCGATTATGGCGTCCGCAAATTTCTGTGCATCCTCTTCCGGAACAGAAAGCATATAATACGCCAGCTTATTGGCTGTTTTAGATCCGATGCCCGGCAACCGTTCAAACTGCTCGGATAGTCTTGCAAAGGGCGCTAAATTATATTCAGACATAATCAAAACAGACCCGGAACATTCAATCCGCCGGAAATCTTATCCATTGTAGCAGCCTTTTCATCTCTTGCTTTTCTGATGGCTTCATTCACCGCAGCAATCACCAGATCGGACAGCATATCAATATCTTCAGGGTCAACAACATCCTTACTGATTTCCAGCGCTTTCACTTCGAGAGCACCTGTGACAACTGCATTCACTGCACCGCCGCCGGCTGTAGCCGTATATTCTTTTACGTCCAGTTCTTTGGTAGCTTCATCCATTTCTTCCTGCATTTTCTGTGCCTGACGGGCAAGCTGCTGAAGATTCTGTGAACCGCCGCCGTTGCTGTATCCTTTAGGTAATCTTGCTTTCATTTTCGTATCCTCCGTTTTCTTTTTATAATTTATAATAACTAAAATATTATCGTGGATTATTCCACAGATCCGAAAGCATTCGACAGACTGCCTTCGAAAGCTTTACCTCAATATCCGTCGGAAGAATTGTTTTTTTCTTCAACGGGAACGCCTGCCGCCTTGAAATCAGACAAAAGCTGCTGCAGCGGATCGTCCTTTTTCTGTTCATCGGGATAGGAATACCGTCCCAGCTTGTACTCCCTGCCTGTAACCTTACGAATCGCCTCACGCATTTTGTCACGGTTCCCCGCTTTTCTCAGCAGTTCAAAGCAAATATCATTCTTTGAATCCACCAACACATAAGGCTCACTAATATACGCTGTACTTCCTTCAAAGCCCATCGAAATCGCCTTGGAATAATGTTTCAGTTCCTCAATGACATCAGGCCATTCATTCATCGGAACAGCGTTTTTTCTCAGCCTCTCCATCTCGTCAGACGCCGGGCGCTTCGCCGGCGGCAGCGTTTTGCTGCCTGAAGCCACAGCAGGTGTATTGTTTTGTATCAGAACAGAAGGATTCGCCTTCAATTGTCCCAACACATTTTCCAGCACTGCAATTCTCTTTTCCAATAGAGCGGTATCACTGCGGCTTTCTTTTGAGCAGAGCCTGACCAGCGTCATTTCCATTTCGATACGGCGGTTTACGCCGTGAAGCATTCTGTCGTAAGCATTCTGCAAACAATCAATCGCACGGATGATGAAAGAAAGCTGCATTTTCTCTGACTGTTCCCGTGTCTTCTGCAGTTCCGCTTCTGACATAACCAACACTGCTTCCGGCTGCTTCATGGTTCTCATCAGCATCATCGCACGAAAATGCTCGACGAGTTCCTGACAAAGCCTTGCCATATCTTTGGAGCTGCGGTGCAGTTCGTCAACAGTATTGATAGCTCCTGCTGTATCATTGGACAACACACAGTCCGTCAATGAAAACAGGCTGCTTTTATCTGCAAGCCCAGCCGTTTTTCTGACCAGTTCCTCAGTGATATGATTGCCTTGTCCCATTACCTGATCAAGCAGGGATAACGAATCTCTCATGGCTCCGTCGGCAATGCCGGCAATCAGCAATGCCGCTTCACGATCAATTTCACAGTTTTCCTGCTGACAGACATAATGCAGACGGTCCGCTATATCATCGGGCGATATCCGATGAAAATCAAACCGCTGACATCTTGACATAATGGTAGCAGGAAGCTTGTGTACTTCCGTAGTTGCCAGAATAAAGATAACATGTGAAGGCGGTTCTTCCAGCGTCTTCAACAGGGCGTTAAACGCTCCGATGGACAGCATGTGTACTTCATCAATGATATATACTCTGTATTTTGCATTGGCAGGCGTAAAATCCGCTTCCTCACGAAGCATCCGGATATCGTCTACGCCATTGTTGCTGGCGGCGTCTATTTCTACAACATCCATCACGCTGCCGTCGTCAATTCCACGGCATATCTCGCATTCGCAGCATGGATCTCCGTCTTTGGGAGAAAGACAGTTGACTGCCTTGGCAAGTATTTTGGAGCAGGTTGTTTTGCCCGTACCCCTCGAACCGGTAAACAGATAGGCGTGCGCCAATCTGTCGGATTTCAGCTCATTTTTCAGAGTTGTTGTCACCTGCGGCTGCCCGATGACATCCGCAAAAATACGGGGACGGTACTTTCTGTATAAAACTTTATACATTTTATCACGCCCCTTGGTAAAATTTGTGCAAAGAGAAAATTTAGCTAAAAAAACAAGACAGCCCGTATAATACGGTCCCTCATATTCTTGCATATACGGTCGAACAGACTGACTGCATCGCACAGAACGAAACGCTTAATGCTGCTCGGTTCCCCGCCTGACATGGTTCACGGTGCTCTGTCGCACAGCGCCTGCCCGATCGTATGTGTAAGAATATGATCCTGTCTTGTAACATCAACAATGTTATTATACTATAAACAAACGAAAAAATCAACAGTATTTTTATCATTTTTTCTATCTGCCGGAAATAAACGATCCATTTTCAGGGACACAGGGGCATCCCCCTGTATTATTCGGCAACTGCTGCTTTTGTATCCTGCAGTTCCTCCTTGCCGCTGACGGATATTTTGAAATACTGCTTTGCAATCGTCCCTTTACTGTCTTTCACCTTGACAACGATGATATATCTTGTTTCTGCTTTGGGCTTGATCTCAACAACTGCATTTTCGGAAAAATCCTGTAATGACTTCCATTTTTTCAATGCCACTTTACAGTATTGTACAGAATAGGTGTAGGGCGCTTTTCCTCCACGGGCAGCAGCCGTTACAATGACAGACTCTCCCAGATTGATCTTCTGAGATGACAACTGAGAAGTGTTTTCCAGCGGTTCTGCTTCCGGCTCGGGAAGAGCATATATCTCGTAAGGAATTGTCATAACTCCGTAAAAATTGCCCATAAAGGTAATCAGCGCGTGAGCTGTACCGGGATTGACATTTTCTATATATTCTACGGTATAGTCGACGCCTTCCTTCAGCGTAACGTCACCGAATTTGACGGCAATCTGCATCATACACGGTTCTCCGGTATAGGCAAATTCCGTGTTATCTGCAAAAAAGGACAGTGATCTTGCCGGTACAGGCTTGATTTCGAACTCACGCTGAATAACGCCTTTGAATCTGCCCTTTCCGGTTATTGTCACATGGGCGGTGCCGACATTGACATTATCTGTAAATTCAATGTCATAATCCGTTCCGCTGCTGAGCTTCTGTCCTCCGATATTAATCGTGAAATTAGGAGTAATGGGATTGCCTGTATATATATATGTGTTGTTTTCCAAGGTAATATTCCTCCGTTTTGAGTGTCTTTGTTATTATAACATATCTCCGCCAAAAAGTCACCCACCATTTATCGTCAAACATTGTACAATTTTGACAATGAAAATTGGTCTGTTTGTATCATGCTTCCGGCATTTTCATATTTTTTTCAATATCAACCGTTTTTTCCTACCTTAGCACAAAAAAATCAATTCCGCAATTTGTGCAAAATCACGGAATTGATCGGACTGTCCGATTATTCTTCTGTATCACTTTTGACTGCACAGAGCAGCCCGATTTCCATCATATCACAAAAACTTGTTTCACGCTCTTCTGCAGAGCAGCTTTCTCCCGTCAGCGGGCAGTCGGAAACGGTACAGATCGTCAGAGCATTTTTTCCGAGCCTTGCCGCATTCAGGTATAATCCGGCACACTCCATTTCTGTCGCCAGTATGCCTATTTTTCTCCACTGTGCCAGACTTTCAGCGTCGTCATAGAACATATCCGTCGTAAAAACCTGTCCCACATGAACCGTTTTATGCAGTTCTTCGGCAGCATCACAGGCATTTTTCAGCAATGTGTAACTGGCTGTCGGCGCAGGTATTCCCGGCAATCGGTATTGCGACGCAAAACCCGAATTGGTGGCGGCTGACATGGCTATCACCACATCTCTCAGCTTCAGTTTTTCGCTGACGCCGCCTGCTGTGCCGATTCGAATGATATTGTCAACATCAAAAAAATGATACAGCTCATACGAATAAATGCCGATGGACGGAACGCCCATTCCGCTTGCCATGACAGAAACACGATGTCCCTGATACTGTCCCGTATAGCCGAGTATTCCCCGAACATGAGTGACTTCCTCATAATCCTGCAGATAATGCTCGGCAATATATTTTGCTCTCAGCGGATCGCCGGGCATCAGTACGGTTTTTGCAAAAGCGCCTTTCTCTGCGCCGATGTGAGGTGTTGCCATTGCCGCTTCCTCCTTCTTTAGTATCCCAGCTCTTCTCCGACCAGTATGACCTTGATTCTGTCCTTGACCCTCTGGAAAGAACAGACTGCGTAACTGCAGCAGATACGCTGTTCACTCTTACAGCCATCGCCGATTTTTCCGTCCGCCATATTCAGCGAAACACATTTGCCGGTTTTGGCGCAATATGTATTACAACCAAGCCGCTTGGTATTGTTGGGAGCAGCCACCGTTCTCAGTCTGTCAAAAGCCTCGTCAATATCCTTGACCAGTTTATTGATGCCTGCCACGACGATAACGCTTTTCGGTCCAAACATGATGGCTGCAACCCTGTTGGAATTGCCGTCTACGTTAAACAGCATTCCGTTTTCTGTTACAGCATTGGCACTGGTCAGATAAACATCGCTGAAAAATGCCTTTTGATAGATTTCTGTCACCTGTTCTCTGGTGAGTCCCTCCTGATTTCTGTCTAAATAAGTGTAAGCACCGCTTTTCAGTATTTCCGGTATGCCGCATTGTGACAGCGTTACGGAACCTCCGTGTGTTACCGTATCCCCTTCATGCAGCAGCTCCCGTACTTTTTTGCCGGCTTCCTCCCTGTTTTCACAATAGAACGCCTGCATCTGATTCTTTCGCAGGGCTTCCATCGTTTTTTCAATTGTTTCCTTGCTGATTTCCTTCATGACTGCGATACCTCCCTGTTGATAAAAAAGTAATATTTCAAAAGTCTAAAAATGAATATACCCGTTTTGTACAAGCAGTATGACGGCTGCGATACATTCCGCCGTAAAAACCAACGGTATGCCGATCATAAATTTCGGCTTTTTTGTTTTATGACGGATAATTTGCATCGTCAGATACATCAGAATACAGCCGCTGAGCGCCGCTATACACAGCAGTGTACTTTCCCGTATTCTGCGCCGGTGACGCTTTGCCGCAGCTTTGTCATACACTGTCAGTATCACCGCCGCTATATTGCTGATAACTGCATACGCTATCAGTATATTCACATAAGGCATTCTTTTCTTCCCTTCATGACTGTCATGTTTTCCCTGTTTCTATTATATATTGCATTAAAACTAAAATCAAGGTTGTGTTGACATGAAAAAATCTTTTGTCCGTTTATTGATCCTTATTCTTGTGCTTTCTCTGCTGACAGGCGCTGTCATGCTGTATGCCCATCATCAGCAAAACACGTCTGACCATCCTCTTCCGCAGGAAAAATCCTCTGTTCCTGTGGGTCAATCCCAAAGTTCCGTTCCGCAATCACCCGATCAGTCTGTCGCTGTCCAGGAAATGAGGGGCGTATGGATTCCTTATATGTCGCTGCAGCTCAGCGAACAGGAACGAAACGAACTCTCTTTTCGCAAGAAAATACAGTCCATGCTGGACACCTGCGTCAGCAACAGAATCAACACGATTATTGTTCAGGTTCGTCCCTTTGGTGATGCTATTTATCCCTCTTCATACTTTCCATGGTCACATATCATCAGCGGTACACAGGGCAAGGGAGTTGACTTTGATCCCCTCAGCATCATACTTGAAGAAGCTCACAGCCGTCAGCTTGCCGTTCACGGGTGGATTAATCCCTTCCGCATCAGTACCGGTCAGACTCCGCCGGCACTGTCAGAAGATAACCCCTATATCAAATGGCAAAAGGACAGAAACACACACAATGACAGCAATACTTTTTCCTATGACGGCGGAATCTATTACAATCCCGCTTCTGCCGAAGTTCGGAAACTGATTATTGACGGTGTAAAAGAACTGGCGCAAAACTATGAACTGGACGGCATTCAGATCGACGACTACTTTTATCCCTCGGATCAGGAAAACTTTGACCATGAAAGCTATCAGCAATATCTTCAGACACTCTCTCAGAACGCTGCACCGCTGAACCTCAGTCAGTGGCGGAAAACCAATATCAATATGCTGGTATCCGGAATCTACAGCAGTATCCATCACATTAACCCCCGTATGGTATTTGGCATTTCGCCCCAATGCAATTTTGACAATAATGAAAAGCTCTCCGCAGACATCACAAGCTGGAGCCGCTTTGAAGGCTATGCCGATTATCTCTGTCCTCAGCTTTATGTCAGCCTTCAACACCCTGTTTTTCCGTTTCGTGAGCTTGCCGACAAATGGAAGGATACCGTCACCAACCAAAACACCCGCCTCTATTTCGGGCTTGGTCTTTATAAAGCAGGCACAGACGCTGACAGCGGAAGCTGGCTGAATGCCTCTGATAATCTGCGTCAGGAAGTGGAATACCTTCGAAAGCTTGGTATAGGAGGCTTTATGCTCTATGCATTTGATCAGCTTTCCGCAGATACTTCCCAACAGGAGCTTCAGAACTTGATGCCGATCCTCTGAAAGTTCCGGGGAATATCATGACACATCGCCCGACTGAAGCTTCGGCATACCACTGCTTTCTGTGGTGTGTTTTTTGTCTGTACATGATATCCCTTTCGCAACGATTCCTTTTGTAAAACAATCATGTATTTTTTTTTCGTTTTGCTTCTTCTGTTTTTTTCACGGAAACGATTGCATCGAATAAAAGAATATGCTATGATGATATTACAGCAAAGATATGCAGCAGTGCAGATAACGGTTACTTCGATTGTACATGAATGCTCCGGGGTGAAAGTCCCCGCCGTGGGAGGTTTTCTTCCACGATGGTGAATCATCAGAGCTTCAGTGAAAAATATATGAAAAGTCCGTTATTGTCTATTCTCTGCATATTGATGCTGCTTAACCTATGCAAATAGCTCACAGCAGTACAGGTAACGGTTCCTTCATTTTTACTCCGGCTGACATTGTTCCGGTGTCCTTTGCTTTGTTGCCGGTAAAGCAACTGTCAGCTTCTCGCAAAAAAACGCTGCCGGTGATGCTCTGTCAGCAGTTTGCATTTCCAACATCAGCATTGATATGGGCTGTCAGAGTTTCTCCGGCAGCCCTCTATTTTCATCATAAAGGAGTGAACGCAATGTCGAAGTTCAATACTAAAAATACTGATAAAACAACTAATCAAAGCGGATATCCTGCTTACCGCATGAAGGAGAAAAACCATCTGGTCACTACTGTACTGACCTCTATGTTTGGTGAACCAAAATACTATGGTTCCACAAGCAACAAGCTGCTTCAGCTTTCTCTCAGATGTGCTGCCGCTGATCCTGAATTTCTCTGCAAGCTTGCCTGTTACGCCCGGACTGTCGGCAATATGCGTTCCGTCAGTCATGTTCTTGCAACTGTCATTGCTCACGAAGCAAGAGCCTATACCCGTATTGCCGTCAGAAATATTGTACTGCGCCCCGACGATCTGACAGAGATCATGGCTTGCTATCTGCAACTGTTCGGCAAGCCGTTTCCGAATGCTCTCAAAAGGGAAGCTGCTGCCGTTATTCAACAATTTGACGAATATCAGCTTGCAAAATACAGCGGCTCAAAAAAGAGCCTGAAACTGCGTGACGTACTGAGAATCACTCACCCTAAGCCAAGAAGCAAAGAGCAGGAACTGCTGTTTCACAAAATACTGAATAATACCCTTGAAACACCCTATACATGGGAAACTGAGCTTTCTGCAAAAGGCAATACCAAAGAGGTATGGGATCAGTTAATTGCCTCCGGCAGAGTAGGCTATATGGCGCTGCTTCGTAATTTACGGAATATAGTCAGGTGCAGTGCCGATCTCACACCTGTGCTGCAAACCCTCTCGGATCCTGCTCTGATCAGAAAAAGCCGCCAGCTTCCCTTCCGTTATTTCAGCGCCTACCGCACGCTGACAGAAGAACAACTAATGACTCCCCCGATTCACCGGTGTCTTGAAACAGCTCTTACTCTTTCCATCGGCAACATGGAAACGATACCCGGAAGAACCCTTATCGCAATAGACCGCTCCGGTTCTATGGAATACCCTGTGTCGGCAAACAGCACCGTTCGTTGCTGCGACATCGGTACACTGCTCGGTGTAATGGCTTCCAGAATATGCGAAGACGCCACGGTTTGTTATTTTGACTGCAGCACTCCTTACAGTTCGTTCAAAGAAACACGCAAGGGCTATCGCATTGCCCGATACGGAAAGTTTGATTCCATTCTTGCTGCCTGCAATAAGGATTTCGCCTTCGGCGGAGATACAGATCTTTCACTGCCGATGAAATACGCTTTGAAGGACGATCCTTCCGCAGCAATTCGTCCCTTTGACAGAATTATTTATTTCAGCGATAACGAATGCAATTCTTCTTTCAGAGGATTGTATAAAACCGTACAAGGTCTGGCTGAAGAATACCGCCGTTTGTACAATCAAAAATTCTGGGTTCACGGTGTTGACCTGCAGGGATATGGTACCCAACAGTTTTGCGGTAATCGTTTCAATCTCATCGCCGGCTGGGGTGATACCGTTCTGCCCTTTATTCTCCTTGCTGAAAAGGGCATTACAACTTTAACAGATACTATCTCCGCTTTCCCTCTCCGCTGATTATATTGATTTTGTTTTGGCTTACCACAAAAAAATCTTATTACCTTTCTTCAAAAAAGCTTCCACTGCATTTCGTGCCGGAGTATTCCTTTATCAATCTCCGGTACAATACTTTTACGGCAAGCTGCAACTTGTATTGGCTGATGTTTGGCTGAGGTTTTTCTGTATGTATCTGTATGTAACGATATTTTTTCAAAAAAATCAGCAACACCGTTTTTTTACTTGACAATCTTCTTTCAGAAATGTAAAATAATGAAGGTAATATTTGAGTTGTCATTATCTTGCGGAAGGATCTGATACCGTTTTACCGCTCAGGCAGTAAACCATTTTGCAAAGATTGACAGGCAACGATTTTTTCACAGATGTCTCAGTAGCTCAGTTGGATAGAGCGTTCGCCTCCTAAGCGAAAGGTCGGGGGTTCGACTCCCTTCTGGGACGCCAGTGCGTGACCGCACGGGACGATTTGCACAGTCGCTCCCTGCGGTCGCTTTTTTTTTCGGATATTAGATGATACGCTGCTCGCCGGGTCATCAAAACTTCAATATAAAAGCAATGCGTTGTTTATTCCCTCATCTGAAATAAACAACGCATTTTTACTGTGCTTTTTACCTGTGCTATATTCTTCGATCACAACTGCTTTCAGTCAAGCCAATAGTTACAAGACAGTTTTCATCTCCATACATTTCCATTCTTCACCGTCAATCTGATAGTATTCCGCTTCATCTGAAACAATATCTTGAAAACCGACAGATTTGTAACAAAGATATGCCGGTGTGTTATTCTCAAACACCCCTAAAGAAACTTCCTTCGCTCCGTAAATATCCTTTGCATATTTCAAACCCAGCTTCAGCATGGCTTTGCCATATCCCTTTCTGCGCTTTTGCGGATCAATGATGACAAAGCCGAAGCGCAGTTCATCAAAGCTTTCGGAAGGTCTTCTCATTGTGAAAAATCCAACTAAAGCGCCATCATCTTCTGCTGTGAAAGCCATCAGATTCCCTGCCTTTTGAAACTGTTCTTCTTTCAGCGGATAGTCTCCCAATACACCTGCTGTCCATTGATAAAATGATTGTTTATCCTTAGCCCATTGTAATATTACTGCTGCATCATTCGTTCGATATGGTCTTAATCTGAGCATTTTCTTCCTCCCTTTCATGGAAACCTAAAGCGTAATTGTATGGTAATATCATTGATTCCTATAAAAAACAAAGCCATTTGCAGCAGCTATTCAGTTGTCAAACATTTTAGCAGCCTGTCGGAGATATTCCGTTATTTCCAGATGCTGCGGACAAGCCCGCTCGCACTGCTTACAGCCGATACAGGCTGATGCGGAACTGCCGTTTGAAATTGCCTGTGCATAAGCGTTCTTTGCTTCAGCGGTCTGACCGTTGCCGAGCTGCTTGTTCATAGCCGCAAAAATATCGGGAATTCTGATCTGTTTCGGACATCCCTCTGTACAATAATGACAGGCAGTACACTGTACAGTAGAGGAATGCCCGATAATCCTTTGTGCCTGCTGAATGATACGCTGTTCCTCTTCATTCAGCGGCTGAAAATTCTTCATATATGAAAGGTTATCTTTCATTTGTTCAATATTGGACATTCCGGAAAGTACCGTAATAATGCCGTCGAGAGAAGCAACAAAACGAATGGCCCATGAGGCATAGGACATATCGGGATGATAGTCGTCAAACAGCTTTTTGACAGCCTTCGGCGGATTGGCAAGAGAGCCGCCTTTGACTGGTTCCATGACCGTGATCGACTTGCCGTGCTTTCTCGCCACCTCATAATTGGCACGGGACGCTACCGAAGGATTTTCCCAGTCGGCATAATTGATCTGGAGCTGAATAAAATCCACCTCAGGATGCTCAGTCAGAATCTGGTCCAACAGCTCCGGACCTGCATGATAGGAAAAACCAAAGTGCTTGATCAGTCCCTTTTCCTTTTGTTCCTTCACAAAATCCCATAAGTGGAATTTATCATATTTGCGATAATTATTCTTCATAATGGCATGAAGCAGATAATAATCAAAAAAACCTGCACCTGTGCGTTTGAGGCTGGTGTAAAACTGTTTTTTGGCCGCATTCTCTGTCGGTGCCAGAATAAAGGCGTTAATCTTTGTACAAAGGGTATAGCTTTCACGAGGATAACGGTCGACCAGCGCTTTTTTTATAGCCGCTTCGGACCCGGGATAAACAAAAGCTGTGTCGAAATAAGTAAAACCGGCTTCCATAAACAGGTCAACCATCTTCTTGGTCTGTTCAATATCTGTACCAAGTCCTCTCTTCGGCAGACGCATCAGTCCGAACCCCAGCTTCGGTACTTCTTTTCCAAAATAATCAGACATCGCTATCTTCCTTTCTGTTTAATTGGCTGGCGCTATCCCTTCGTACAGCAATAACACTATTCCTGATTTTCCTGCTTCCGCTATTGCCGCACTGCCCGGAATCAGCAACTCTCAAGTTACCATTATAGTAACACGATAGATTACCGTTGTGCAAGCTTTTGTAGCATACACTGCAGGAAAAACTTTGTCTGACGGTACAGCTTCATGGGGAAAATCTTTTCTGACAAAAAAGGCGGTCACCTATCCTGCCTGTCGGCTCGGTCGGTGCTTCTGTCTGCAGCAGAGGTGTCTACAGGACACCTCGCACTCCTTTGATATACACCTTTAGCCTGACAATCATATTATGATCTTACTGCCGGCATTTGCCGCACTTTGTACAGCCATTGCAGATGGGTTTCATACCACATGTCTGACATTTTTCTCCAAAATAGGGCTGATAGCGTCTTTCCGGCGGAACAGGTACACCAAACCGGTCTGTCAGACGAAAACAGATCGGCTTTCCCTGATAACTCAGTCCGGACAAAAATGCCTGTCTGGACTGCAGTTCACTGCTTTCTATCCGGTAAATTCTGCCGTCCTTGACAAAACGCCTGCCCGTGCCGCAGAAAACAAACGTTACGCCATACTCTTCACACTCTTCTCTCAGTTGCTTTACCCATTCGTAATGACAGGGTCTTGAGCCGGAATAATTTTCGCCATCACACAAAACCTGTTCAAGCTGTCCTGTTGACAAATATTGTTTGATACTGATTTTTCCGATAAAAGGCGCACACATTATACCCTTATGTCTGAACGGCAGCTCTAACATGATAGGAATGCGCTCATCTGCCCTTGTCTGGTTCTCACAGGTTACGTTGAAAAAAACGTTTTCCCAACCGTCACCCCAATCACCCGGAAGACAGTCTTTGACCCTCTGGGGACGCTTTGTCAGCAGAAAAAATACAACATCAGGCCGCTGCCGCATAATATCCCACGCTTCTTCACGCCACTGATCGGCTTCTTCCAGAAAAAAATCAGATGTCATGCAAACCCGGATCTGCTCGCCGCTTTGTACCTTGTATTGCCCCTGTCTGTCTTTAGACAAAGGATATTGAAAGCCGGTTTTTGTACGATAGATATCAGCTCCGCTTTTTCCTCTCTGTTCGTCCAGAAAATACATATAACAGTTTTGACAGCCTTCGCTGCACCTGACACAACCATGCCACGGGTTCCAGATATCATGCATAACATCACTTCCTTTCCGGATTGTTTTTTACAAATAACAGATATTGTTTTCACTGACGCTGTGTTATATCATCATTATTCCGTTACCCTCGGATACAGATTATCATGACATAAACAGCGCATCGGATTGATCCAGTGCCTGACTTAATGACGCAGGTATTCCTCTGGGTCCTCTGACTGCAGCAATACCATACTCTTTTTTCAGTTTTTGAAAAGTAAAGCATTTCGGATCATACTTCTTTTTCAGTTTCACTCTCATAACGGCGTAGATGCTCAGTCTGTCAGCAGCATAGTTATAGGGGATATCGGTTTGAGTAACAGTACATTCATACAATATGGCTGAAACAGGCGCCGCTGCATAGATAAAAACAGTATCGCCCTGTCTGACGCCTCTGCCCTGCTTCCAGATGATTTCATCTGTTCCGTCAAAAGCGTGGACAATATCGTAATATGCCGGATTAGCCGGAATCAACCATTCTTTCGCAGGACGATTCTGTTCTTTATATTCCCTGGAAGCGGTCACTGCAAAGCTTTCGTCTATCCAATGACAAATTTCTTCCTGCGGTACGGTTCCGTCCAGAAGCATTGTGATCCAGTTGCCACGGTTCATCTGATAACCACGAAAAAAGCCCGGCTGCTGTATCAGCAGATCGGCAAGCAGCGGATCTCCTGTTTTGACATTGATTACATCTGTCTTGTCTGTTCCCTCTATGCCAAGCTTGTACCTTGACACCGCATAAATGACAGCAAACCATTTACGGTTGTCAGGGTGCCGCATAACCGCATGATCCGGTGCTGTGGGAAGCGGATAATCCGCTTCTATATGGTATTTCTTCCTTACATAGTCAAAAATATCTTCTCTCATGATCATCTTTTCTTCACCCTTGATATCTCTCTTATTCAGTCATCTCCAGAATCCACTTAATCCCCTTTGCCGTACGCAATGCCGGCTGCTGAAAATGATTGCCTTTGTTCATCTCCAATATGGTATTGATGCCGTGTCGTGCAAGATAATCTGATATGTCACGGGTGTTATCCTCTACGGTTCTCAGAATCTCATGTCCGGTACGTGCTTCTCTGTCGCCAAGAGAAAAGTAGATATTTTCCGGCAGCTTTTCAATGGGCTGTTCTTTTATGTAATCCGTAATTCCCGGAAACCAGAGGGATCCCGAGCATGATGCAATCGCCTGAAAAGCACTGCATTTTCCGGCAGCATACAAAGCAAACAATCCTGCCAAAGAATAACCTGCCAGCAGAATGGCTGCCGGTTCTGTTTTCAGTTCTGTTTTTATCGCAGGAATGATACTGTTCAGCAGCAGAAAAAGATATTCATCAGCCATTCCGCCAAAGGGTGGATCATTTTTGCCCAGAGGCTTCATCTTCCACGGCGACATTTCATTCTCCCAGTTCAGACCTGTAATCTCCGCAAGCGTGAAATCAGGACAGCCGGTATCACGGCATTTCTGATAGATTTCTCCGCCGCTGCGCATATATTCATTCAGTATTACTAATGGAGCATTCTCTCTGTCTGCTTTGTAAATATCAATCGTTTTTCCGTTGATGAACATTTCACTGCGCCTCCTGCAGTACCTTTTAATCCGGATACTTTTGATGTTGTCCTGTGTCGGTTCAATTGAGAAATATTTCCTTGACGGAACTGTTATGTACAATCACTTTGCGATACTTCTTCCGCACCTTCACAGATGGCAGTCAGTATTCAGATTCTTAATCCCTTTGGATATTTATTCTTCAACCTGCCGGACGAGCATTTTCCGAATCCGAGGGTTATGCCGCACACGGCAACGGCTGTGTAACCGCTGCCTGTTTCGCAGTCGATTTCATAGCCTTTCAAAAATGCTTCTGTCCTCGGATCCTCCAAGGACAAATCGAGTACCCTTTGAAAGCTGTTGACCGGCAAAGCCATAAACATGGCATGGGCAGGCTCAAAACGATTTTTTTTCAGTTCTCCCATCAAAACGCCTGCTCTGATGACACCTGTCCCCCCTGTCTCCGGCAAACCGTTCGGCCATAAGTACACCTTATCTCCGATCATCACAAGCTTTCCTTCCGGCATTTTTGTCAGAATGCCGCCAAGTTCCCTCTCTGCAGCAGCAAGTTCTGCGCTTTTTGGCGCTTTTCGTGCGGATACCGAAACCGATACGGGGGACTTCTTTTCTCCCTTGCGACGCATTCTGGCAGCAAAATGACCCTCTCCGCCCTCCAGAGGGGTAATTCTGACACCACAGGATACTCCGCTCGGCCTCCCGAAGTGTTCCCGAAGCGACACCGCTTCAAATTCAGGATGACTCTCTAAAAACGCTGTGATAACGCCTTCATTCTCTTCATAAGAGAAAGTACAAGTGGAATAAACTAATTCTCCGCCCTCCGTTACGGCTTTTGCTGCGGAATCCAGTATGGAGAGCTGACGCTCTGCACAGGCAGCAACATGTTCTCTGCTCCACTCTGTTACGGCTTCGGGATTTTTACGAAACATTCCTTCTCCGGAACAGGGGGCATCTACCAGTACCTTATCAAAAAAGCCGCTGAGTTTTTCACAAAGCTTGTCAGGATAACACGAAGAAACCACCCCGTTGGGTATCCCCATGCGTTCATCGTTCGACAAAAGGATCTGCGCTCTGTTCCTGACCAGTTCGTTTGACCACAGCAATCCCTTACCCCCGAGACACGACGCAATCTGCGCCGACTTTCCTCCGGGCGCAGCACACAGATCCAGAATTTTTTCTCCCGGCTGAACGTTCAGCATCGTTACCGCCGAAGTTGCCGAAGGTTCCTGTACATAAAAAGCACCGGCATGATGCAGCGGATGCTTTCCGATTCCGGCGGTATCTCCGTTAAGATAAAAGCCGTCTGTGTAAAACGGGCTTGCCGTAACATGATACGGCAGCAAAGCCAACAGCTTTTCCGGCGTTGTTTTCAGCCGGTTCACGGAAATTCCTCTGAACGCTTCTTTTTCAAACAACGCCATATAAGTGTCTGCATCTTCTTTGCCGAAAACAGCCTGTATTTCTTTTATAAATGAATCCGGTAACGTTATCATAATTGCCTCCAGAGAAAATACGTTTTGGGGAATAAAACCCTCCTCAAAGGGTAACAATAGTTATCAAGGGGGGAAAAAAGATGATCATTAAGCCTAAAAAGAAAAAAGAGCATGAATCTTCCGAGGAGATAGAATACAAAGAGCCGCTTCTGCCGTATCAGCCGCAGTATCAGGCTTGAAAAGCACATTTTTGCTATCCCTTCTATGAAGACTGATTCTGTTCTTATTTTTCGCAGCCTATAGCGTGAAACGATGCTTCGGCTCATGCCATGCTGCTTCTGTCCTGTGTCAGCAGCCTGACGCTGATGTATCAAGATCCTTTTGTTGACCCGGCAGATATTGTCTATGCGGACAGTATTTCTGCCGGGTCAAAAAACATACGCAGTGTCAAGCCTCACATGAACCATCAGGCACACTCTTGTTTAATAAAGCAAGAGTGTGCCTTTTGAATGGACTAATTCTTTTTCAGATAAAAAGCATTGGGCAGCAGTTCCTCCAGACGAAAAACCTGATAATCCTCCGTGCTTCTGGCTGCAATCACCTGAAAGTCATTTCCGCACAGCTCACTCATAAACTGCCGGCAGATACCGCAGGGCAGGCAATATTCACCAACAGGCTCATCTGATTTTCCGCCGACAATCGCAATTGCCTGAAAGACTCGCTGTCCCTCGGAAACAGCCTTACAAAACGCCGTCCTTTCGGCACAGATGCCCGCCGGATAGGATGCGTTCTCCACATTGACGCCTGTATAGATCATGCCGTCTTCCGACAGCAGCGCCGCTCCTACATGATAGCCTGAATAAGGAGCATAGCTGTTCTGTCTTACCCGAATCGCTTGTTGAATCAGCACGTTTATCATTTCCTGTGTCATGGCGTTCTCGCTCATTCGCTGACGACAATGGTGCCTTGGGGGGTGTCCTTAATGGTAATGCCCCTTGCCTTTAATTCGTCACGGATTCTGTCTGCTTCCGCCCAGTTTTTATCTTTTCTTGCCTGAGTACGCTGTTCAATCAGTTGCTTGACTTCATCATCTATCTCGTCTTTCTTCACATACAACAATCCCAGAACATCTGCCAGCTCCTGATACAGATCAAGTGCAAAGCTGCAAAGCTCCCCGGACGGATTTGTCTGTGCATTGACATTTGAATTGATATCTCTTGCCAGCTCAAACAAGGCTGAAATGGCGTCAGCCGTATTAAAATCATCATCCATTGCCGTCACAAAATCCTGTTTATGCTTCAGCAGCAGTTCTTTGACCGCCTCTTCACCTTCTTTTATCGCACCTTCACTATGCTTCGCCAGAAAAGTCAGATCCTCACGGCAGTTGTACAGTCTTTCCAGTGCAGACTGGCACTGTTCGATGATCTCGACTGAATAGTTGATCGGGCTGCGGTAATGAGATGACAACATCAGGTAACGAATCGGTTCGTACCCATACTGTTCTGCCACATCACGCACCGTAAAGAAGTTATTCAGCGACTTGGACATCTTACGGTTATCCACATTGATATAACCGTTATGCATCCAGTAGTGAGCAAACGGAACCCCGTTGCAGCATTCACTCTGCGCCACCTCGTTTTCGTGATGCGGAAAAATAAGATCCTGACCGCCGCAGTGTATATCAATTGTTTCTCCCAGATACCGTTTTGCCATCGCAGAACACTCGATATGCCAGCCGGGTCTGCCCTGTCCCCACGGAGACTGCCAGAACGGTTCTCCGGGCTTTGCGCCCTTCCACAGAGCAAAATCCATGGGATCTTCCTTGGTATCTCCTATCTGAATTCTTGCTCCTGCCTCCAGCTCCTCCAACGGCTGGTGTGAGAGTTTTCCGTATTCCTTAAAATGATTGGTGCGGAAATATACATCGCCGTATTCTGTGGAATAGGCATACCCTTTTTCCTCCAGCGTCTTGACCATTTTGATGATCTGACCGATGTTTTCCGTTGCACGGGGGTGTACAGACGCTTCTCTGACATTCAATCCCGCAGCGTCCTTCTTATATTCGGCAATATATTTTTCCGATACTGTCACATAATCGCTTTCTTCTTCGTTGGCACGCTTGATTATTTTGTCATCAATGTCAGTGAAGTTCTGCACAAAGGTCACCTTGTAGCCTCTGTATTCCAGATAGCGGCGCAGTGTATCAAACACGCAGATCGGACGTGCATTACCGATGTGGATAAAGTTATATACTGTCGGACCGCAGGCATAAATTCGAACTTCTCCTTCATGAATCGGTATCAGTTCTTCTTTCTTTCGGGTCATGGTATTGTAAATTTTCATCTTTCTTACTCCTTTTCTGTTTCTGAGAGCTGCTGAAGCTCATTTTTTAATGCATTGATCTCACATTCCATCTGCTGCAGTTTTTGTGCAACAGGGTCGGTTACATGAATCTGATCCAGTTCGCTGCAGGGAGCAGGCTTGATGCCGTTGACACGGACAATCTTTGCCGGCACACCCACTGCTGTGGAATTATCGGGTACCTCTGACAGCACTACCGCACCGGCAGCAATTCGAGCGTTATCTCCCACTTTGAAAGGACCCAATACCTTAGCGCCGGAACCGACTAACACATTATTGCCCAGTGTGGGATGGCGTTTTCCGTGATCCTTGCCTGTACCGCCCAGTGTTACATTTTGATAAATGGTACAGTTATCTCCTACCTCGGCAGTTTCTCCGATGACAACGCCCATTCCGTGGTCAATAAACAGTCCTTTGCCGATGGTAGCACCCGGATGTATTTCGATTCCTGTTTTATGCCTTGCTCGCTGAGAAATAAACCGGGCAATAAATTTCATATTATGCCGGTAAAACCAATTGGCTCTGCGATACATTCTGACGGCACGAAAGCCGGAATATAAAAAGTAGACCTCTGCCCTGCTCCTTGCGGCAGGGTCACGCTCCATAATCGAATCAATCTCCTGCTTTAACTTATCAAACAAGAATATCACCACACCCTCGTATCACTGTAATAAAAAACCCCATTACAACGCTCCTTTCCGGAAGCATCATAATGGGGCGCAGATAGTCTGCACGGTTCCACCCGTATTTGACACGGCAGTGTTACCGTGTCCTCATTCACCGATAACGGCGGTTTTCCGTGTCGGCATACTCAGACTTTTTTCTGCCGCCAAGCTCCGGAGTGCATTTCACGAACGACCGCATAAAGCTTTTTCACCGTTCAAGCTTCTCTCTGAATGTATCCTTTTCGCTACTTCTCTCCATCATAGCCGTCTATTCTCTTGTTACAATAACATTATACACGATGTTTTGCAAAAATGCTACTGTTAATTGCAATTTTTCTTCCGTCTTTTATTTTGCCGTTTTAATATAATCAAAATTCTGACGAATGTAGATAATCCCGGAGATCACCGTAAACAGTACGGAAATCCAGAGAAGCACTTCTCCTGCTACATAAAACCAGAAGGACACACTGTCGTGATCGGCAAAATGAAGCACCCCAAGCGTATCCAGTTCCAGCAGATACTGCAATACAAGTATTACCAGTACCGCCGCCATCTGGCTGACAGTTTTCAGCTTTCCCCATATATTGGCTGCCACTACTTTTCCACGATTCGCTGCCACAAGACGAACGGACGTGACGGCAAATTCCCTTGCCGCTGTGATAATCAGCACTACCGCTCCTGTCAATCCCAGTTGGATAAAACAGGCAATGGCTGCAAATATCATTATTTTGTCCGCCAGCGGATCGGCAAACTTTCCAAAATCGGTTATCATATTTCTTTTTCTGGCCATTTTACCGTCCAGATGATCTGTATAAGACGCTGCCGCAAATATCAATAATGCCACAAGATAATGATGCGGTATAGACGGCATCAACAAAAAAAACACATAGAACGGAACCAGTATCAGACGCAGCATCGTCAGTTTATTCGGCAAATTCATGAAAGTGCTTCCTTTCGCTTGTTATTGTTGGTTTACAGCTTACAGCTTCCCATGATATCACAATCAAGAGTGTCTGTCACCACGACAGGAACAATATCGCCGATCTTCGGCTTTTTCCCCTCTGCTATAAAGAACACCTTTCCGTCCACCTCAGGAGCGTCTGCTTTACTTCTTCCGTAAAAACATTCTGCATATCTGTCAAAGCCTTCACACAGCACATTTACCGTCTTTCCCACTCTGCTCGCCGCATATTCCGCCATAACAAGCTGCTGCTGTTCCATAATAATCTCCTGACGGTGCTTCTTCGTGTCTTCATCAATCTGATCCTTCATCTTTGCCGCAGGGGTATCCTCTTCGGCTGAATAGGCAAAGCAGCCAAGTCTTTCAAACTTCATCTCTTTTACAAACTCTGCCAACTCTTCAAATTCCTCTTTCGTTTCGGAAGGGAATCCTGTCATAACGGTCGTTCTCAGAGTGATTCCCGGCACTCTCTCCCGCAGCTTTTTCACCAGCGCAGTCAGTTCTTCCCTGTTACCCTTTCTGTTCATCAGCTTCAGGATTCTTCCATTGCAGTGCTGCATCGGAACATCTATATATTTCAGTATCTTTTTCTCTTTGGCAAACACATCAATCAGTTCGTCCGTCATTCTTTCCGGATAGCAGTACAACACCCGGATATACTGCAGCTCTTCGATTTTGCAAAGCTCTGTCAGCAGTTCCGGCAAAAGTGATTTTCCCGCAAGATCCTCTCCGTACCGGCTGGTATCCTGTGCAATCACGATCAGTTCCTTAACACCCATTGTTGCCAGTTCCTTTGCTTCCTGCAGCAGTTCTTCCATCGGTCTGCTGCGATAGCGTCCCCTGATCATGGGAATGGCACAATAAGTACAGTGATTGTCGCAGCCCTCAGCTATTTTCAGATAAGCATAATAAAACGGTGTAGAACGAATACGTCCTCCGCAGATTGACAACAGCTCCTTGTCGGGGAACAGTTCCTGCTTTTCTCCCTCCAGTACTTTCTTTACGATGTCGGTAATCTGACCGTTTGCGCCCAGTCCTACCACTGCGTCAACCTCATAGAGTTCCTTCATGACTTCTTTCTGATATCTTTCAGCCAGACAGCCCGTAACGATAATAGCCCGGATCTTGCCCTCTTTTTTCAGACTTGCCAGTTCCAGCACCTCGTCAATGCTTTCCTGTTTGGCATCTTCTATAAAACCGCAGGTGTTGACTATGACAACATCACAAAACGCCGGATCCGCTACAATCTGATACCCCGCTTCTTTCAGCGTGTAGAGCATCATCTCCGCATCAACCCGGTTTTTGGCACAGCCCAGACTGACCATTCCTATCCGTTCTTTCATACCTTCTCTTCCTTTCATAAAACCTGCCCGACAGTCGCTCCACTGTCGTTAGAATAATTCCGTTTGATCGTCTGCTGCTCGTTTTTACATATTCACCCTGTCATAACCAAAACCGTTATCGTCAGAGAAACGGCGCAATGCGCTCCAATCCGTTCATGTTACAGCATAACAGTTACAACAATATTTATCAACGATTAACAGCTCAAACCATACCGTCACTCTTATTCAAAATCTTCATCGGAAGAAAGACTGTCCCAATTGCCGTAGCACTCCTCAATGTTTTGAGCATCGGGGTTTCTGCTCCATGTGACATCGGTTTTGACAACTCTTGCCGGATTTCCTGCTGCTACGCTGTAATCAGGATAGTCACCCTTGACGGTTGAATTGGCGCCGATAATGCACGACGTACCGATATTGGCTCTGTTCAGAATGTATGCTCCTGCACAGACCCAGACATGATTCCCGAAAGTAATCGAGCCTTTCGGATCGTTGACAGTATAGTGGTTTGTCCGCTGACCGGTCGTCATGTCGAAAATCGCATGGCCGTCTCCGCTGAACACAAGAATGTCGTAGGAGAACATACAGTCATCTCCGACGGTAATTCTGTTATTGGCAGAGATTGAGAACTTCGTATTATCTCCCATAGAAACATGAGTCCCCATTGTAAATTCTCCTCCGTCATGGATAAAGAGACGTGCTGCACCTGTCGATTTGCAGTTTTTGCCGATTCTTACTTTGACATTTCCTTTTCCGAAAACTCGTATCAGGAAGTCACCTTTGAAGCCTTCATCAACAAAGATGTCGCAGTTTTCGGCATACTTGCTGAGAAAAACCCTGCAGCCGCCTGTCTGCACTACATTACCGTATATATCACTGTATGCTCCATAGTTGGCAGGCAATACCGTATTGCTTCTCTTGACAAAAAGATAGTCTTCATTTTCTTTGAAACCGAGCTTACGCATCTGCTTTCTGAAAGCAGCGGAAGCCGGGTCTTTCGGGAATAAGACATAGTACTGTCCGGCTTTACCCTGAAGCTCTGAGGAAAGAATCCTGTTCTGTCCCACCTTTTTTTCCATGGTGGTTACGATCTTGTCCACCGTAATACCATACCTGCCTTTCAGGTATTCCCGCAGTTCCGCATTATCTCCCCAGAAGACGATCTCCCGGTTTCCAACGTATTTCATAGCCGCATTCATTGCAGATTCATAACCTATGGTTTTTTTATCCGACACAAATACTTCCTCCCTCATATATGATCCGTACGTTACCCGCACAGCAATCACACTTTTTTCTGTAAAAAACTTTACAACCCGGTAAGCCGGACTGATGAACATCACTGTTCTGTTTCTTCCATACACTCCCGGATGTCTGACCAGCGAAACCCCATCGCTTTGAGTGCATTGGCTGTACGCAAACGATCTTTTTCCGTGGACAACCGGCGTGCATACTTTGTTTCCAACAGCGCCCGTATCTGGTCACAGGGGTCGGGGTCAAATTCCGACAGCACCGATTCTGCTGTATCCCGGTCGATGCCTTTTTTCATCAGCTCAAAGGCAGCTCGCTCGAACGAATAGTGCTTTCGTTCGATGAGCTGCTCCGCATAATCACGGGCATACGCCTCATCGTTGATCAGTCCTAACTGCTCCAGCCGCTCAATGGCAGCTTCTGCGGCTGTTTCTCCATATAACGGCAGCAGTCTGTCCCGAAGCTCTTTACGAGTTCTGCTGCGATATTCGATCAGATACAACGCTTTTTCTTTTGCCCTGCTGATTTTCGATGTTTCCAACAGACCATACAATTCTTCATCAGTCAGCTCGGAGCCTGTCCGAAAGCCTGACGATGCCAATACCATGGTATCAACACTGACCGCATATTCGCCGTCAATGTACAATGCAGACATTCCTTTTTTTCGTTCTTCTACAGCAGTAATCAGCATCACTCTTCTACCATAATGTCAATATCCGCATCTGCGGTTCTGGATTCTGCCGCAACAGGAGCTGCTTCCGTATTCTCCGTCACTACTGTCGTTTCAGGCTTGTCTGCCTTCATAGCCTTTGTCTTTGAGGACTTTGAAGATCGTGAAAAGCTGAACTTGTCCTTATTCTCCAAAACCTCGGCTTCAATCTTCTGTGCAATCTCCGGATTATCCTTCAGATACTGCTTGGCGTTATCCCTGCCCTGCGCAATACGATTGCCTTCGTAAGAAAACCAGGCGCCGCTCTTCTTGATAACGTCTATACTTACTGCAAGATCCAGCAGTTCTCCGACTCTTGATATGCCTTCGCCGTACATAATATCAAACTCTGCCTCACGGAAAGGCGGCGCAATCTTGTTTTTAACTACCTTAGCCCTTGTGTGAGAACCGACAACCTCACCGCCGACCTTCAGAGCTTCTACCTTGCGAATATCCAGACGAACCGAAGAATAGAACTTCAAAGCACGACCACCGGGAGTAGTTTCGGGGTTACCGAACATAATGCCGACCTTTTCACGAAGCTGATTGATAAAAATAGCGACGCAGTTCAGCTTTGAAATGGCTCCCGCCAGCTTTCTGAGTGCCTGAGACATGAGCCTTGCCTGCAGTCCCACGTGAGAAGCGCCCATATCGCCCTCGATCTCTGCCTTTGGCGCCAGCGCTGCTACAGAGTCCACAACAATTACGTCGATGGCGCCGGAACGCACCAACGCCTCTGTTATTTCCAGCGCTTCTTCGCCTGTGTCCGGCTGAGATACCAGAAGGGAATCTATATCTACCCCCAGCGCTTTTGCATAGACGGGATCCAGTGCGTGCTCAACGTCTATAAACGCTGCCATACCGCCGTTTTTCTGTCCCTCGGCAATACAGTGCAATGCCAGCGTTGTTTTACCGGATGACTCCGGTCCGTATATTTCGGTAATTCTTCCTCTTGGCAAACCACCGATCCCCAACGCCATATCCAGCGTAAGCGATCCTGTGGAGATCGCATCCACCTGCATAGCGGCGTTCTGTCCCAGGCGCATTACCGCACCTTTGCCAAACTGTTTTTCTATTTGTGAGAGGGCTGTTTCGAGTGCCTTTTGTTTATCAAATGCCATCGTTTTTCAATCCTTTCCATCGTATACATTTTCTCTGTCAGCAATGATTTGATTATACATTTTTGACAATGAAATTGCAAGCCTGTTATCTGCCCGCCTATCATATTTCATTGCTTCTTAGTACCAAATATCACCCTATCAAGGCCTTGTATATCCTTCACGACTCTGACATTACTCATCCCGTTGTCACAGAGTAATTGCCGCACGGAGGTGGCCTGATCTTCGCCGATTTCAAGAGTCATACTTCCTCCGTACCGGAGCTTTTTTGTCCAGTCTTTGGCAAGACATCTGTAAAAATCCAATCCGTCCTTACCGCCGTTCAGGGCAGTTACCGGCTCAAACCGTACTTCTGTTTGCAGGGTTTCCATCTCACCGGAACGGATATACGGTGGATTGGATATAATTCCGTCGATCGTTTCGTCTTCTACCTTTTGATGATACTGAAAAATATCGCCGCATACTGCTGTTACATTATCAGCCCGATGCAAACGAATATTCTTCTCTAAATAGGCAAAAGCCTTCGGTTCCTTTTCCACCGCAATGATTGTTGCGCCCGGTATTGCTTTGGCAAGCGTGATGGCAATTATGCCGCTGCCGGCACATAAATCCATCACCGTCGGTGAACTGAAAGCTGTCAGTTCATCCATACATTCACGAACAGCCACCTCTGTGTCATCCCGGGGAATTAAAACGCCGGGACCGACATAAAAATCTCTGCCCATAAAAGTCCATTTTCCCAGAATGTACTGCAGCGGAACACCTTGCCGGCGCTTCTGCAAAACATCCGTCAGCCGGCACTGTTTTTCTTCTGTCCACTCTTCCCCGGCTCTGTCCATCAATGCAAGACGGTGATAGCCCCATAATTCTTCGAAGATAATTCGGACTTCATACTCCGATAAATGTGACAGGGCAAACAAATAGGCTTCTCTGACTGTCATCGTATGATATCCTCACCGTTTTCGGGAATAACATCCTTCATCGCAGCAATCGCCACTTCAATCATTTCATCCTTTGGTTCCTTCGTCGTCAGATGCTGCATCCATACGCCGGGCGCTGCAATTATTCTTGTCACAATATTATCGTGCCTTCCGCATACTCTGATCAGCTCATAGCCGATGCCAACCGTGACAGGCAGCAACAGTATTTTAACAGAAGACCGCAGCCATACGTTGGTAAACGGAATGAACAGTCCGATCAGAATGCCCACGATCAGCATCAATACAATAAAGCTGGTGCCGCAGCGGGGATGAAAACGGCTCTGCTTTCTGACGTTTTCTACCGTCAGGTCAAGTCCGTGCTCATAACAGAATATCGTCTTATGCTCAGCTCCATGATACTGGAAAACCCGCTTGATATCCTTATTCACCGTCACAAGTCCCATATAGATCAAAAACAGGATAATACGCAGAACACCTTCAAACGCCGAACGCCAGATCATGTGATCGTTCAGTGCCGGAAAAGCAGACGCCAACAGATTGAACAGCAGCGTCGGCAAAAAGAAAAATACCGCTACACAGAACACCACAGCTACTACTACGGCAGCTCCCATGATAAAGCTGACACCCTTTTCTCCAAAATGCTTGTCCAGCCAGATATCCACTTTGCTCAGTTCTTCTTCCGGTACTTCTTCACCCTCCAGCGCTTTGTCAGCCGACATCATCAGCGCCTTGTTGCCTGTTACCAGTGAATCTATCATTCCTGCTACGCCTCTTAAAATCGGCAGCCGCAGCAGCTTGTACTTTTTTGTCAGATTCAGTGGCTCTATCTCTTCCAGTTCGATACTGCCGTCTTTTTTTCTGACACCGACCGTAGATTTTAACGGTCCTCTCATCATAATCCCTTCCATCAGCGCCTGTCCGCCGATAGAAGTAATTTTTTGTGTTTTTTCCCTTTTCATCTTTTCAGCTCCTTTTTTCAATAACTCTATTTCCTCTTTTATCACCCGGACAGCAACGTCAGGTTCACTCTTTTCCTTCTGTCAGCAGCGGCTTGCTTCCCTCAATGTTCCGTTCTTCTTCGTCAGAACGGGGCTGCAGTATCGGTATCCTGATCGTAACAGTGGTACCGACATTCTCTATGCTGTCGATATCCAGCGTACCTTTATGCAGCCGTATGATTTCATCAGCCACCGCCAGTCCTATGCCGGACCCACGAACCGTCTGATTTGCCTTGTAGAACTTTTGCTTGACTTTCGGCAAATGCTCCGCAGGGATGCCGCAGCCGTTATCCGCTATGACAATCACAATGTTATCGTTTTGCTGCTCGATGCTGACGTTGACAACACCACCCGATTCTGAATATTTCAGCGCATTGTCTATGATGTTGATAAAGACCTGTCTCAACCGGTTGCGGTCGCCGACTACCGGCGGAAGAATCTCCGGTTCTTCATAAACGATATGCTTATTCTCGGCATTGGCACGCTCTCTCTGCATATAGATAGATTCGTCCAGCTCTGCCAGAATGTCTATCTTGTCCATGATCAGCACCATTCTGTCTTGCTGAATTCTCGAAAAGTCCAGCACTTCTTCTACAATACCATTCAGACGCTCCGTTTCCTTGATAATTATGCTGATTCCCTTCTGCACCGTTTTCAGATCACGGCAGCCGTCAAGCTGCATCGTTTCTGCCCAGCCTTTAATCGCCGTTAACGGCGTTCTCAGTTCATGGGATACGGAAGAAATAAAATCATTCTTCATACGGTCAGAAGTTCCCAGCTCTCCTGCCATGTAATTAATGGTATCGCACAGATCACCGATTTCGTCATCGTAAAACTTGTTGATCCTCGCCTCAAAGTCCCCCTGTGCAATCTTCTTGGCTGTGGTACTGATTTCCTGAACAGGTCGTACAATCGACCGCAGAAAATAGGTGCTGGACAGAAATATAAAGAACAGTATCACAACGCCGATCAGACAAACCATGGAGATGGAAATGAATATCTTGCGGTCCGCCTGTTCCAGAGATACCACATACCGTATGGCTCCTACCGGCTCCTCATTATCATCAACCAATACTCTGGTAACAGCCATAACATTTTCTCCTGAGCTAAGACTGCCATGCCAGTCGGAATAGCGTTCCTTGTTTTTCAGTGCCTCTTGATAATCGGGCATACTCTGCTGATTGTCCGGCGCAAAACCGGTTGAAGTAATGACAACTTGTCCCTCTTTATTGATTACCATCAGTTCCATGCGTTCCTTGTCCGGAAAATTTTCAACATACACACGGGCTGTTTTGGTAAAATCATCGGTATCATTAAAAATATTCACCAGTTCTGATGAACGGCCGTTCAGCACCTGACTGATGCCGCTGTAATAAAAATTCTGAATTATGATGGCAAAGGCAACTACCAATACAAACAATATGATCAGAATGACGCCGAAGGTATTGATCAGCCACCTTTTTGTTATACCCCTCAAACCATATCACCTCATCGTTTTGTGCTGAGAGTGTCAAATACGAATCCCGGGCTGCAGTGCTTTTGAATGCACTATGCCTTTCTCTTTGTTTTCAGTTGCCGCTTTCCCATTTATAGCCCAGTCCCCACACTGTCACGATATATTTGGGTGAAGAAGGCGTATCTTCGATCTTCATACGCAAACGACGGATATTGACGTCGACAATCTTTTCCTCGCCGACATAAGCCTCTCCCCATACATACTTCAGAATAGCACTTCTGTCCAGCGCTTTTCCCGGATTTGAAAAGAAATATTCCATTATCTGAAACTCAACCTGCGTCAGCTCTATCAGCTTGCCGTTCTTCATCAAAGAATGATTCTTCAGATTCAGCACAAAACTGCCGGACTTGATTTCTTCTTTGAAATTATTCTCCGAACGCATTTCGGCGATAGCAAGTCTTCTGTACAGGGCGTCTACTCTTGCAACCAATTCTGTCGGACTGAACGGCTTGGTAATATAATCATCAGCTCCCAGCATCAGACCGGACACTTTATCCATTTCCTGTGTTCTGGCGGAAAGCATGATAATTCCCAGATTGCCGTTTTTCTTTCGCAGCTCTTTGCATACCTGCAATCCGTCCTTTTCGGGCATCATAATATCCAGTATCGCAATGTCAAAATCGCCGCCCGCAGCATCATATTTTTCAAGCGCTACTGCGCCATTCTCCGCTTCTGTTACATTGTAACCGCCACGCTCTAAATTAATGACAACAAATTCACGAATAGCGGTCTCGTCTTCTGCTACCAATATATTTTTCATTGTTTTTTCCTCCTTCTGTCATATAGCATAGATCAGTTCTGACAATTCGTCTGCAGAAATATTCAAACTGTCGTCTGCGTTGGTATGAAATAATTGGGCGGCAAATACTGCCTTCCTGTTTTCCGATTGTATGTCAAGCTGTATGTAACGCTCCTGACCGGCTTCTTTCCATTGCTGTTCTGTAAAGCGGCTGATGGTCAGCAGCTTATCTCCCAGCGATGATGTTTTGGCTGTCCAGATATAAAAAGTCATCTCTCTTGTTTCGGCGTCTGTTCTTGCTGTAACACTGCCATTCCAGCGCTCCGGCATCACAACATAATAGCCGTCCTTCAGATTCTGCACCGTCATCATTACCGTATTCAGTTTCTTTTCCACAGCATTGTATTGACTCCATTCAATCTGATTGCATACAGACGCACCGTTTTCGTCTACAGCAGCATTCATTTGCTTGATCATCGGTATTTCAATAATGTCGTCTCCGTTGACATCCCTTGAAAAAACCGCCTCGCTTCGCTGTGTAGGATTGCTGTACTGCATATTGCTGTTCATCCGCAACGGGACAAGGGGATTTGTCAGTTCATCATGCACCGCATCATAATAAACGATCTGTGTACAATACGAATTGTCATTTCTTTTTCCGTCAATGACAACCGCCGTTTGCATCGTACCCTTTTCAGACCGGTCATCTTCTTTACCGCTGCTTTCCTCCGGCACAGACGGTTCTGAGGGATTCGACGCCTTTGATGATTCTTGCGTCCTGCTTGTCTGCTCCTGTCCGGAAGTTTCTGTCATTCTGCTGCTTTCCTGCTTGCCGGAAGCCTCGCTTCGCTGACTGCTTTCCTGCTTGCCGGAAGTCTCGCTTCGCTGACTGCTTTCCTGCTTGCCGGAAGCCTCGCTCTGTCGGCTGCTTTCCTGCTTGCCGGAAGCCTCACTCTGTCGGCTGCTTTCCTGCTTGCCGGAAATCTCACTTTGTTGGCTGCTTGTGGAACGACTGTTCTCGCTTTTTGCACCTGCCGCAGTGGTTTTCTTTCCGGAAGGAGTTACAACCGCATCGCCTGCTACAATATTGGAAAAAGCGATAACATCAGAATCCAGCTCCAACGAATATTTACCAACCGGTCGCTTGTCAGGTTCCGAATATTGCAGCAGCGTTGCCGTAGATGCCTTTTCCTGTGTGCTCAGCGACAGCAACAGCAAATCATCACTCATGTCTGCTGTCAAATCCGTTACTATCAGTTCATCATAGGTTTCGTCCATCACCATCTCATACACTTCGTCTTCCTTAAAGGAATATGCAGTCAGGTTTTTCTGTGATGAATTGTATGATGTCCACCCGATTATCACATCATCTGTTTTATCACCGTTGATATCTTCAAACAGAATTCTGTCTACACCGGACCCCATGTTCGTATAGGTACCGATGCATTTCCATACATTCTCCGCGGCTGAATAGGTAATTACCGATACATTCAGCTTCGTTTCATTCTCTGTTGCATACAACGCTATGGCATATTCATCGTCTGTGTTTTCGTTCCGCAGCGTAATAGCAGAACGGTTTTCACCCTTTTGCGGATATTTCAGCGTATAGCTTCCACCTGCCTCTGCAGATATAATATCCTGAATGGCTGCCTTATCTCCCGTTGCTCTGGGCGGCCGCATCAAAGAGTCGCTGCCTGTTGTAATGCCCGAACAGCCGCTGAGTCCCACCAGGGCCGTCATCATCAGTGCCGTTTTGATTACTGCCTTGTTTTTATTGAACATTTACTCACCCTCTGTCGGCAATCCGACCTTTTCGGCAATCAGAAACTTGATCCTGATTCCCTCATCGGAAAACATCTTTTCATGCTCCGTCATGATATTGTGCGTATAACCGGAATTGTGCAGATCATAGGTTATGTAGCGTATGGCAAATCCGCATTCTTTGAAATAATCAAGACTTTCTTCAAACAAATTGTCATCATCCGTCTTAAAGTGTATTTCTCCGCCGTCTTTCAAAAAAATGCGGTACTGCATCAGTTGCCTTGTATGCGTCAGTCTGCGCTTTTTATGCTTTGGACGGGGCCATGGATTACAAAAGTTAATATAGATCCTGTCGGCACAGTCTTCTTCCCCAAGCATCAGAAAGATTCTCTCGATATTATGAGCTGTTAATCTCACATTATCTGTACTTCTTCCACCCTGCCCATAGACTTTCTCAACATTTCTTTTGGCAAGCCCCAGCATTTCATATTTGATATCTACTGCAAGATAATTATGGTCCGGATCCTGAAATGCCGCCTGCGAAACAAAACCGCCTTTACCACAGCCAAACTCGATATACAACGGCTGCTCCTTCGGAAAAACGGTCTTCCATTTTCCTTTGCAGCTATCAGGCTCCTGTATAAAAAAGCTGCTCGCTTCCAGCTCCGGCTTTGCCCATGGTTTATGTCTGATTCTCATATTGCCTCGTTCCTTTATTTTTCGTTATTCCTTTTTATTATAACAAAGTCTGTCTGTACCAATTTTCTATAAAAGAATTATAATGAGTTTTATTGTTACTCTGATCCTATCACACGAAAAATCCCCCTCTTCATAATGAACAGGGGGATTTTTACACTCATTTCCGTCTTTCGGCAAGTTTTTTGCTGCCTGATGAACCAATCATTGTAATCTCATTTCCGGCTGATTTCAGACTCTCAGCTATCGGCTGCACAAATCGTTATAAACAACAGGCTGACAATCAGATAAGCAAAGAAAAACGCTGTCAGACCAAGCAGCACCGTTGCAGCAACGGAACCTGCTGCAAGATCGGTTGCAATTGCCAGAGCCGAAGATATGACAGTGCCAATGATGCCGAAGAACAAACCGCCGATATGACACTTCAGACACTGTTTTTTGGCGGAATTATCGGACAAGGCAAAAGCTGTTGCAGGTGTACCGACCAGAACCGTCAGTCCTGTAATCAGTACCGCCATCACCATCGGAAATACCGCCGGCAATAATGAATTGATAAACAGCAGTACTACAACCGCTGCTAAAACCAGACCCGCAATGATGCCTACCAGCACCATCATTCCTTTCATACATTTTGCATAGCCGGTCTGACAACCGTTTTCATTTGCCCGACCTTGCATACAGGCATTTTCATAACCGCAAAGCATCTGTTTCCCCCCTTTTCTTTCACATACTCTCCCTTTTTTCAGGGCTATATCCCTCCCGTCAGTAAAGCTCTGCCGTCCGGTATTTTTAACAGACAGCCATGCTTCCTGCCCCTCTGCAGATAAACTGTTTTCTGCACCCTTTTTAACTCGGAGCAAAGCCCGATGTAAGCTCGCTTAACATCGGCTGCGACGAGGCAACCTCACCGCAGGAGCTTTAGCTCCTCGG